>JAOPWU010000108.1 GCA_025965515.1 Mycobacterium sp.
GCGCTCATGACTTCCCCGCTCCCGCTGCAGGAGGCACTGCCCGGGCGACCCTGCTCCATCGCGTCGGCGCTGGCGCTGGTCGGCGACCGCTGGTCCCTGCTGGCGGTCCGCGAGGTGATGTTCGGCAACCACCGCTTCAGCCAGATCGTGCGGAACACCGGGGCGCCGCGCGACCGGCTGGCCGCCCGGCTGAAGACGCTGGTCGCCACGGGGGTGCTGGAGAAGCGGGTCTACTCGGAGTCGCCGCAGCGCTCCGACTACCACCTCACCGCCGCGGGGCTCGACCTGGCGCCCGTCCTGCAGTCGCTGCTGGAGTGGGGCGACAAGTGGGCCGTCGACACCCCGCCCGTGACGGTGCTGCACCACGACCACGAGCTGCAGACCCGGCCGGTGTGCACGGTCTGCGGCGAGGTGGTCCAGCGCCGCGACGTGCACCGGGACAGCCACGCAGCGGGCTGGGACCTCGCCGGCCCCACCGCCTGAGCGGCGGCTACCGCAGCTTCGCCACCGTCCGCCGGCCGGCCGCCGCGGCGGCGATCTCCCGGGCGTGCAGCACTCCGAACGTGAACCCGCAGGGACCCACGGCCGGCTCCGCCGCCAGCCGGCGCAGGACCTCGGCGGCGACCACGCTGTCGTGCTGGTCGCCCAGGACCTTCTGGACGCGGGTGTACCGCTTCACCGCCTTCGTCGCCTGCTTGCGCCCGACGACCGGCGCGGCCAGCTCCGACGCGTAGCGGGCCCGCTTCGCGGCCTTCCGGGCCCGGTGCAGCTGCTCGTCGTCGGAGCCGTCGCGGAGCACCTGGCGCAGCCGCGTGTCGGCCTTCCGGGTCGCCGTCTCGGCGGACCGCCGCAGCACCGGATCGCCCTGCTGCCCGGTCTCCGTCAGGGGCGGCCCGGCCGACCAGGTCGCGAGCGTGGCGAGCAGGGCCCGGTACCGCTCCCCCGACATCTCCGCCAGCAGGGCGTCCCGCGCGGCCTGCTGCTCGGCGGCCAGCGTGGTGTCGAGGTGCTGGGCGACCGGGCCGAGGACCAGCTCCGCGGGCAGGTCGGCCACCGCGGCGGCGAACCGCGCCCGCAGGACCTCGCGGTCGCGCACCTCGCCGAGCAGCCCGGCGTACCAGGCGAGCTCGCCGTCGAGCGCCGTGGCGGCTGCCGGGTCGAAGCAGGCGCCGAAGATCCGGAGCGTGCTGCGCAGCCGCCGCGTGCCCACCCGGGTGGCGTGGACCGGGTTCTCGCCCCGCCGCAGGGCCACGTCCCCGGCCACCAGCGCGTCCACCTGCTGGTCGATGTACCGCTGCAGGGCACCCGCGCGCCGTTCCGGGGCCTGCCGGCCGAGCGCCCGGGCCAGCTTGGACGGCGCGGCCGCCGGGCTGGCACCCGCCCCGCAGAGCAGGTCCGCGGCCCGCGCCAGCAGCTTCTCCGAGCCGGCGTCGCCGAGCTCGACCTCGAGCTCCCGCCAGGTGGTGGGCGGACTGTCGGGGCGGCTGGCCGCGACGCGGTCGTCGGCGACTTCCAGCAGCAGCGCGCCGTCCGCGACGAGGAGCCGCTGCCGCCGACGCTCGGTGACGATCGTCGCCACCGTGACGAGCGGGGCGTCGCCCGCGGCGCCGGCGACCAGTTCCCGGAGCTCCGCCGGGAGGTCCGCCCCGTCGAGCGGGACGTGCACCTCGGTGCGCGCCTCCCCGGCGGGCAGCTTGAGGTGCCACCCCGTGTCGGTGTCGCCCTCCCGGCGGCGCAGCGTCATCCGCAGTCGGAGCAGCGCGCCGTCGGCGGTGTCGTAGTACGTCGAGTGCAGCCGGACGGTGTCCCGCTCCAGCCGGCCGCCTGTCGGCAGGAGGGTCACCAGGTCGGGGACGTCGACCTCATCCGCGATCTCGAACTTCTCTTCGCGTTCCCGCTGCGTGCTGGCCATGCGATCAGTATCCGGCCGCGGAGCCGGGAGAGCACGGGTGCCGTGACGTGCCTACAGGTCGATCTCGACCTCGACCGTGTCGGCGACGACGTCGAGGAACGACATGTGCGGCAGGCCTGCCAGCCACGGGAGGCCGTGCAGCGCGAGCTGCTGCGGGATCTTCCCGGCGAGGTGCGCCCGGCGTCCCTTGCTGTCCGGGAACACGTCGAAGACGCCGTGGTCACCGTTCGCGAAGCGGAGAGCGAACCAGGACGTGGTGTCCGGTTCCTGGGCGACGATGTCCCTGCCGCTCCGGAGGAACGCGGCGGCGTCGTCCCGGTGCGCCTCCTTGATGGGCAGCCGCAGCAGCAGCCCCTTCCTGACGATGCCCGGCGTGCGCTTGTCCGCCAGGATCTCGATGGCCTCGACGCGGGGCTCTGCGTCCAGCAGGTCCGCCTGGTCCCGGACCGCGGCGGCGATGGCTCCACTGAGGTGCGCGTCACGGCCGGCATCGTCGGGAAACGCGTCGAAGATCTCGTACTCGCCTTTACCGGCGCGGAGCGCGAACCATGCCGTCGTCGCGGGTTCGGCCACGGCCATGGGCAACGCCGCGAGGAGCAGAGCCTCGAGCTCGTCCTCCTTCCCAGCCTTGGCGTCCAGCGTCATGAGCAAGCCACGGGTGGTCATGACCTGGCCCGTACCCGCCCGTCAACAGGCGGAGTCCGGCGCCGACGTGTTCATCCAGGACTGCGCCAACGCGAGCTGGGGACCTTGCGCCCGGAAGCGCTGGCTAGACCGGGGGCCACACCGGGCCGTTCGCGGTCGCTTCGGTGAGCGGGTGGCGCACGTTTCCGCAGCGCAGCTGAGGGGAACTGAATTCCTAACCCCCGCCTTGCAAAGCTGCTGCCAGTAACCTTCTCGCCCCAGCGGCGGCAGCCGTGAGCCGCTGACCTGCGCGTTCATGCGAGAGACGGCCCAGGTTGGCCGCCGCAACGCCGAGCTACAGGCACGTAGCAGGCACGTGGCCGCGTGCCCGTTCTCGTCAGCCAGTTCCAGGACGGCCTCGGACTACCTCGACTGGTCGTGTGCCCAGTCCAGCTCATCAAGGAGTACCTGGGCCGCGTCAGGAGCCAACCGGATGTGCACGACCCGGTCAGGGCCTTCATCTGCAGCCGTCACTTCGACCTGCCACTCGTGGATGACGCGGCTGCTGGAATGAAGATCGCGCAGAGAAGTACGTAGGCGGTTCGCGAGTTCGACCGAGGACAGCGGCTGCGTCATGGGAGTCATCTTGATCGAGTAGACATGGCCTGTCCAGGTCAGCGGGGAGACCGATACCTTCGCGACGCTACCCAGGAGGGAGGTCGCCGCAGAAGCCTGATCCGAGGTCGTCACCGCCAGAATCGGTGGCAGCAGGGCCGTTCGACGACTACTCGCCTGACAAGGTCAGCCGCGGGCAGTGCGTCACAGTTCTGGTCCCCTGAGGTCTGGGTGAGTCCTGAAGAAGTCCTCCCTAGCCTTCGACAAGGAGCCGTCATCCTGTTGCGCATATAGTTCGCTTAAATAGTCCGTGTAATCGGTGAACGCAGCCAGGTCCTCCAACAGCGCAGCCGTGCGATCCGGCAACGGCAAGCGCTGCAGCCAGGCGGCAATAGCAGCATGTACGTCCTCGAAGGTGTTCTTGGAGATGGACCAGACCGACCGGTAATGGAATCGTGAGTATTGGCTATGCCGACCTGTCCCAATGGCGTCCGCATTCATTAGAAGCCGAGACGCCTCATCAACTCGCTCCCGAAGATCGTCCGGAAGTAGCACGCTCGCGCTTGAGATCTGTGCTTGCAGCGCCAGAGCCACACTCCCCTCGAAGCGCATTACGCCTGCTGGATCCGTCTCGGGGACCTGGGAGGCCTGGGCCAGGCGCGCAAGCAGCTCGTCGCAGTGTTCCGCTGCCTCCCGCCGGCGCTGCTCTAGGGCGTCGGCCAGACGCCGCTCTTCGGCCCGCGTCTCTCGCGCGACTTCATCCTCTCGAGTGGCCCGTCTCTGGCCCCGCTGAGCCGCCAGCGAGCTACTCGTGCCGATGAGAGCGCCGACCAAGCCTGCGCCGGCGCTGACCATAGAGTTGACCGTCGCGGTGTTCACAGTGCCACGCTAGTTCCGTCATCTGGTTCCGTCATCAAGTGCCACCAAGCGGCCACTCCACCTTGCCGTTTGGCCTGGTGCCCACGCCGCGGACCACCCGCCCTGTGTTTGCAAGCAGCGGGCGATACCGGTCTCCGGCGAGGACGGCGCGAAGCGCCGCCCGCAGCCGAGCGGCCGACAGGCCGCCTTGACGGAGTACAGGAAGTTCTCACCGGCCCGTCCGGTTCGGAAGCGTGCGCCCCCTGGCTCGGCGGTGATCTCACCGTCGCCATGGCCACCCGCTCCCCACAGGCTTAGGGGCAACTTAGGTGCTTCCGATGTCGTGGTCACCTGGGCCGGGTCCGCCGCGCGGATTTGGCGTGGGCCCTGGGAGCAGGCCCCTTACGACTGAGCCCCGGCTGGTGGGCCGGGGCACGTGGTGGTGGCGGGGTCACGTTCCTCGCGTGACGGGGCGGGAGAAGCAGGTCGGACCCGTATTGCGCGCTGGGCGCGCCGGGGGCGCGCTGGACTTCGGCCACGCCGTTGTCGATTGATCGAGCCTGATCAGTGGTGTTGCGAAGGTGGCTGAGCAGCCCGTCCTCAAGCCGCCATAGCGCGCCGCGCGCATGGGTGAAGTCGAAGACTGTGCGGATGCGATTCAGATCGTCGGGAGTGTCCATCGTTCGCAGGTCAAGCAAGTACCTGTGCTCACCCGGCCCGATGACCCGATGGTGCTCCGTTGGGAGGGTCTTTTTTGAGTCTTCGTGGGTCACGGTGAAGCTAGCGTCGCGCAGGGACGCAGGATGGGCGTTCGTGACGACCACGTGTCCCGAGATCCACCCTCCGCCCTCGGTCTCGATGTCGCCTTCCAGCCGGACGGAGACGGCTCGGGCTTGGGCTTCGCGCTGTTCGGTGTGGATGAGGTCGAGCTGCTGACGCGCTAGGTGCATCTGCTCAGTGGCCGCGCGGGCGGCGTGCACGGCCGCGCGCGCGGCGACGCTCGCCGCGACAAGCGCAGCTGCGGCTATAGCGGCAGTAATCCAACCCGACACGTCTCCCCAGTTGAGACGCTGATCGTTCGTGGCCAGAAGCACTAGCTCGCTCACCACGCGCGTCAAGCGTCCGGTGACGCCGCGAAGGCGTAGACGCTGGTGAGGAGGTGCTCAGTGATGGCGAGCGTGGTGAGGGAGTCCCGCTCGGTGGAAGCCGGCAGCTCGTGGTTGGCCGCGTTGCCCCGTGCGCGGACACGGTCGATGGTGGTCCGCAGCCCGGTGGTGACGTAGCCGGCCGAGCTAAGGTCGCCGATGTACTGGGCGAAGCTTCGACCGGGCTGCGCCTCGGCGACGTCGACTGCGATGTGCATAAGGATCTTGCGGCACATGACTTCACTGGCTGTGTAGGCCGCGACGGCGTGGGCTGTGCGGGCTTCTCGCCATGCCTGGGCGACGTCGTCCGGAAGGTTCGGTACTGGGCCGCCTGCGGGCGCCGGCGGATACACGGCGCCGCTCCTTGTCTTCACGCTCCCGTCTGCGCAGTGGGGACAGAGAAGCCAGGCAACGGCGCCGTTGGCAAGGCTCCCGCCGATGATGTCCGCGGCGACGATTCGGTCGCAGGAGCCGCAGCGGATGGTGAGTGTCGCCATCTGGGCAACGTAGTCGGGCCCATCCCCATCAGGCACTCGTCCGGGCCGGTGAAGTCGTCTCGACGTGGTCTTGGACGTCGCCGACGCGGTAGAGCGGCCGGGCCTTCGGCGGTGCGGCTGTGCGGCGGGTGATGCGGCCGCGGCGGGTCCAGTAGTCGAGCTGGCTGGCGGTGACGGTGACGCCGAGCAGGTAGGCCGCTGGCGATTTCAATTGCGGTGAGGAGCTGGTCACGGGCGATCTCGTCCATGAGGTCGGTTCACCCACGGGTGAGTATCCACCTTGACGGATACGGTCCTAGTCAGGCTGGGCGCGGATCGTAGCGGGCATTTGTGTCCGCCAAGCAGAACTGGTCTGCTCACGGTCATCGATTCCCGCCAGAAATGCCTCGAAGACAGTTAGGCGCACGGGGTCGGGGCCGCGCGCGTTCAAGACGGCTCTTTGGTTGAGAAGCGCTCCCACTTACCGTCGGTAACGCCGGGTGACCAACGGATGCCTGTGGTTCCCCACACGGATACGAGCCATATGTGAGTAAGCTCGGATGGCAGCACTGGGGCACGCTCGGGCATAGGGGAAGTCACGCCATGTATGTGCCACTCAACTTCCACTGGTGCGGTGGACCAAGCTGGAAGAACAATAAATGCGTGCCTCTCGTCTGCTCCTGATCTAGCGAGCTTCGCACGCAGGTTTCGCGCGCTCGGCTCGCTCTCGATCCAATCCTCGAGCCAGCCCAGGACTGGGTCCGCGTCCCCCGACCATATTGGATCTTGACGCACATTGATGACGTAGGCCCCCACGTCCTTCTCTGCCGGATGAGCGCTGGCAAATTGCACGCCAAGCGAGTCCGCGCGTTCTCTGCGGTCTACACGTGACCAGTCCTGGCCGGCGATGAAGGCAGTCATGTTGTCGCGCTCTAGGTCAGCCAAGAAGTCCGGAAGTTGACGCTTGACACGTTGGAGCGAGGTGCCTGCCCGCACGGCTACCGACCACAAGTCGCGCAAGCCAGGCGCGTCCACCGGCTGCGTTGAGCCGTTGGCCACCTTCCAAAGCTCCGTGGCTGCTGCGTCGGTGGCTGTCTTGACCTCCACAGCGGCGGATCCACCTCCGGGGGGCACGAAGCTGAGATCGTGCATGCCGTTCTGCCGACCATCGTCGTGGAAGTCGACACGTACCTGCAGAGTCCGTTCAAGAATGTCCTTCGCCCAGAGCTCGGCTGCGCTCGGTGGCTGGCCGCCGTGACGCGATCGCACTCTAGGTGTCGAAGCGCTGACTCACCGGCGCCCCGTGTTCTGCGTACATGGTCAACTTCTCTCTAGCGGATAGAGCGTCGACCGCCAGTTGAATCCTACGAGCGAGCCGGGCGGGCATTAGGTCAACGAACACGGCCGGCGGCCAGAGGCGGGCCTCGGCAATCTCTTCGCCGTCCGGTCGGGGTTGTTGGCCGTTATCCGGAGTGAGTGTGCCACCGTCGAAGACGAAGAGCAGCTTGTCGCCTTCGGCTGGGTGGGGAGCCCAGTCGACGACCAGCAGACGCCCGCATTCGCGCTTCATGCCGAGCTCCTCGAGCAGCTCCCGCTCGGCCGCCTGAGCAGGGCTCTCATTGGGCTCCACGTAGCCGCCAGGGATGTCCCAGCCGTCCTTGTAGGTGGGTTTCACCAGCAGGATGTTCATGGCGTCGTCGTGAAGAAGCAGGCCGGACGCCACCCGAGGATGTGCCATCGGGGGCGCCGACTGATCCGCCATTGGCCAACCTTAGACGCTTCAGGCGACGTGGAGGCGGCGCGCGAGGTCGTCCAAAGCAACGTTGGGGCACTTGCTGCGCCGGAGCCACGTCAGCGTCAGATCTCGGGCGATGTAGTGGTACTTGACCTGCTCCGGTGCCTCTCGCT
>JAOPWU010000131.1 GCA_025965515.1 Mycobacterium sp.
TTTCCGGGCGTGTCGGGGGCGCCGACCGCCAGCGGTTGCCGTCTGGCAGACTTTCGGTGAAGCGTTTGCTCCTGCAAGCGTGCGCCGCCCGAGCCTCACCCGGCTCGCCCTGCGTCCGTTCCGTCCCCGCCGCGAACCGGGGGGTGCGGTGTCCCACCGTCCAGTGATCCTGTCGTCGAGGAACTCCGAGGTGTCATGGCCCTGCTCGAGGTGAAGGACCTTTCGGTCAGCTTCGCCACCCACGACGGCGTGGTCCGCGCCGTGCAGAACCTCGGCTTCTCGCTGGAGGCGGGCAAGACGCTGGGGATCGTCGGCGAGTCGGGTTCCGGCAAGAGCGTCAGCACCCAGACGATCATGGGTCTGACGCGTGGCGCCACGGTGACCGGCGAGGCGCTGTTCGACGGCGAGGACCTGCTCACGGCCTCCCCGGCCCGGCTGCAGAAGCTGCGCGGTGCCGAGATCGCCATGATCTTCCAGGACCCGCTCTCGAGCCTCCACCCGCACTACAAGGTCGGCCGGCAGATCGCCGAGGTCGTGCTGGCGCACACCGACCAGACCAAGAAGCAGGCGCGGGCCCGCGCCGTCGAGCTGCTGGGCCTGGTCGGCATCCCGCAACCCGCGCAGCGCGTGGACGACTACCCCCACCAGTTCTCCGGCGGCATGCGGCAGCGGGCGATGATCGCCATGGCGTTGGCGCTGAACCCCCGCCTGATCATCGCCGACGAGCCGACGACCGCTCTCGACGTGACGGTGCAGGCGCAGATCCTGGACCTGCTCGCGCGCCTGCAGGACGAGTTCAACTCGGCGCTCATCATGATCACGCACGACCTGGGCGTCGTGGCGGAGATCGCCGACGACGTCATGATCATGTACGCCGGCAAGTCCGTGGAGTTCGCCGACCGCCGGACCACGTACTACGCGCCGCACCACCCGTACACCAAGGGTCTGATCGAGTCGATCCCGAGTTACGAGGCCGGCCGCGACCGGCTCACGCCCATCCCCGGGACGCCGCCGAGCCTGATCCAGCTCCCCACGGGGTGCTCGTTCCACCCGCGCTGCGTCTACCGCATGGACAAGTGCATCGCGGAGATCCCGCCGCTGCGCCCCGTCGCGGGGGCGCCGACGCACCGGTCGGCCTGCTGGCTGTCGGTGGAGGAGGTCGGCCTCGGCGCCGACGTGGAGCGGGCGCGCCGCGCGGAGGCCGAGCAGCACCGGCACAGCATCACCGCGCCCGACCCGCTGGCCGCCGACACCCCCGCCGTCGCCACCATCGACGGCAGTCCCCTGCACGCGGGAGAGTCCGCATGACCGTGACCACCGACGCCGCCCCCGCGGCGCGCCCCGCGGGCGGCTCGGACGTCCTTGTCCGCCTCGACAACGTCGTGAAGCACTTCCCGGTGAAGTCCGGGTCGCTGCTGCACCGCCAGCACAAGTCCGTCCACGCGGTGGACGGCGTCAGCCTGGAGATCCGGCAGGGCGAGACGCTCGGGCTGGTGGGGGAGAGCGGCTGCGGCAAGTCGACGCTCGCCCGGCTGCTGCTGGGCCTCTACCCGGTCACCTCGGGACGGGTCGAGTTCGACGGCCGCGACGTCACCAACCTGTCGCGCCGCGAGATGCGGCCCCTGCGGCGCGAGATCCAGATGATCTTCCAGGACCCGTACGGGTCGCTGAACCCCCGTCGCCGGGTGGGCTCCATCATCGGGGACCCGTTCGACATCCACGGCGTGGCCAAGGGCGACGACCGCAAGCGGCGGGTGCAGGAGCTGATGGAGGTGGTCGGGCTCAACCCCGAGCACTACAACCGGTTCCCCGCCGAGTTCTCCGGCGGCCAGCGGCAGCGCATCGGCGTGGCCCGCGCGCTGGCCCTGCGGCCGAAGCTCATCGTCTGCGACGAGCCGGTCTCCGCGCTGGACGTGTCGATCCAGGCGCAGGTCATCAACCTGCTGGCCGACCTCCAGAAGGAGTTCGGGCTCACCTACCTGTTCATCGCCCACGACCTGTCCGTGGTCCGCCACGTCTCCGACCGGGTCGCCGTCATGTACCTGGGCTCGGTCGTGGAGCAGGGCGACGCCGACGAGCTGTACACCCACCCGCGCCACCCCTACGCGCGGGCGCTGCTGTCGGCCGTCCCGATGCCCGACCCGGACCGGGCGGCCAGCAAGCAGCGCATCACGTTGCAGGGCGACGTGCCGAGCCCGGTGGACCCGCCCAGCGGCTGCCGGTTCCACCCCCGCTGTCCCAAGGCGCAGCCGGACTGCGTGACGACCGCGCCCGAGCTGATCCGCCGGTTCGACGCCGACACCCCGGCCCACCTGGCCGCCTGCCTGCACCCGGTCGCCGACGGCGAGGATCTCTCCAAGGCCCGCTCGGCGATCGCCCAGCCGCAGGTCACCGAGCCGCTGCTCCCGCACGCCACCGCCGGCGTCATGGCCGTGGGGCTGGCGGACGCACTGGTGGCCGACGAGGCGCGGACCGGCCCGCAGGACCCGGCCGTCGCGCAGTTCGAGATCGACTCCGAGCACCTCCGTGGGGAGCACTCGTGACCCAGATCGCCCCCGAGGCGCCGCCGGCCGC
>JAOPWU010000142.1 GCA_025965515.1 Mycobacterium sp.
TGCTGTACGCCCGCGACGGGGACGACCTGATCGTGGTCGGCAGCAACTTCGGGCACCAGCACCACCCGGCCTGGACCGGGAACCTGCTCGCGCACCCCGAGGCGACGGTGACCATCGGCGGGCAGCCCGTGCGGGCCCGCGCCGAGCTGCTGGCGGGCGACGCCGCCGAGGACGCCTACGCGAAGATGACCGAGGTCGCCCGCGCGTACACCGAGTACCGCAGCCGCACCGACCGGCCGATCCGGGTGTTCCGCCTGGCTGCCGTCGACACCTAGCCCGGCAGCCGGGCCTCCGCGTGCGCCTGTCCGCCCCGGTGCGGCAGGTGGCTCCCGCCCAGCGACGCCAGATCGTACGCCGTCTCCGCGTGCACCGCGGCGTCGATGCCGGACACCTCGTCCTGCTCGCTGATCCGGAACCCCCAGAACCGGTGGATCAGCCAGCCGAGCAGCAGGCTCACCACGAACGAGAACACGAGCACCACGCCGGCCCCCACCGCCTGGCGCCACAGCTGGTCGAGCCCCCCGCCGTACAGCAGCCCGTCCACCCCCGCGGAGGCCGACCGCGACGCCAGCAGCCCGACGGCGAGCGTCCCCCACAGCCCGCCCACGAGGTGCACGCCCACAACGTCGAGCGAGTCGTCGTACCCCCAGCGGTACTTCAGCCCGACCGCGGTGGCGCACAGGATGCCGGCGATCAGACCCACCGCGAGGGCGCCGAGCGGCGTGACCGCCGAGCAGCTCGGCGTGATGGCCACGCCCCCGGCGACCACCCCGGACGCCGCACCGAGGCTGGTGGCGTGCCCGTCGCGGAGCCGCTCCGTGACGAGCCAGCCCAGGGCGCCGGTCGCCGTCGCGAGGAACGTCGTGACCCAGACCTCGGCGGCCTGGCCGTTCGCGCCCAGCGCCGAGCCGGCGTTGAAGCCGAACCAGCCGAACCACAGCAGCCCCGCGCCGGTCATGACGAGGGTCATGTTGTGCGGCCGCATCGGATCGCGGCCGAACCCGCGGCGCCGGCCCAGGACCAGGGCCAGCGCCAGGCCGGCGGCCCCGGCGTTGATCTCCACGACCGTGCCGCCGGCGAAGTCGACCATGTGCACCCGGTTGACGAGCCACCCGCCCACCCGCGCCTGCAGCCCGTCCGCGGCGAACACCCAGTGCGCGACGGGGCTGTAGACCAGCAGCGCCCACAGCCCCGCGAACAGCAGCCACGGGCCGAAGCGCGCCCGGTCGGCGATCGACCCCGACACGAGCGCCACGGTGATGGCCGCGAAGGTCCCTTGGAACGCCACGAACGCCAGGGCCGGGACCGTCCCGACCAGGTGCGTCGCCACGAAACCGTGGCCGGGGCCCGTGGTCCCGAAGAGCGACGACAGCCCGAAGAACGCGAACGGGTCACCCAGCAGGCCGCCGCCGACGTCGTTCCCGAAGGCGAGCGAGTACCCGAACAGCATCCAGAGGACGGCGACGAGGGCGAGCGCCCCGAAGCTCATCATCATCATGTTCAGGACGCTCTTCGCGCGGACCATGCCGCCGTAGAAGAGGGCGAGTCCGGGCGTCATCAGCAGGACGAGGGCGGCACAGGCCAGCACCCACGCGGTGTCTCCGGTGTTCAGAGCAGCTCCTCGTCGCGCGGCGGTGCAGCCGCCAGGCGACACCTGCTGCACCGGAGAGGCATTGTGGTCTACGGGCGCGGGGGCGCCCAGGCCGGGCTGCAGTCAGCTGCGCAGCGTCTGCCCCGGCGACCGGCTGTAGGCCTGCTGGTACGCGTCGACGAAGCGGTCCGCGTCGGCGAAGCCCCACCGGGCCCCGACGCCGGGCACCGTGTCCCAGCCGTCCGGGTCGGCGACCTGCAGGTCCCGGTGCGCGCGCTCCAGCCGCACCCGCCGGGCGTACGACGTGGGTGTCGTGTCGTGGTGCCGCAGGAACGCCGCCTGCAGCGCCCGCGGGCCGACCCCCGAGGCCTCGGCGATCTCGCTGAGGGTCGTCTCCCGCTCGGCGTTGTCCTCCATGAACTGGATGGCCCGCCGCACCACGGCCGGGGCCGCGTAGCCGGGCGGGATGCGCCGGTGGGACGCCAGCCGGGTGCTGGGGAAGGTGTCGAGCGCCGCCGCGGCCAGCAGCTGGGTCAGCTGCGCCTCCACCAGCGGATTGGCCAGCAGTTCGGGGTCGCGCAGCACCGCGCCGATCAGCCGGCGGACGGTGTCGTGCCACTGCTGGGCGAGCGCCGGGGTCATGGGTGCGACCCCGGTGAACCGGACCGCGGTGCCCTCGATCCCCGTGGTCTCGACGGCGACCCGTTCGACGTCGGCCGCCTGCAGACAGACGCACCCCGCGTCCGCGTCCGCCCAGAGCGCGCTCACCGCCTGGTGCGGCGGGAACAGCACCGGTGTCCCCGGGGGCACGACGACGTCCTCGCCGCGTCCCCGGCTCACCCTCAGGACGCCGCCGGCCGGCTCGACGATCAGCAGCACGTCCGAGGGCGTCACGTTGTTGTCCGCGCTCATCGAGTACTGCAGCCGCGTGACGCCGCTGCGGCCGAGCTGCGTGTGCGAGCCCCGGAACCGGAACTCCTTGCTGCTGCTCGCCTGCTCCGGCTGATAGTCGGGATAGACCGACCGCAGCCAGGCGTGTGCCTCATCCGGCTCGCTCGTGGCGAAGTCGCCGGTCTTCGTCATGGTGGGTGCAGTAGTCGCCATGATCCATCCCTGGTGCGGGTGCTCCAGTCGGCTCCAGCGCGGGCGGCCGTCGCCGCCGGAAATCCACGATAGGTCCGATCCCGCCGGCGGTGGGGTACGCCGCGGACCGGATCAGAACCGCGCGGCATCGACGCGGTCCTGCTCGAACTCGGCGACCGGCTGGCGGGTCAGCGTCGGCCGGCTGGCGACGACCGCCCGCAGCGGCGTCAGCCCGCCACCGCGTGCACCAACCGCCCGACGACGAGGCCCTCCCGCAGCAGGCGCCCCATGCATTCCCCCTGCTCCTGGGCCTCCGCGAACGCCGGCGACCCGCCGTGCCGGGCGGCCACCAGCTCGTCCACCCGGTCGGCGCGGGCGGTCCACGCGAGCGGGGCGGTACCCATGCCGAACGAGTCGAGCTGCTGCACCACCGTGAACCCTGCGGTCGCCAGCAGGCCGTCGAGCTCGCCGACCGACGGGAAGGAGTTGCCCTGCGGAACGCACGGCAGGTCGTCGCGTTGCCGCACGTACACCAGGAGGCCGAGCCGCCCGACCGGGCGCAGGACCCGGCGCAGCTCCTGCAGCAGCTCCAGCTTCTCCGGCGTGGTGCACAGCACCCCGAGGCACCAGGCGGCCTCGAACGCGCCATCCCGGAACGGCAGGCGCTGGCTCCAGGCGGCGACCGCGGGCAGGCCGAACAGCCGGCGGGCCGCCGCGCAGGCACCCGCCATGGGCTCGGCCAGCACCGGCCGGACGTCGAACCGCTCGGCGGCCCATGCCGCGGGGCCGCCGACACCAGCGCCGGCGTCCAGCAGCCGGGTGCCGCGCCGCAGCTCCAGCGCCTCCGCCAGCCACGCCAGGTCGGACGGGCTGCCGCTGCCCCGGCAGGCGGCCGGCACGGCGTAGGACGGGCCGAGCTCCCGGACGGCCTCTTCGGTCCACGCGGCGACGGTGTCGAACTCGGCGGTCATGGCGTCCGGCGGCTGGGTCACGGCTGCCGGACCCGTCGCGCAACCTCGGCCTTCACCCGTGCGGCCTCCCCGAAGCCTCGATCGCTCGCCAACCCGGACAGGTTGACACCCACGACACCGGGCACCGCCAGCAGCGCCCGGGCCTCCGCGACGGCCGCCGCGATCCCGGCCTCCACCGGGTCCGGCGCGCCCAGCACGGCTGCGACGGCCGCGGGATCCAGGTCGAGCCCCGGGAACCGCAGCAGCACCTCCGCCGACCGTCGGTCGGTGTAGACGGCGACCCCCGCGACGAACGGCAGCGTGCAGCCGAGGGCCTGCGTGTCGGCGACGAACACGGCGAGCTGCGCCGGCGAGCGGACGTGGTTCAGCACGCACAGGTCCGCGCCGGCCCGCTGCTTCTCCCGCAGCCGCGCGGCCCGCAGCGCCTCGGGCGGAGCCGCGGGCGCCTCGGGCACGGCCGTCAGCAGGCCGGTCTCCGCGGCGAGGTGCGCCAGCCGGGTGCCGTCCAGGTCGAACACCTGCGTGGCGCCGGGCCGCACGCCCGGGCCCCGGGCATCGCCCGTCACGCAGAGCACCCCGGCGGCCCCGATCGCCGCCAGCCCGTGCAGCTCCTGCTCCAGCCCCACCCGGTTGCGGTCCCGGCAGCTCAGGGTGACCAGCGGCTGCCCGCCGGCGTCCAGCACCAGGGACGCCAGTAACGCGGGCGGCAGGTCCGGCCGGTTGGAGTGCTCCCCGAGCAGGAGCACGTCCGACACGGGCGCCAGCACGGCCGTGACCCGCCGCACCGCCACCGGGTCGTACGGCGGGACGGTGAGGTCCGGCAGGACCAGCGGCCGCCGGGTCAGCAGCTCGGACACCGGCGTGGGGGACGGCTGCGCGCCGTCCCACGCGACGACCGGTCGCTCCGTGAAGGGGCAGCGGTGCTCGGCGACCTCGCAGCGCAGGTCGGGGCGCACACCGCCGCAGGGCCCGTAGACCATGCGCTTCGGGCACCCCGGCTCGACCTCCACAGCGCCGCCCCTGCCCGCCGCGCCCCGCTCCACACCTCGGTACCGGGATGGTGCGTCGCCGCCCGGGTGGGCAGGGTGCTTGCTGAGCACCACCGTTCGCCCAGCGAGGAGCACCCATGGACATGCGTCGTCTCGGCACCACCGGCCCCACCGTCTCGGCCCTCGGGCTCGGCTGCATGGGGATGTCGGGGATGTACGGCCCCTCCGACGACGCGGAGAGCAGCCGCGCCGTTCACGCCTACCTGGACGCCGGCGGGACGCTGCTGGACACCGGCGACTTCTACGGTTCCGGGCACAACGAGTGGCTGATCCGGCGGGCCCTGGAGGGCCGCGACCGCGACGCGGTGGTGCTGTCCGTCAAGTTCGGCGCGCTGCGGGCCCCCGGCGGCGGCTGGGGCGGCAACGACACCCGCCCCGAGGCCATGCGGAACTTCCTGGCCTACAGCCTGCAGCGGCTGGGCGTCGACCACATCGACGTCTACCGGCCCGCGCGGCTGGACCCCGCCGTCCCCATCGAGGAGACGATCGGTGGGCTGCAGGAGATGGTCGACGCCGGGTGGATCCGGCACATCGGCCTCTCGGAGGTCGGCGCGGACACCATCCGCCGGGCAGCCGCGGTCGCGCCGATCTCGGACCTGCAGATCGAGTACTCCGTGCTGTCCCGCGGCATCGAGGACACGATCCTGCCGACCTGCCGGGAGCTCGGCATCGGCGTCACCGCTTACAGCGTGCTGGGCCGGGGCCTCATCAGCGGCTCCACGCCGACGGGCAGCAGCGACTGGCGCGCCCACGGGCCGCGCTTCCAGGGCGCCAACCTGGAGCGCAACACCGAGCTGATCGGCCGGATCCGCGGGCTCGCCGAGCAGAAGGGCATCACGGTCGCGCAGCTGGCCATCGCCTGGGTCGCGAGCCGCGGGGACGACATCGTGCCGGTCGTGGGGTCGCGGACGGTGGCGCAGGTGCAGGGCGCGATCGCCGCCATGGACGTCCGGCTGACCCCGGAGGAGCTGGCGCGGATCGAGCAGGCGATCCCCGCCGGCGCCGCCGCGGGCGCCCGCTACCCGGACATGCAGATGGCGCACCTGGACAGCGAGCACTGAGCCCGACGGGCGTGGTCGGCGGCCGGTTCGTGCTCCACGAGCACGACCGGCCGCGCCACCACTACGACCTCAGGCTGGAGGAGGGCGGCGTGCTGCGCTCCTGGGCGGTCCCCAAGGGGCTGCCGGAGCCCGGCGCCCCGAACCGGCTGGCGATCGCCGTGCCGGACCACGCGCTGGACCACCTCACGTACACGGACGCGACGAAGCGGATCGCCGACACCGGCACCTGGGAGCTGGTGGACCGCACCGACCG
>JAOPWU010000143.1 GCA_025965515.1 Mycobacterium sp.
GCTGACGGGTCGGCTGATAGGCTTTTCCTTGCAGTTGGGGCTGTGGCGCAGCTGGTAGCGCACCTCGTTCGCATCGAGGGGGTCAGGAGTTCGAATCTCCTCAGCTCCACCAGATAGTTCATGGTCGAACCCCTGACCGGAGAACCGCCGGTCAGGGGTTTTGTCTGTTCCGGGCCCGAGGGACGACGCGTCGTCGCCCGACCTCGGGACAGCACGCAGGGCGCAAGGACCCCGCGCCCCGACGCGCCCCCAGCGGTGCGCCCCGACGAGCCGGGGCACGCGGCCGCACGTAGGACATGCCCGGGGACCTGAGCGAGGACTTCGCCGTCCGGGCTCCGGCCATGGGCTTGCGAAAAATCTTCGATGAGAAGGGCATTGAAGTTCTCCGCCGGTGAGCCGCCTGCTACTGACCGGCGTACCGCGCAGCCAGCGCCACCACCGCGTCGACGTACCAGGTCGCGTGGTTGTACGCGAAGACCGCCCGCTGCACGCCCGTCGGGCCACTCCCGGCGCCGTTGCGGCAGAGCATCTTCGCCGCGGTGAAGGCCGCATCGGCCGGATCGTCGATGAGCGCCTTCCCGTCGCCGTCCCCGTCGGTGGCGTAGGCCCCGAACGTCGTCGGCAGGAACTGCATGGGCCCCTCGGCGCCGGCGGACGAGACGCCCGTGTCCGCACCGTGGTCGCTCTCGATGCCGCCGATGGCCGCGAGCACGCTCCACGGCATCCCGGGGCAGGTGGCGGCCGCCTTCTGGTAGAGCCCCTTCGACATGGTGGCGCCGCCGCCGGAGGTGCTCGGCAGGATCGGGCGCAGCAGCGTCACGGTGGCGCCGTCGGCCTTCACCAGGGCCGCCACCTGCTGCTGGAAGCCGACGGCGTCCCGCGAGGGGGCGGCCAGCACGATGCCCGCGTTCGGCGTCAGCCCCAGCGCGGTGCCCGCGGCGCCCGACACCACGGTGCCGATGCCGGCCATGCGGATGTCGGCGAACGAGCCGAGCCGGACCTGCTGGATGCCGGAGGGTGCACCCACGGGCACGATGGCGCCCAGCGCCAGCGCCTGGGCCTTCGCAGTGTCGTAGGTGACGAGCGCCTCGCCGCGGGCCACGGACGCCCACAGCGGGTCGGACGCGCCGGTGGCGTGCGGGGTGACCTCGCGGAAGGTGCTCGGGTCCACGCCGAGCGCGGTCACCTTCCCGCCGGGCAGCTGCACGGCGCCGACGGCGACGGGCATCGCCACGGTCACGCCGGTCAGCTTCGAGAGCGCCTGCAGCTCGTCGGTGGAGAAGCTCTTCGTGCCGGTCACGAGCAGGTCCGGCACCACGAGGTTCGCCAGCGGGGCGACCGCGTTCGTGGTGGCGGCCGCGGGGGCGGTGCCCGGCCGCGCGGCGGGGGCCTGGCTGGCGGTCACGCTCGGTGACGGGCTGGTGTGCTGCTCGAGCGGGAGGATCGTCGGGTCGCTGGGGCTGGGCAGCGCCGCCTGGGCGGCGGCTACGGACGCCGACTGGGCGGTGGGGCCCATGCCCACGAGAGCGGTGGCGACGCTCGCGGCGAGGCACAGCGCCACGCCCGCGCTGATGAGCGCGAGCTGCGAACGGAGCAGCCGCGACGGCATGCGGTGGCGGCTCATGCCCCGTACCCGAGGGTCAGCACGGACGACCGTGTCCTCACCGGGACGGTGCCCTCCTTCAGAGTGCCGGCCGAGGTCCGGGACCGGGGGTCAGATCCAGCTGGAGAACCAGATGCGGTGGTGCCAGGCGGACAGGCTGATCGGCTGCCCGATGAGGATGGGCAAGAAGAACGCGAAGAGCCCCACCACGACGAGCACGTACAGCCCCACACCGGCAGCGGCCCACTGTCGCCGGGCGCCGCCGGCATCAGGTCCACCGAGCGCTTCTCCAATACAGAGTGTGATCGCCGCCACGAGGAACGGCAAGGCGGGTAGGGCGTAGAAGAGGAACTCCGTCCGCTGATGGACATGGCCTCTCAACAGCAGGGGCGTGATATGCGGCTGGATCATCCAGGGCAGGATGGCCGCGCCGGCGCCCGCCAGGGTCGCCGCCATCCGCCAGTCCCGCCGCATCAGCCACAGCACGAAAACAGCGATGATCGCGACGATGCCGACCCACCAGATCGCCGGGTTGCCGATCGCCAGCACCTCGCGGGCGCAGTCCTGCGGGCCCGCGCAGCCGGCGGTCCCGGCCTTCGGCCCGGTGTAGTAGTAGGCGACCGGCCGCTTCAGCAGCAGCCAGGCCAGCTCCTTGGGTATCGGACCGAGACTCGACGACATGTAGGGGTGCGTCGTCTCCAGCGAGCTGTGGAACTGCAGCATCTGCGACTGGTAGTCCAGCCACGCGTGCACCGTCGCGACCACGCCGCCGCCGTAGCGGTGCCGGTTCCAGCCGACGCCGGTGGCGAACCAGCCGGCCCAGCTGGTCACGTACACCGCTGCGGGGACCACCGCGTACGCCAGCACGGTCTGCCAGGCGTCCACCAGCAGTGACGCGGTGCGCGGCGAGTCCACCACCTGCGACCGCGCGCCCATGTCCCAGGCCAGCGCCACGAACGGGAAGACGAGGAGGAACCACAGGCCGTCCCACTTGGTGGCGAGTGCGGCCCCGAGGCAGAAGCCGGTCGCCCAGCGCCACCACCGGATCCCGAGCCCCGGTCCGGGCCACTCCGCCGCCGCCGACCCCGCGGCCTCGATGCGTTCGACGAGCCGGCGCCGGCCCTGCTCCCGGTCGAGCACCAGGCAGCCGAACGCCGCCACCACCCAGAACAGCAGGAAGATGTCGAGCATCCCGATGCGGGACTGGACGAGCTCCAGCCCGTCGAGGCTGATGAGCAGGCCCGCGATGCCGCCGAGCAGCGTCGAGCGGGTCATGCGCCGCATGATCCGCACCATCAGCAGGACGACGAGCGTCCCCGCGAGCGCCGGCGCGACCCGCCAGCCCACCTCGTCCCGACCGAAGATCAGCTGCCCGACGCCGATGAAGAGCTTGCCGAGCTCCGGGTGCACCACGTACCGCGCGACGCAGATGCCGTTGCTCTGCACGTCGCACTCGGCGCCGTGGTGGATCAGGTCCCAGGCGTCCCGGGGGTAGTAGGCCTCGTCGAAGTAGGTGCCCTGCGGCTGCCCCAGGTCGTAGAAGCGGAACAGCGCGGCCAGCAGCGTGACCGCGATCGTCACGCCCCAGCCGGAGAACCGCTCCAGCGGCATCGGCCGCAGCAGCCGCTGCCGCAGGTCCGCGGGCGGCAGCGGGGCCTTCGCGCCGCCGTGGCGTGCGTGGCCGTGGCCGGCAGGGGAGTGGTCGCCTGCGCCGACGCCTGGCGGGTTCGCGAGGGAGGTCACGGGGAGGAGGGTAGGTCACAGGGGGCGCCGCCCGGCCGCGCCGGACCGTCCCACAGGATGGTCGCAGGACGCCCGCCGGGCGGGGGGCCGCAGGGACAGCAGGGGGACGCGATGACGACCAGCCAGCCGCCGCCCGCCGACGGGCCGACGGTGGGTCGCCTGGTGCTGTGCGGCGCGCCCATCGGCGACCCCCGCGACGCCTCGCCCCGGCTGGTCGAGGCGCTCGAGACCGCCGACGTGATCGCGGCGGAGGACACCCGCCGATTCCGGGCCCTCTGCAGACGGCTGGGCGTCACGCCCCGCGGCGAGGTCGTCAGCTACTACGACCAGAACGAGCAGGCGCGCGCCGTCGAGCTGCTGGCCCGGCTCCAGGCCGGCGCCGTCGTCGCCGTGATCACGGACGCCGGCATGCCGGGGGTCAGCGACCCGGGGTACCGGCTCGTCGCCGCGGCAGCGCAGGCCGGCGTCCTCGTCGGCGTCGTGCCCGGGCCCAGTGCCGTGACGACCGCGCTGGCCGTCTCCGGGCTGCCCAGCGACCGGTGGGTCTTCGAGGGCTTCCTCCCGCGCCGGTCGGTGGCGCGGCGCACGCGGCTCGCCGAGCTGGCCGCCGAGCCCCGCACGCTGGTGCTGCTGGAGGCGCCGCACCGGCTGGCCGACAGTCTCGCCGACGCCGCGGCCGAGCTCGGGGCGGACCGGCCGGCCGTCGTGTGCCGGGAGCTGAGCAAGACGTTCGAGGAGATCGTCCGCGGGACCCTGGTCGAGCTCGCCGCCTGGGCCGTCGACGGCGCCCGCGGGGAGGTCACGCTGGTGATCGGTGGGGCGCCCGCGCCGGAGCCCGGGGCGCTCGACGCCGCCGAGCTCGCAGCCCGGGTGGCCCGCCGCGAGCACGCCGGGCAGCGCCGCAAGGAGGCCATCGCCGAGGTAGCCCTAGAGGCCGGCGTCGCCAAGCGCCTGGTCTTCGACGCCGTCGTCGGCGCCAAGCACGCCGCGGGGCGCCCGCCGGGGTAGCCCGCCGCCCCGGGGCCGCTCATTAGGCTGGGGGCATGGACGAGCACGCCTACTACGTCACGACACCGATCTACTACGTCAACGACGCGCCGCACATCGGCCACGCCTACACCACGGTCGCCGGTGACGTCCTGACGCGGTGGCACCGGCAGCGCGGCGAGCGCGTGCACTTCCTCACCGGCACCGACGAGCACGGCGAGAAGATCCTGCGCGCCGCGGCGGACCACGACATGACGCCGCAGCAGTGGACCGACCACATGGTGAAGTCGGCGTGGCAGCCGGTGCTCGCCGACATCGACGTGGCGAACGACGACTTCATCCGGACCACGGAGCGGCGGCACGAGGAGCCGGTCGGCGAGTTCTGGCAGCGGCTCTACGACGCCGGCGAGGTCTACGAGGGCAACTACACCGGGCCGTACTGCGTGGCCTGCGAGGAGTTCAAGATCCCGTCGGAGGTGGTCGACGGGCTCTGCCCGATCCACGGCCGCCCCGTCGAGCAGCTGTCGGAGACCAACTACTTCTTCAAGCTGTCGCAGTACGCCGACCGGCTGCTCGAGCACTACCGGGCGCATCCGGAGTTCATCCGGCCCGAGTCCGCCTACAACGAGGTCGTGCGCTTCGTCGAGGGCGGGCTGCAGGACCTGTCCATCAGCCGCAGCACGTTCGACTGGGGCATCGCGGTCCCGTGGGACCCGACCCACGTCATCTACGTGTGGATCGACGCGCTGCTCAACTACGCCACCGCCGTGGGCTGGGGCGCCGACCCGGAGCGGTTCGCCGAGTTCTGGCCGCCGGACGTCCACCTGGTCGGCAAGGACATCCTGCGGTTCCACGCCGTCATCTGGCCGGCGATGCTGCTGGCGGCCGGGCTGGAGCTGCCGAAGCAGGTCTTCGCCAACGGCTGGCTGCTCGTCGGCGGCGAGAAGATGAGCAAGACCAAGCTGACGGGCATCGCGCCGCAGCAGATCACGTCGGTGTTCGGCTCCGACGCCTTCCGCTACTACTTCCTGCGCGAGATCACCTACGGCGCGGACGGCTCCTTCTCCTGGGAGTCGATGGCCGCGCGGTACCAGAGCGAGCTCGGCGACCAGTTCGGCAACCTGGCCTCGCGGCTCACGGCCATGGTGGTCCGCTACCGCGACGGCCTGCTGCCGGAGGCGCCGCGCGACCCGGGCCTCGCGCAGGGGCTGGCCACGGCCGTCCGCGAGGCCGAGGCCGCGATCGACCGGCTGGACTTCCAGGCGGCCCTCGCCGCCGTCATGGGGTTCGTGCGGCAGGTGAACGGCTACGTCACCGAGACGCAGCCCTGGCAGCTGGCCAAGGACCCGGAGCGGGCGGCCGAGCTGGACACGGTGCTGGCGTCGACGGCGGATGCGCTGCGCGCCGTGGCCGTGCTGCTCAACCCCGTGATGCCGAAGGCCTGCGGCGCGCTCTGGGACGCCCTGGGGGCGGCGGACGCGCTGGGCCCGCTGGCCGAGCAGCGGATCGGCGAGGTCACGACCGTGCAGCTGCCGGCGGGGGCGAAGTTGGCCAAGCTGGCACCGCTGTTCCCGCGGCTCGACGCCGACGCCCTGAGCGGCGGGGCGCCGGGCACGGACGCGCCCGGGACGGCCGCGTGAGCCGGAAGGGCCGCTCGGACCTGCGCGACGAGACCCCGCCGCCGGCCCCCGAGCCACTGGCCGTGCCCGTGCTCGACAGCCACTGCCACCTCGACATCATGGGCACGGACGTCGGGGAGGCGGTCGCGGCGGCCCGCGCCGTCGGCATCGACCGGATGGTGACGGTGGGCGTGGACCTGCCGAGCTCGGTCTGGCAGGCCGAGCTCGCGGCGCGCACACCGCACGTCGCGGCTGCGGTGGCGATCCACCCCAACGAGGCCCCGACGGCGGCGGACGACGAGACGCTGCGGGCCATCGAGGCGCTGGCGCGGCGGCCCGAGGTCGTCGCGGTGGGGGAGACGGGGCTCGACCACTTCCGCACCGCGCCGGAGGGGCGGGCCGCGCAGGAGGCGTCCTTCCGCGCGCACATCGCCATCGCGAAGGCCACCGGGACCGCGCTGATGATCCACGACCGCGACGCGCACGACGACGTGCTGCGGGTGCTGGCCGAGGAGGGCGCGCCCGACCGCACCGTCTTCCACTGCTTCTCCGGCGACGCGGCGATGGCGGCCGAGTGCGTCCGCCGCGGCTACGTCCTGTCCTTCGCCGGCAACATCTCCTTCAAGAACGCGGAGAGCCTCCGCGAGGCCGCGCGGGTCACGCCTGTCGAGCAGCTGCTCGTCGAGACGGACGCGCCGTTCCTGACGCCCATGCCGTACCGGGGGCGGCCGAACGCGCCGTACCTGGTGCCGCTGACCGTCCGGGCGCTCGCCGAGACCACGGGCCACGACGTCGACGAGCTCTGCGCGGGCATCGCCGCGACGGGCCGCCGGGTCTTCGGCGACTTCTAGTCGGTCCACGCGGCGCTGGTAGTCGGTCCACGCGGCGCTGCGCCGAACGGCGGGCGACAGCAGGCATCCGGGGGCGTGCGCGGTGTCGCCCGGTCGGGTGGCGATGCGTCCCCGGCGGCCTCGTTGGGTGCTGTGGTGCTGCTGTGCGGTGTACGTCGCGTGTCGTGCTGCGGCCCTGCAGGGTGGGCGGAACCGTTGTGACGGAGCTGACAAGCGCTCAGTTCTTGAGCCTTTTACCGGAAGTGTGAGCCGACTAACAGATCAATCACTCGATGTAGCCCCTGGGCTGCACGGACGCTGGGAGCCGCGCGCGTGGTGGAGCCAACGCACCCCCGTCCTGGGCCAGGTGCGGGTAGGCAGCGCCGTAGCTCGCCACCTACTGTTCTGGCCGACCGCCGGGATGGGATCTCTCGTCAGTACGGCGTTCGAGCAGGGATGGCGGGGTCGCCGTCCCGGGGACGTGCCGTCCTCGGGGACCTCCGCCGTACTCCCTGGTTCGACGCCCCTGTCGCCCCCTGCCCGGCCCATCGACATCGGAGTGACGTGCAGCAGATTCTCGACGCGACCGCCCCGCAGCCCCCGGTTGCGGAACCCTCGGCGCCGAAGCTGTTCGACCCCGCTTCATCCCAGGCCCCGGCCGGTGACGGCCCGCAGGGCGCCCACCGCAGCCCCGGGCTCCGGGCCCTCCGGAACCTCCCCGGCCTGCGGGGCCTCCACACGACGTCGGTCGCCGCCCGGGTCGCCCAGGTCGGCATCCTCGGTGTCCTCGCCGTCGGTGTCGTCGGCTGGGTGTCTGCCGACAAGACCGTCACGGTGACCGTCGACGGCCAGGCCCGCCAGGTCCACACCTACGCCGGCAACGTCGGGTCGGCGCTGCAGCGCGCGGGCATCGCGGTGGGTCAGCACGACGTGCTGACCCCCACCGCCGCCGCCTCGCTGCACGACCACGACACCGTCGTGCTGCGCCGCGGCCGGCTGCTGCACCTCACGATCGACGGGCAGCAGCGCGACATCTGGGTCACCGCCACGTCGGTGGCCGAGGCCCTGCAGCAGCTCGGGCTGCGCGACAGCGACGCCTACCTCTCGGCCTCCCGCTCCCGCCCGCTCGGCCTCGGCGACAACAGCCTCGACATCCGGCTGCCGCACACCGTGCAGGTCCTGGCGGACGGCCAGGTCCACCCGGCCGTCACCACGGCCGCGACCGTGTCGGAGCTGCTGGGTCAGCTCGGCATCACGCTCGGCCCGACCGACCAGATCTCGGTGCCGCTGTCCAGCCTGCCGACCGAGGGCGAGTCCATCGGCATCACGCGGATCGCCACGTCGCAGTCGGCGGAGCCCACGCCGATCCCGCACCAGGTCGTGCACCAGAAGGACCCGGCGATGCCGGTCGGCACGTCGCGCATCGTCGCCCCCGGCAACGACGGCGTCCTCATGTCGACGTACGCGCTGACGCTCGTCAACGGCCAGGTCACCGAGAAGAAGCTGCTCGGCCAGGCCATCACCGTGCAGCCGCAGCAGGGCGTCATCGCCGACGGTGCGGCGACCCCGGTCGCCAGCGCCACCTCGGCGATCGGGCCGGCCAGCAGCGGCCTCAACTGGGCCGGGCTCGCGAAGTGCGAGTCGGGCGGCAACCCGCATTCGGTCAGCGCGGACGGCCGCTACTACGGCCTCTACCAGTTCTCGCTCTCCACCTGGGCGTCGGTCGGCGGCAGCGGCCGCCCGTCGGACGCCAGCCCGGACGAGCAGACTTCCCGGGCCCAGATCCTGCTCAACCGTGGCGGCCGCGGCCAGTGGCCGGTGTGCGGCAAGTACCTGTAAGGCACCCGGGCGGTCCCCAGCGGGCCGGATGTCGGTGAGCGGGCTCCTCGGTCCCTCGGACATCCGCGCGCTGGCGGACCGCCTCGGCGTGCGCCCCACGAAGCAGCTCGGGCAGAACTTCGTCCACGACCCGAACACGGTCCGCCGCATCGTCGCCACGGCGGGGGTCACCGAGGGGCAGCACGTCCTCGAGGTCGGCCCGGGGCTCGGCTCCCTCACCCTCGGCCTGCTGGCGGTGGGGACGCACGTCGTCGCCGTCGAGATCGACCCCGTGCTGGCCGCGGCGCTGCCCGACACCGTCGCCGAGCGGCTGCCCGACGCCGCGCACCGGCTGCTGGTCCTCACGGCGGACGCGATCACCGTGCCGGCCGAGGAGCTCGGCACCGGCGCGGACGCCCCCACGGCCCTCGTCGCCAACCTGCCCTACAACGTCGCTGTGCCGGTGCTGCTGGGGATGCTGGAGCGGCTGCCCAGCATCGCGACGGCGCTGGTGATGGTGCAGGCGGAGGTCGCGGACCGGCTCTGCGCGCTCCCTGGGTCCCGCATCTACGGCGTCCCGTCGGTGAAGGCCGGGTGGTACGCCCACCGCCGGGCGGCGGGGGGCGTCCCGCGGCCCGTGTTCTGGCCCGTGCCGAACGTGGACTCCTCGCTGGTCCGGCTCACCCGCCGGGACTCCCCGCTCGGCGACGACGCACTGCGGCGGCGCACGTTCGCTGCCGTCGACGCCGCGTTCGCCCAGCGGCGCAAGACGCTGCGGGCCGCGCTGGCCGGGTGGGCCGGCGGCGCGCCGGAGGCGGAGCGTCGGTTGCGCGCCGCCGGCATCGACCCGTCCCTGCGGGGGGAGGCCCTCGACGTGACCGACTTCGCGCGGCTGGCCGACGTCGCGCCGGCCGGCGAGACCCGCGCCTAGGCTGAACGCCGCCCCGTTACCCGCCCGTCCCGTCCCGAAGGAGTCCGCCCCGTGCCGCTGGCGCCCGACTCCACCGGGCGACCCGTCACCGTCCGCGTCCCCGCGAAGGTGAACCTGGCGCTGGACGTGGGCCCGCGGCGCCCGGACGGCTACCACGAGCTCCGCACCGTCTACCAGGCCGTCGGCCTGGTCGACGCCGTGACGGTCTGCGCGGCCACGAGCCCCGCCTGCACGGTCGTCGACGCTGCCGGCGCGCCGGTGCCGGGCGTACCCGCCGGCCCGGGCAACCTCGCGCTGCGCGCCGTGGGCGCGCTGGCCGCCCGGACCGGGCAGGACCCGGCCGTGCGGATCGACATCGTCAAGGGCATCCCGGTGGCCGGCGGCATGGCCGGCGGGTCCGCCGACGCCGCCGGTGCCCTGACCGCCGCAGCTGCGTTGTGGGGCCTCGACGACGCCGCGCTGCTCGCCGACGTGGCCGCGGGGCTCGGCAGCGACGTCCCGTTCCTGCTGGCCGGCGGCACCGCGCTCGGCACCGGCCGCGGCGAGCGGGTCGAGCCCGTGCCCTGCCCGGGCGGCTACGACTGGGTGCTGGCGGTCGCCGACGGCGGCCTGGCGACCCCCGACGTGTACGCGGCCTTCGACCGGCTGCCCGCCCCGCACGGACCCGCCGGAACCGTGGGGTCGGGGGGCAGCGAGGCCGTCCTGGCCGCGCTGGCCACCGCCGACCCCGTGGCGCTGGGCCGCGCGCTGTCCAACGACCTGGAGCCCGCCGCGCTGGCGCTGCGCCCCGCCCTGGCGGCGGTCCTCGAGCAGGGCCGGGCGCTGGGCGCGCTGGGCGGCGTCGTGAGCGGTAGCGGCCCCACGGTCGCCTTCCTCGCGGCCTCGCCCCAGGCCGCCGCCGACCTGGCGGCCGGGCTGCTCGCCGCCGGGCTGTGCGCCCGGGCCCACGTCGCCCGTGGCCCGGTGCCCGGTGCCCGCGTCGCCGTTCCCGCCGCAGCAGGGGAGCGCTGATGGCCGTCAACCTCGTCAACCTCGAGAACGTCCACCTGGCCCTGGGGACCACGACGCTGCTCGACGGCGTCAGCCTGGGCGTCGGCGTCGGGGACCGCATCGGCATCGTCGGCCGCAACGGCGGCGGCAAGTCGACGCTGCTCCGC
>JAOPWU010000147.1 GCA_025965515.1 Mycobacterium sp.
TGCTGTACCGCATGCCGGTCCGGCAGAACCGGCTGCGGGACGACCCGCTGAGCCAGTTCTCGGACGGCGCGTTCCACTACGACGAGAACCTCACGACGCTGACCATGAAGGTCATGCGGCTGGCCACCACCGCCAGCCCGTGGGCCGAGAACCCGGTCTCGCGGACCCGCCGCTTCGTCAGCAACGTCCGGGTGCACCGGACCGACACCGAGGGCGAGCTCCGGGTGGACAGCTCCCTGCTCATCACCCGCAGCCGGTACGCCGAGCCGCATCCGATGATCCTTTCGGCCGCGCGCCACGACGTGCTGCGCCGGGACGGCGACACGTTCAAGCTGGCCAGGCGCTACATCCTGGCCGACCAGGGCACCATGGGTTTCCCGAACCTGGTGGTCTTCCTCTAGGAAGCCCCGGGGCGGCCCGGACCTCCCGGCGGGGTGGACGTCCTCGTCGTGCTCGGGCCGGCCGCCCCCTGGCCGGCCGCAGCTGACGCACATCGCCGGGCTGCGCCGGTCCGCGTCGCCTGAGGCCGCCTGTGGCCGGCACCAGCCGGCGCACATCGCGGTCCGTCACGTCGGGTGACGCAGAAGGCCCGGTCCGTCGTGCGGACCGGGCCCTCTGTCGGTGGTGTGGTGCTACTTGACGAGCAATCCTGCGTCCGGCGCCAGGACGCTTCCCGTGTAGGACCGGCCGCTGTCGTCCGCGACCAGGAACAGCACCGTCTCGGTGACGTCCGCCGGCTCCAGCATCTGGATCGGCAGGAGGTTCGTCATGTCGCCGAGGACCTCCTGGTTGGCGGCGATGACCTTGAACATCTCGGGGTTCTGCGTGACCATCGGCGTCGCGACGCCGGTGGGGGCCACCGCGTTGACGCGGATGTTGTAGCGGCCGAGGAAGTTCGCGTAGCCCTTGGCCAGCGCGATGGTGCCGGCCTTGGCGATGGCGTACGCGTCGTCCCCGCCGCCGCCCGTCGTCTTGTTCAGCAGGGCGGCCGACGAGCTGGTCAGCACGTAGGCGCCGCCCTGGCCGCGCTCGACGATGTGGGGGTAGGACACGACGATCGTGTTGCGCATGCCCGTGAGCATCACGTCGATGCCGACCTGCCAGGCCTCCTGGTCGTCCCGCTCCTGGCTGTTGAACATGATGATGCCGGCGCACGCCACGACGGTGTCGATGTGCCCGAACTCGGCCACTCCCGCGTCGAAGGCCGCTTGCAGCCCGGCGCGGTCCCGGACGTCGCACTTGCGGGCGAGCATCCGGCGGCCGGTCTTCTCGACCAGCCGCACCGTTTCGTCGAGGTCCTCGGGCGTGCTCATCGGGTAGGGGATCAGGTCGATCTGCTCGCACAGGTCGATCCCGACGATGTCAGCGCCCTCCTCGGCGAGCCGCACGGCGTGCGACCGGCCCTGGCCGCGGGCGGCGCCGGTGATGAAGACGACGCGGCCGTCCATTCTGCCCATGCTGCGTTCCTCCTGCGTAGGTGGTGCGCCGACGCTAACAGGGTTATGGCACATAGTGAACTAGATCTGTCTAAGCAGTAACGTGGGCCCAGCCCGGCCGCGTCGGAAGACGGTCGGATGAAGTCGAGGAGTGCCATGGACATCGCCCCGCAGCACCTGCTCATCGACGGCGAGCTCGTCGATGCCGCCGACGGCCGGGAGTACGACAACATCAATCCGGCCACGGAGGAGATTGCGGGCACCGCGCCGGACGCCGGCCCCCGGGACGTGGAGCGCGCGGTGGCCGCGGCACGGCGCGCCTTCGACCAGGGCCGCTGGGCGACCGATGTCGAGTTCCGCAGGCACTGCCTGACGCAGCTGCAGGACCAGCTGCGCAAGGACGTCGAGACCATCCGCGCGGCGCACACCGTCGAGAGCGGCATGCCGGTGGGCGTGGCCTACGCGATGGGCGTCGACGCGCCCATCGAGGCGCTCGGCTACTGGCCGGAGCTGCTGCGGACGTACGAGTGGGAGCACGAGCTGCCCTCGGTGACGGAGTTCCGCGGGGTCCGGTCCAAGCGCGTGGTCCGCAAGGAGCCGGCGGGCGTGGTCTCGGCGATCACGCCGTGGAACTACCCCTTCCAGCTGAACCTGGCGAAGATCGGGCACGCCCTCGCGGCCGGCTGCACCGTGGTGCTCAAGCCGGCGCCGGAGACCCCCTGGTCCGGGACGCTGCTGGCCGCGGCCGCGGCGCAGACCGACCTGCCGCCGGGCGTCCTCAACGTCATCACGACGTCGGACAACGCCGTCGCCGAGGTGCTCACCACGCACCCCGAGGTCGACCAGATCACCTTCACGGGGTCGACCGCGACCGGGCGGCTGGTCATGCGCAACGCGTCGGAGACGATCAAGCGTGTCAGTCTCGAGCTCGGCGGCAAGAGTGCCGCGATCGTGCTCGACGACGCGGACCTGCCGTCGGCCGTGGCGGCCGCGGCCGGCGTCGTGTGCCTGCACGCGGGGCAGGGCTGCGTCCTCATGACGCGGCTACTGGTGCCGCGGTCACTGCTCGCCCAGGCGACGGAGATCGCCGCCGCGGTCATGCCGCAGATCCCCTACGGCGACCCCACCGACATGAACAACCTGATGGGGCCCCTGGTGAGCCGCAGGCAGCTGGACCGGGTGCTGGGGTACCTGGAGGTCGGCCGGCAGGAGGCGCGGCTGGTCACCGGTGGCGGCCGGGCCGAGCAGTTCGAGCGGGGCTACTACGTGCAGCCCACGGTCTTCACCGACGTGCCCGCCACGGCCCGCATCGCCCGGGAGGAGATCTTCGGCCCGGTGCTGTCGATCATCCCTTTCGAGGACGACGCCGACGCGGTCCGCATCGCCAACGACTCCTCGTACGGGCTCTCCGGCGCGGTGTACAGCGGCGATCCCGAGCGGGCGCTGCGGGTCGCCCGGGGGCTGCGCACCGGCAGCGTCGCGATCAACGGCGGCAACTTCCAGGCGCCGGACACGCCGTTCGGCGGCTACAAGCAGAGCGGTATCGGCCGCGAGTTCGGGGTCCAGGGGTTCGAGGACTTCCTGGAGACGAAGGCCCTCGGCATCCCGGTGTGACGGACGCGCCGGGCGCCCCTGCGCGGGGCGTCCGGCGCCTACCGGCCCGACGCGCGGTGGCTCAGTGCGCGGTGGTGGCGCGCGGGCGCGCCCGCGGCATCCGGCGCGGCTGCGCCACCGACTCCCACAGCGAGGCGAGTCGCTCGTCCATGGTGTCGGACCCGACTGTCGGCAGCAGGAACGACGACGTGATGATCCGGTAGAAGATCTCGAGCACGTCCTCGACCGTCACGGCACCCTGCGTCACGGGCAAGGAGATCTCGAGGGCCGGGCGCAGGTACGCATCCAGGGTCTCGATCACGCCGGCCATCTCCCGGGCCAGGAAGGTCAGCGCGGTCCGCGGCTCGTACTCGAAGATGCTGCGCATGTGCGGGAAGGTGTTCGGGAACCCGATCATGGCTTTCAGCACCACCCGGACCCGCACGTCGAGGGCGGGGCTCGCGGCGACGGCGTCGTCCAGGATGGTGCGGGCCGCCTGCACGAGCTTCTGGTTGACCGCCTCGAGGACTTCCTCGCGGTTGCTGAAGTAGCGGTAGAGCGTGCCGCGCGACACCTCCGCCTCGCGGCAGATGTCGGTCATCGACAGGCGACTGGCGCCGTGTCGCGCCAATGCCCGAATTGCCCCGTCCACAATGACGTCGACAGTGTCGCGCCCATTCTGCATGGTTCAAGCCTCCCACGGACGGGCGTCGGACATGACGTGGGAGCGGCACGCCACGTCAGCGGTGTGCCGGTTCACCGGCCGCCCGCGCCCTGCATGCCGGCCGCCCGCTGGATGAAGGCGTCCACGTCGGCGGCGCGGGACGCGACGGTGGCCGCGGCACGGTCCGGCACGAACGTCTCGTAGGACGTGTCGCCGGTGAGCGCCGCGAGGATCGCGTCGGCCGCGACCGACGGGGGGTAGCGCGGGCCGTCGTAGTGCGTCGCCTCGCCGCCGTTCGTGTCCCAGATCGGGGTGTCGAACGGGCCGGGGGTGACCAGCCGGACGGTGATGCCGAGGCGGAGCGTGTCGACGGCCAGCGTCTCCGTGAAGCCGGCCAGCGCGTGCTTGCTCGAGACGTAGCTGAGTTCGCCCGGGGCCCCGATCCGCCCGGCGACCGAGCCGACCATGACGATCGTCCCGGTGCCGCGCTGGACCATCCGGGGCAGCAGCGCCAGCACCATGTGCGCCGGCGCGGTGAAGTTCACGCGCAGGTGCTCGTCGAGCTCCGCCGGCTCCACCGCGGTGGCGTGCCGCCGCCGGAGCAGGGCCGCGTTGCTGACGAATCCGTCGAGCGCGCCGAAGGCGTCCCACGCCTCCAGGGCGGCACGCCGGGCGGCGTCGAGGTCGCCCAGGTCGACCGCCCAGCGGCGGCTCTCGTCCCCGGCCCCTGCGTCCCGGGCCGCCGCGAGCACCTGGTCGAGCAGCTCGCCCCGGCGGGCCAGGAGCCCGACCGTCGCGCCGGCTCGCCCCAGCGTCACGGCCAGCGCCGCGCCGATCCCCGTCGACGCGCCCGTGACGAGGACGCGTGCCCCCCGTAGCTCCACGCCTACCCCCGCTCCTGCCCGGCAGGGCCGGGCGCCGCGCACCATCGGTTGGACAACCGGCCGAGACCCTCGACCTCGAGCTCGACCAGGTCACCGGGTTGGGGGTAACGACCGAGTTCCAGCCCGCAACCGCCTCCGACCGTTCCGGTGCCCACGACGTCGCCGACGTGGAGGGTCTCGCCGCGGCTGATGTAGCTGAGGATGCGTTCCACCGGGTGGTGGATCGAGTCCGTGAGGCCGCGGCTCCACTCCTCGCCGTTGACCAGTGCCCGCATGACGTTGGGCGCGTGCGGGTCCCACTCGTCGGGCGTCACGAGCACGGGCCCCAGCACGTTGGTGCCGTCGAGGTCCTTCGACTTCGCGGGGCCCAGCCCGATGGACATCTCGCGGAACTGCACGTCCCGGATCGAGACGTCGTTGAAGACGAGGTAGCCCGCGACGCAGGCCAGCGCCTGCTCCTCCGTGAGGTCGGCCCCGCGCCGCCCGATCACGGCCGCGTACTCGAGCTCGTAGTCGCACTTGCGGGCCCCGGCCGGGACGGGGACGTCCGCACCGGTGCCGACCACGGTGCGCGGGTTGCCCTTGTAATAGGCCGGCATCTCGTACCACCGCTCGGGCACCTTGCCCCGGCTGGCGGTGGCGACGTGCTGCTCGTACGCGGAGCAGTCGCGCAGGCCGGCAGGTCGGGGCAGCGGGGACAGCAGTTCCAGGCCGCCGAGCGCGTGGACGACCACGGCCCCGTCCGCCGTCGTGGCGCCGGGGGCGTCCAGGACCGGCGCGAACGCCTCCAGCACCTCGGCGACCGCGTCGGTGGCGAGGCCGCCGTTACCGAGCAGGGCGAGCAGGTCGGGGGGGAGCACCGCCGCGGCGACGACGGCGGCCCGGTCCGGGTCGATGCGCTCGGTGAGGAGCTGCCGGTAGGCGCCCTCGAGGTCGAGGACGGTGCCCGCGGCGGTGAGGACGCCCACCCGCTCGCGGGGTCCCAGCGGGGTCGGCAGGCGGAACGTCGCGTAGCGCATCGTCGGCCCCCCGCTCTCCGGGGCGAGCTCCCCGGGCGTGGCAAACAGTACACTCTTGACGCATGTTGTCTTGCATGACTTGATGGATTCGAGAACTTTCCACGATGGAGGCCAGCGCCTGATGCTCATCGATCTGCACGCTCACCAGCTCACCAAGGACATGTTCAACCAGCACGAGAAGTGGGGCCCGTTCTGGGAGAACGGGGCGCTGCGGATCGGCGACTGGAAGCTGGGGAGCAAGCGCGATGCACCGCCGCTGGAGGAGTTCCTGGAGCGGCGCTGGTCGCCGGAGCCGCGGCTCGCGGCCATCGACGCCGCCGGCATCGACAAGATGATCATTTCCATGCCGCTGCACATGGTCGGCTACCACTACGAGCTCGACTTCGCGCAGCGCTTCGCAACGACGGCCAACGACTCGATGGCGGAGTTCTGCTCGCACAACCCCGACCGCTTCTACTTCTGGGCGCACGCCCCGCTGCAGGACCCGGTGTCCGCGGCGGCGGAGCTCGAGCGCGCCGTCACGCAGCTCGGCGCGCAGGGCCTGATGATGGGCGCCCGCAACTTCGGGGGCCGCGAGGTCTACGACCCCGCGTTCCGGCCGCTCTGGGAGAAGGTCTCCGAGCTCGACTGCATGATCTTCGTGCACGGCTACAACCAGTCGGTCACCTGGGGCGAGAAGGCCTGCGACGACCCGTTCGACACCACGTCCATCGTCGGCATGAACAGCGACGAGACGCTCTTCCATTGGTACCTGACCAACGGTGGCGTCCTGGACGACTTCCCGGACCTGAAGGTCCTCATCACGCACGGCGGCGGCTTCGTGCCGTTCCAGCTCGGCCGCTTCAACATGACCAACAAGACGATGGCGCCGGACTCCAAGAACAAGAAGGACATCGTCGAGTACAACCCGAACTTCTTCTACGACCTCGACATCCACAGCCCGTTCATGCGGCGGGCGATCATCGACGAGGTCGGTGTGAGTCAGGTGCTCTACGGGGACAACTTCTCCGGCGCGGACGTGCACGACGGCGACCTGACCGACGGCCTGGGGCTGTCCCGCGAGGACCAGGACCGCATCCGGTACCAGAACGCGCTCCCGCTGCTGAAGCTCCCGGAGTCGTCGGCCGCCGCGCAGCCGGGCCGCGTCGACGCCGCGGCGCTGCGCGTGGCGCCGGGCCAGGGCATCGACGCCGCCGTCAAGGCCGGCTGACCCGCACCGCACAGACAGGCGACGGGGAGGAATTCCGTGGAGATCGTGGCACTCGGGTATCTCGGGCTCGAGTCGGCGCACGCATCCGACTGGGCCGAGTACGGGCCGCAGGTGCTGGGCTTCGGGCTGGCGCCCTCGGACGGCGGGACGGTGCTGCTGCGCATGGACGACCGGCACCACCGGATCGCCGTCCGGCCCGCGGCGCAGGAGCGCCTCACCTACGTCGGCTGGGAGCTGCTCAACGCACCGGCGTGGCACGACGCGCTGGCCACGCTGGCGGCCGACGGCATCGCCTACACGGTCGGCGACGCCGCGCTGTGCGACGAGCGGCAGGTCCACCGGCTCGCGTGGTTCATCGGTCCGGACCGGATGCGGCACGAGCTGTTCTACGGGCAGTCGTTCCACCCGCACTCGTTCCTGCCGGGGCGGCCGCACTCCGGTTTCGTGGCCGGCAGGGGCGGGCTGGGGCACGTCGTCCTGGCCGTGCCGGAGTGGACCGACGAGCTGCAGCACTTCGTCGACGACGTGCTCGGCTTCAAGTGGTACGGCTCCGGTATGTCGGTCGGCCGGCTGCGCTTCTTCCGCCCGCGGCGGAACAACCGGTCGCACGCCATCGGGTACTCGGTCATCCCGAACACGTACGGCCTGCAGCACCTGGGCATCGAGGTCAACACCCTCGACGACGTCGGGATCGCCTACGACCTGGTGCAGGAGCGGGGTATCCAGCTGATGGCCACGCTGGGCCGCCACGCGCAGGACCCCGTGATCTCGTTCTACTCGTACACGCCGTCGGGCTTCCCGGTCGAGTACATCTGGGACGGCCTGGAGGACACGGACACCGAGCCCTTCGTCGAAGGGCGGCCGCAGCGGGTCTCGGTGTGGGGACACAAGTTCCTCAAGGACGCGCCCCAGCCGGCGACCCTCTACCGGGTCGAGGACGTCCCGGAGCCGGCCCAGGCCGGCTGAGCAGGCGGGCCCCAGCGTGTCCGCCGTCCTCGAAGCGCTGACCCTTGCCGTGCGGGCCGACGTGCCCGTGCTGCTCTGGGGAAGCCCCGGGACGGGGAAGACGTCGGCGGTCCTGGGGCTGGCGGAGGCCCTCGGCTGGCCTGTCGAGGTCGTGGTGGGTTCGATCCGGGAACCCTCCGACTTCGCGGGGCTGCCCGTCGTCGCGGACGGTGACGTCCGGTTCGCGCCGCCGCGGTGGGCCCGACGGCTGGCCGAGCACCCACCTGCGCTGCTCTTCCTCGACGAGCTCACGACCGCCCCGCCGGCCGTGCAGGCCGCGATGCTGCGCGTGGTGCTGGAGCGCTGCGTCGGCGATCTCGAGCTGCCCGCGGGGGTGCGGCTGCTCGCCGCCGCCAACCCGCCCGACGAGGCCGCGGACGGGTGGGAGCTGTCGGCGCCGCTCGCCAACCGCCTGCTCCACCTCGACTGGACGGTCGACGCCGCCACGGTGGCCGACGGGTTGACCGTCGGGTTTCCCCGTCCGGGCCGGGCGCTCGCGGCCCCGGACCCCACGCGCGGGCAGACCCTGGCGGCGCGCACGGCGGTGGCGGCGTTCCTGCGCGTGCGGCCGGCGCTGCTGCTGCAGCTGCCTACCGGGTCGGCGGCGGGCCGCGCCTGGCCCAGCCCCCGCAGTTGGGAGACCGCCGCGCGGCTGCTCGCCGCGGCCGAGGCGGCGCAGGCCGGCCCGGACGTCCGCAGCCTGCTGCTGCGCGGCACCGTGGGGGACGGCCCGGCGTCGGAGTTCCTGTCGTGGCTGGTCCACCTGGACCTCCCGGACCCGGCGGCCGTGCTCCGGGACCCGGACTCGTTCGAGCCGCCCGCCCGCAGCGACCGGGCCTACGCCGCGCTGGCCGCCGTCGCGAGCTACGCCGTGGCCTCGGGCGACGAGGAGTCCTGGGCGGCGGCCTGGCGGGTGGTGGCGCGGGTGGCGGCCGAAACCCCGGACGTGGCAGTCCTCACCGCGCGGCTGCTGGCGGCGCACCGGCCCGCCGGAGCCCGGCTGCCCGCCGAGGTCGCCCTGCTCGCCCCGGTGCTGCGGGCGGCGGGCCTGGTCGGGTGAGCCCTGATCCGATGAGCAGAGTGGGGCCGGCGGCGCTTCCGGCCGAGCTGCGCGAGGTGTGGGCCGCGGGGCGGGTCGCCGCGGTGCATGCCGCGCCCTACCTGGCCACGGCGCTCCTGGCGCTGCAGCCCCGGGTGGTCGGGCCGGCGGAACCGGCGGCCCTCGCGGGGTTCCCCGTCGACGGCCGCTGGCGGGTCCGGGTGGACCCGCGGGGGCTGGCGCAGACGCCGCCGCGGCTGCTCGCGTTCTGGCTGGTCCACCAGGTGGGGCACCTGCTCCGGCAGCACGCCGACCGCTTCGCCGCGCTCGGGGAGCCGGCCGACGGCCCCCTGCCCGCCGGGCGCCGCTGGGGCATCGCCACCGACTACGAGGTGAACGACGACGTCCCCGAGGAGTTGCGGCCCGCCGCAGCGCTGCTGCCGCAGGACGTCGGCCTGACGCCGGGCGGCACCGCGGAGCAGTACTGGGCGGCGCTCGGCGCCGTCCCGCCCGCGGCCCTGGCGGGCGCCCACCCCTGCGGCAGCGCCGACGAGGACCCGGCCGCTGGTGGCGGCGCCGACGAACCCGGCCTCGGCGCCGACGAGAGCCGGCTGCTGCGGGAGGAGACGGCCCGCCAGGTCGCGGCGCAGGCCCGGGCCGGCGGCGCCGTGCCGGAGGCGTGGCAGCGGTGGGCCGCGGAGCTCCTGGAGCCCGTGGTCGACTGGCGGCGGGAGCTGGCGGCGGCGCTGCGCCGCGGGGTCGCTACCGTCGCCGGGCGCGTCGACCACACGTACCGGCGGCCGTCGCGCCGCGCGTCCGCCGTTCCGGGCGTGGTCTTGGCGGCACTCGTGCAGCCGTCCCCGGGCGTGTGCGTCGTCCTCGACACCTCCCGCAGCATGGCCGCGCCGGAGCTGGGCCGCGCGGTCGCCGAGGTCGCGGGGATCGTCCGCGCCCTCGGCGTGGGGCGGCGGTCGTTGCGGGTGCTCTGCTGCGACACCACCGCCCGGGAGCCCGCCCGGGTCTTCGACGCGCGCGAGATCCGGCTGGTCGGCGGCGGCGGGACCGACCTGCGGGCCGGGCTCGAGGCTGCCGCGCAGCTGCGCCCACGCCCCGACCTGGTCGTGGTGCTGACCGACGGCGAGACCGACTGGCCGCCAGGCCGGCCCCGCGGCGCGACGGTCGTGGTGGGACTCCTGGACCAACCATCAGGAACTGGGGCGTTGCCGCCCCCGCCGTGGGCGAGGACTGTGAGGATCCCGGTCGAGAGGAGCTGAGCACCGTGTGGACGCTGGGACCCGACGCGATCATGGGGCTGATGCTGGGCGGCCCGGCGGACCCGGCGTGGGCGCAGGCCGGCGTCGCGCCCGCCGCGGCGGCAGTCTGGGAGCTGCTGGGGGTCACGCCGGACCAGGCGCGGCGGCTGGGGGCGGCGGGCCGGGAGCCGCTGGCGGTGGTCGCCGAATGGTGGCGGGCTGGGGTCCCGCTCGACGAGGTGGCATCCTGGCTCACCGCCGGACTGTCGGCCGCGGAGGCGGTGCAGCAGCGCGCCGAGGGCGTGACGCCCGAGCAGGCCCGCGCCTTCGCGGCGCTGCAGGGACTCGGGTCACCGGGCGAATCCTGACGGGCGACTTGAACACAATCCGCTCCAACCGTATATTGACCGGGCGCGGTGAGGTGCCCGCGCGGGGAGAAGGAGCGCCATGCCCGTCCTGGATCTGAAACCCGGCCTCCGGCTGCGCAGCGCGGTCTCCGCGGCCGAGTTCGTCGTCGTCCGGTCCGCCGGTGCGGCGCTGGAACTGCAATGCGGCGGCGCCCCCCTCGTCCCGGCGGACACGCCGGTCGAGCCTGCCGACGGCGTCGCGGGCCAGTCCACGCTGGGCAAGCGCTACGTCGACGCCGAGACCGCCGTCGAGCTGCTCTGCACCAAGGGCGGCGCCGGGGAGCTCTCCGTCGACGGCCGGGTGCTCACGCTCAAGGGCGCCAAGACGCTGCCCTCCTCGGACTGACGGCCGTGGACCTGTCGCTGCTGCTCGACATGGCCGTGTCCGGCGACCCGGACCGGGTCGTCCTCGGCCGGGGTGACGAGGCGATGACCGCCGCGGAGCTGCAGCGGAGCGCAGCCGCCGGGGCCCGGCTGCTCACCGCGGCCGGCGCCTCCCACCTCGTGTACGTCGCGACGAACGGCCCCGCCTTCCCGGTGGCGCTGTTCGCGGCCGCACTCGCCGGTATCCCGCTGGTGCCGCTGAACTACCGGCTCGCCGCCGAGCAGCTCGCCGAGCTGGTCGCCCAGAACGAGCCCGCCCACGTCATCGCGGACGCGTGGCTGCACGAGCCGCTCGGCACCGCCGGTCGGGCCGTGACGCCCGAGCAGTGGCTCGCGGCCACCGCCGCCGAGGGCACGGACGAGGTGCCCGTGGCCGCCGCGGACCCGGAGGACGTGGCGCTGCTGCTCTACACGAGCGGCACGACGGCGGCACCGAAGGCGGCCGTGCTGCGCCACCGGAACCTCACCTCGTACGTCCTGTCGACCGTCGACTTCGCCTCCGCGGACGAGACGGACGCCAGCCTCGTCAGCGTCCCGCCGTACCACATCGCAGGCGTCGCGAACACGATCAGCAACCTCTACGCGGGCCGGCGGGTGATCCACCTGCCCGCCTTCACGCCCGAGGCCTGGCTCGAGGTCGCCCGGGCGGAGGGGGTCACCCACGCCCTGCTGGTGCCCACGATGCTGGCCCGGATCGTCGACCACCTGGAGGAGCACCCCGGCACGGCCGCGCCCGCGCTGCGGAGCCTGGCCTACGGCGGCGCCCCGATGCCCAGCCGCGTGATCGAGCGGGCGCTGGCGCTCTTCCCGGACACGGGCTTCGTCAACGCCTACGGGCTGACGGAGACCAGCTCGACGGTCGCCCTGCTGGGACCCGAGGATCACCGCGCAGCGGTCGGCAGCGACGACCCGCAGGTGCGGGCGCGCCTCGGCTCCGCGGGCCGCATCGTGCCGGGCATCGAGCTGGCCGTCCGCGACGACGACGGGGTCGACCTGCCGCCGGGGACGGTCGGGAACCTCTGGGTGCGCGGCGAGCAGGTGTCGGGGGAGTACCGCGGCAGCGCGGGCGGCCGCGTCGACGGCTGGTTCAGCACCCGCGACCGCGGCTGGGTGGACCCCGACGGCTACCTCTTCATCGAGGGCCGCTCGGACGACACCATCATCCGGGGCGGCGAGAACATCGCCCCGGCGGAGATCGAGCACGTCCTGCAGCAGCACCCGGCCGTCGCGGACGTGGCCGTCGTGGGCGTGCCGGACGAGGCCTGGGGCCAGCGGATCGCGGCGGTCGTCGTCGCGCGCGCCGGTCAGCAGGTCACGGAGCAGGAGCTGCGGGCCTGGGTCCGGGAGCGCCTCCGCAGCTCCAAGACACCCGACACCATCGCGGTCGTCGCCGAGCTGCCCCGCACCGACACCGGCAAGCTGCTGCGGCGGCAACTGGCCGCGGACATCGCGGCCCCGACCACCCCTCCCGCGACCGAGCGCCCTCACATCGGAGCCCCCTCGTGACCGTCTCCGTCTCCGTCGACCGCGAGAAGTGCTGCGGCTACGGCATCTGCGCCGAGATCTGCCCGCAGATCTACAAGCTGGACGACCAGGGCTTCGTCTACCTCGAGGGCTCCGACGTGCCGGCCGAACTGGCCGAGAGCGCGGCAGAGGGCGCCGACGCGTGTCCCGAGTCCGCGATCGCGCTGCTGCGCAACTAGGGGGACCGGTCATGCCCGCACAGCTCTCCAGCGCCGTGATCGTCGACGCCGTCCGCTCGCCCATGGGGAAGGGTCGGCGCGGCAGGCCCGGCCGGCCCGGCGGCGGCCTGTCCAGCCTGCACGCCGTCGAGCTGCTGGCCCAGGTGCTCCGGGGCCTCGTCGAGCGCACGGGCATCGACCCGGGCGCGGTGGACGACGTGCTGATCGGGTGCGTCAGCCAGGCAGGGGAGCAGGCGGCGACGCCGGGCCGCATGGCCTGGCTCGCGGCCGGCCTGCCGGAGCACGTGCCGTCCGTGACCATCGACCGGCGTTGCGGCTCGAGCCAGCAGTCCGTCGACTTCGCCGTCCACGCGGTCATGGCGGGCGCCTACGACATGGCCATCGCCGGCGGTGTCGAGTCGATGAGCCGCGTGCCGATGGGGTCGGCCCGCATGGGCGCGGATGCCCACGGGCCGGGGATCGCGCGCCGCTACGCCCCCGGCCTGGTGCCGCAGGGCGTCTCGGCGGAGCTGATCGCCGCCCGGTACCGCATCGGGCGCGACGAGATGGACGCCTACGCCGCCCGCTCGCACGCGCGGGCGGCAGCCGCGCAGGAGGCCTTCGCCGAGGAGATCGTGCCGATCACCGTGCCGGTGGAGGCCGAGCTCGCCGTCTGCGTCGACGAGGGCAGGACCGCCTCCCCGCGGCTGACCGGCGCGACGCGGGTGGTGCACGCGGACGAGACGATCCGGGCCGGGACGACGGCGGAGACGCTGGCCGCGCTGGCGCCCGCGTTCGAGAGCCCGGAGCTGGCGGAGCGGTTTCCGGAGATCACCTGGTCGGTGACCGCCGGCAACTCCTCGCAGCTCACCGACGGGGCGACCGCGGTGCTGATCATGAGCGAGGAACGGGCGCTGGCGCTCGGGCTGCGCCCCCGGGCACGCGTCCTGGCCACGACGGTGGTCGGTGACGACCCGCTGCTGATGCTCACCGGGCCGATCCCGGCGACCGAGCGCGTCCTCAAGCGGGCGGGCCTCTCGATCGAGGACATCGACCACTACGAGATCAACGAGGCCTTCGCCAGCGTGCCGCTCGCGTGGCAGCGACACTTCGACGC
>JAOPWU010000168.1 GCA_025965515.1 Mycobacterium sp.
TGTCGCGGCGGGCGAAGCGGCTGGTCCGCGCCAACCTGGCCTTCGCCGGGACGGTGATCACCGGGCTGGTGGTCTGGGACCTGGCCGGGCACCTTCCGCTGCCGCTGGGCGTGGCCGGGCACGAGGGATCGACGATCGTGGTCGCGCTGAACGGCCTGCGGCTGCTCGGCCCGGGCGCGTGGCGGCGGGCGCTGCGGGGGCAGTGACGGATCCGCCAACGGCCGGGTGACTGGCCCTGAGCCATGTCAGCGACGAATCAGAGAATCAGATTGCTGCCCGGGAGCCGTCGGGCGAGTCCCCCGGCCCCTCAGAACCCCAGCCAGGCCAGCCCCTGCGGCGGTGCGTCGTCCCGGGTCACGGCACCCTCGATGAGCCCGTACGGCCGGTCCGCCGCGAAGAACACCTCGTTGTCATTCTCCTGACCGAACGGCGTCAGATCGACGAGGAAGTGGTGCTTGTTCGGCATGGACAGGCGGATCTCGGCGAGCCGGGGGTGCGCCTCCAGCGCCGCCTCGCCCATCCGGTACAGCAGGTTCTGCAGCGACAGGCTGTGCTGGGCGAACGCCCGGAGCAGCAGCCCGCGGACGCTCGCGAAGTCCGCCCCGAAGTCGATCGCGGCCAGTGCGGCCGGGTCCGTCTCGGCGTACCGCCAGCGGGCCGTGACCGCGGTCGCGAGGATCCGGTCCTTCGTCTCGGGCAGGGTCGTGTACCTGTCCTTCGGGTAGCCGTGGAACTCCGACCCGGTCGCGTTGAGGACGACGAGGTCCGTCAGCCCGGCGGTCACCCAGGCGTGGTCCCCCTCCATCGTCACGCTCGCCAGCCGCTTCTCGTCCGAGCTGCGGACGAACGAGTACGGCGTGGGCTCACCGTCGAACGCCATCCGGGTCCACGGCAGCTGCTGGAGGCGGACCTGCGCCCGGTAGACCGGCTCCTGGCTGTCCAGGAAGTGCCGCGCGAGCCGCAGCCCGAACTGCTCCGGCTCCCCGACCCGCGCCTCCTGCGCGAACGCGAAGACGGTGTTCTTCTGCGCGTCCGTGGTCAGGACGACGGCGTTGTCCCCGTGCAGGTGCACCGCGGTGGTGTCGCCGTAGAGCTGCGTCGTGACGTTGAGGTCCTGCACGTGGCGCACCGCGGGGTCCGCCGGGTCCTTGGTGAGGCGTACGAGGCGCACCTCCGCCTTACCCCAGCGGTTCTCCCCGAGGACGATCGCCATGCTGCCCCTCCCGGACGTGCCACACGTCCGGATGACATTGGTCGCGGCGGATGTCCGCCCGGGGACGGGGCGATTCCCGTCAGGTAACGACGCCGGTCAGCGATCGACCCAACTCGACCCGCACGTCACAGCCCGAACGCCGCCCCGAGCGAGGTGCTCCCGGCCGCCTGCCGCAGCGGCGCGGCACCGACCAGGTCGGTCAGCCACCGGCAGAGCGACAGGTGGTCGACGGCCGGCTGGGCGACGACCCCGTGCAGCCGCGGCGAGGCCACGACCGTCAGCAGCGGGCCGGTCGGCGAGTCGGTGCCCTCGTCGAAGGTGAGCACCACCGCGAGGTGCCCCGACGCCCAGTCCGGCCCGGCCAGCAGCGATGTCATCCAGCCGCGCAGCCAGGTGTCGGCCGTCGCCAGCGAGCAGTCGTGCGCGTCGTTGCAGAGGTCAGGGACGAGCAACCCGACGGTCGGCAACCGCCCGGCCGCGATGTCGGCGGCGAGCGCACCGGAGGCCGGCGTCCCCGCGGGCACGTCGTGCGCCTGGCAGTTCGCGGCGGAGGCCGGGTCCGCGAAGTACGGCCACGGGTTGTGCTTCACCGCGTAACGGCCCGCGGCTGTGGGGGCGCAGGTGCGCGGCATCGCCTCCGCGTACACGGCGGCCGTACGGCCGGCGGCCACGGCGGTGTCGAACACCGACGGCCCGGTCAGGCGGTGCGCGGACGGGTCGGCGTCGTCGCCCACGCCGAACGTGCTGCCGCCGGCGATCGCGAGGTAGTTCGGCAGCGACGGATGCGCCACGCCGCGGTAGTCGGCCGACTGCCCGTACGTCCGCGCCAGCCCGGCGAGGTAGGACATCCCGTCGAGGGCCGCCTGCTCGCCGTGGTTCTCGAACACGACCGTCAGCACCTTCGTGACCGCCGACCCCGGCGTGGCGGTCGCGGGGCCGGACGGGAGGACCGACGGGACGCGCTGGCCGCCGGAGCAGGCCGCCAGCAGCAGGGCCGCCACGGCGGCGACCAGGGTGGGCCACGGCCGGCGGAACGACGCGGTGCGCATGCCCACTGGGTACCCGATCTCGATGTGCCGGGCGTGTGGCCGCCGGTCAGCCGGAAGCGTGGTCGAAGGATGGTCCCTGCCCCGGGCGCGGGGCTAGGGTGTGCCCACCGTCACACTGCGGTGGCGCTCCGTGGCAGCGGGGCCGCTCCGCCGACCGCTGGAGCGCGTCGCATGAGGATCCGCCGCCCGTCCCCCCGCCGCACGATCGGGCTCGTCGCGACCGCGGCCACGCTGCTGCTGGCAGCCGCCGGGCTGCCGGCGTTCGCGGGCACCGGGACCGTGGCCGCAGGCACGGGGGTCTACGCCCCGCTCGACCGACCCGGCCCGCCGCTGACCGTCCCGGCCGCGCAGCTGCAGGCGTCGCTGACCTGCCAGCCGTCGGTCCGCAACGCCGCGGTGGAGCCGGTGCTGCTGAACCCGGCCACGGGCGTCACCGTGGCGCAGAACTTCGCCTGGAACTGGGAGCCCGCGCTCACCCGGCTCGGCATCCCGTGGTGCACCTACGACGCCCCGCAGCACACGCTCGGCGACATCCAGACCTCCGGCCAGTACCTCGTCCATGCCATCCGCACCATGCATCAGCTCGCCGGGCGCCCGATCGCGGTCATGGGCCACAGCCAGGGCGGCATGTCGATGCGGTGGGCGCTGCGGTTCTGGCCGGACACCCGCGCGATGGTCGACGACGTGATCGGTTTCTCGGGCTCGAACCACGGCACCGCGATGCTGACCCCGGGGCTGTGCAGCCTGGGCTGCGAGCCCGCCAGCTGGCAGCAGGGCGCCGGTTCCCAGTTCATCCAGGCGCTCAACTCCGGCGCGGAGACATTCGCCGGCATCAGCTACACGGAGATCTGGACGCACACCGACGAGGTCGTCACCCCGAACGGCGACGCCGGGACCGCCTCGGCAGCGCTGCGGACGGGCGCCGGGCAGATCGCCAACGTGCCGACCCAGGGGATCTGCCCCCTCGACGTGTACGAGCACCTGTCCGTCGGCACGGTGGACCCGGTGGCCTACGCGCTCGCCGTCGACGCGCTGACGCACGCCGGCCCGGCGAACCCCGGCAGGATCTCCCGCGCCGCGTGCTTCCAGCTCTTCATGCCGGGCGTCACGCCGGTGACGGCCACCACGGGGCTGTCGATCCTGGCCGGGGCCCCCGGGCTGCTGTCGGTGACGTCGCCGGTCAGCCTCGTCGGCGTCCCGACCGTGAAGGCCGAACCGGCGCTCGCCTGCTACGCCTACGCGACCCCGCGGCGGGGCTGCGCCGCCTGACCCGTCACGCCGGCTCGGCCTCGAGCACCCGGCCCAGGGCGTCGAGCAGCTCGTTCGTGCCGTGCTCCCGCGCCCCGGGCTCGTCGAGGCCGTCGAGGAAGGCCCCGGCCTCGGTGTAGACGAGCCGGGTGCCCGCGCCCTCGGCCAGGAGCTCGACCGAGGTCAGGGAGACGGAGATCCGCGCCCCGTCCATCGCCATCTCGTACGTGGTGACGATGCGGCGGTCCGGGACGATGTCGCGGTAGACGGCCTCGAAGGAGTACTCGGGCCCGCCCTCGGGGCCGCCCCGGTTCACCTCCCGGCCGCCGACCCGGAAGTCGAGCTCGGCGACGGTGTCGGGAGCGGACGGGTCGCCGAACCACCGGGCCTTCTGGGCCGGGTCTGCGAAGGCCGCGAAGACGCGGGCCGGAGGCACGGGGTAGCTGCGCTCCACGACGAAGGTGTCGTGGACGACGCTCGGGGCGGTGGCGGTCGCAGGGGTGCTCATGACGTCTCCTCAGGAGTGGGGCCGGGCGGGGTGGGCTCGGCGGCCAGGAGGTCGCCGAGGCGGTCGAAGCGCTGCTCCCACAGGGCGTGGCGGTCGCCCAGCCACTGCTGGACGGTGACGAGCGCCTGCGGCCGGAGGGAGCAGCTACGGACACGGCCGACCTTGCGGGTGACGACCAGTCCGCTGCGCTCCAGCACCCGCAGGTGCTGCAGCGCGGCGGGCAGCGACATCGGCAACGGCCGGGCGAGCTCCGAGACCGTGGTGGGGCCGGAGCAGAGCCGGTCGACCATCGCGCGCCGGCTGGGGTCCGCCAGGGCGGCGAAGAGCTGGTCGAGCGGTTCCTGTTGGTTAACCACCTACTTAACTCTCCTCGTCGGCGGCGCGGCGTCAAGGGGTCGCCCACCCGGCGACGATGCGGAAAGAAAGTGTTTACGCCATTCGTATGCATTTCGTCCGGGTATTTGCGGCGGAGCAGGAAAGTGCCCGCCAACTTCAGCCGCTGGAAGGTCTTGGGGGAAACCGGTATTTCATGGGAGAGTTCGCGCGTGCTCTCACGGGAGTCGAGTCGCGAGTTCCGTTCCTGGCTCGAAGCAGGCCAGCTGCTGGCGACGGCTGCGGCCCTCGCGCCGCAGGACCCCGACCTGCATGCCTGGGCCGCCGAGCTCCTTCCCCTGGCCGCGACGGAGGCCACCGACGCGGCCGGGCTGCTGTTCACGCGGCTCTGCGCGCACGACCGCGCGTGCCTGGCCCTCACCCGCGGCTTCCGGGGGCTGCCGCGGGCGACCACGCCGCTGAACGTGTGGGCCAGCGTCCTGCGGACCAACGCGCCGGAGCGGATCGCCCGGCACGTCGCGCTGCTCATCGACGCGCTCGCGGAGATCGAGGTCGAGGTCTACCAGCAGGAGGGCCGGCCGCAGCGCGACCTCGTGAACCGGCTCGGCGACCTCGAGGAGCACCTCACGCAGCAGCTCGAGAACCTGCACCGGCCCTGCACCCGCGACGACCTGTTCCGCCGCGCGGAGCCCGGCTCCCTGGTGCAGCTGGTCCAGCTCCACCGCTACCTGCGCAACACCCGCCCCACCCAGCAGATGCTCGACGACGTGAAGGCGAGCCTGGGGCAGCTGCGGGAGGAGGTGCGCAGCGTCGAGGCGGAGCTCGACGTGCGGCAGTTCCTGCTCGACCACACCGGCGCGCTCCTGCAGGCCGTCGACATCGAGCAGGAATTCGGCCTGCCCCGGCTGCGGACCGCGGGAAATGCGGCGCTCGGGGCGGTCGTCGCGTCCCCGCAGGTTGCCCTGAAGATCGAGCAGGCGGGATTCGGCGACCAGTTCCGGGAGGTCTTCAAGCGCATCGCGGCGGCGCTCGAGACCCACGCAGCCGTCAACATGGCCGTGGCCACCGTCGCGCAGGCCGTCGAGGGCGACCGGCCCAACGGGGGGCCCAGCATCGAGATCGTCCACGTGGTGGTGCCCGTGGGAGTGCCGTCGGCGGCGCCGGAGGTCGCGTCCACCCCCGTCATCGAGCTGGCGCCCGGCGCCTAGGGAACGGGCGGGGTCACTCGGCGCGGAGCCGCGCCAGCCACCCCGACGCGTCGAGGAAGTCCGCGTCCGTCGTGCCCGACCGCGGCACCAGCAGCCCGCCCGCGGCGCGCGGGTACGAGCCCAGGAAGCGCACGTCCGCGCAGAGCCGGTACAGCCCCATGAGCGCCTCGCCGACCCGCAGCTCGGCCACGTGCCCGGCGCAGTCCAGGAAGAAGCAGTAGCGGCCGAGCCCGGCCCCCGTGGGGCGGGACTCCAGCCGCGTGAGGTTGACGCCCCGGACCGCGAACTCCGTGAGGATCTCCAGGAGGGCGCCGGGGCGGTCCTCCTTCTCGAACACCACCAGGCTGGTCCCGTCGTTGCCCGTGGGGGCGGGCGTGGGGCCCGGCCGGCGCATCGCGACGAACCGCGTCGCCGCGTCCTTGTTGTCGCCGACGTCGTCGACGAGCACCGCGAGGCCGTAGGTGGCGGCCGTGGCGGGCGAGGCGAACGCCGCGTCCAGGTCCCCCGCGGCCACCCGCCGGGCCGCGTCGGAGTTGGACGTGGCGGCCACGACCTCCACGCCCGGCAGCTGGTCGCGGACGAAGCCGCGGCACTGCGCCAACCCGTGCGGGTGCGCGCCGACCGTCCGCAGCCCGGCGGCCGTCGCCCCGGGTGGGGCCAGCAGGGCGAACCGGATCGGCAGCACGACCTCGCGCACGATGTGCAGCGGCTCCCCGAACGCCAGCTCGTCCATCGTCAGCGGGACGGAGCCCTCGACCGAACTCTCCAGCGGAACGACGGCGAGCTCCAGCTCCCCGTCCCGCACCGCGTCGAGCGCCAGCGGCACCGTCGGCAGCGGCACGAGCTCCGCGTCCCCCAGGTCGTCCAGCGCGCAGACCCGCGCCGCAGCCGCCTCGGTGAAGCTGCCCGCCGGCCCGAGGTACCCGACGCGGGCTTTGGGCGCGGCCATCTAGCGCCGGACCGCGGAGAGGCCGGGCGCCGTGGCGTCGGCGGCCGGGTCGCCCAGCGCCCGGGCGACCGCCGCGGTCTCCTCCGGCGACAGCGGGTGCAGGCTCTGCCCCCGCGCGACCTCCTTGGCGTACGTGCGGCTCTCCGTGCGCCCGGACAGCCCGGTGAGGACGAAACCGCTGCCCTCGCCGTCCAGCAGCGCGACGGAGAACGACTGCCGGCCGCCCATGTCCGCGAAGGCGTCGAAGCGGACGAGCCCGACGTGCTGCACCGCGCCGTGCGCCACCGCGCCGATGCGCCGCACCTGCTCGGTGAGCCCGGCGAGGTCCCCGGTGACGGCGTGCAGGCCCTGCGCCAGCGCGGCAGCGGGGTCGTCCCCGAGCGCGGCCAGCGGGGTCACCGGCGCGCGGCGCAGGGCGCGCAGCCGGAGCGCGAGCAGCAGGGCGGCGAGCAGCGCCACCACCGCGACCGCGGCTGCCGCGACGGCGACGATCGCGACGATGCGGGGGTCGAGAGCCACGCGGCGAGCATAGGTGCTCGCGCCGACGGCGCCGCGCGCCCGGGCTGAGGACCGCCCTAGGCTGGGGCTCGTGGACCGCCCCGACCTGCTTGCGCTGCTCCAGCGGGTCGCCGTCGGCGACGTCGATCCCCGCGGGGCGTTCGACCGGCTGGCCGGGCTGACCGACGCCGGGCTCGCCCACAGCCGCCCCGACACCACCCGCGCCCTGCGCACCGGCGACCCCGAGGTCGTCTACGGCGCCGGGAAGACGCCCGCGCAGACGGCGGAGATCGTCGCCGCGCTGCGGGCCGCGACACCCGGGCGCGCCGTGCTCGTCACCCGGGCCGGCGAGGAGCACGCGGCCGCACTGCCGGACGCCGTGCACGACCCGGTCGGGCGGACGCTCGTCGCCGGGCCGCTGCCCGCCCCCATCGGATCCATCGTCGTCGTGGCCGCGGGCACGTCGGACGCGCCCGTCGCCGCGGAGGCCGCGACCACCGCCCGGGTGTTCGGAGCCGGGGTCACCCGCATCGACGACGTGGGCGTCGCGGGGCTGCACCGGCTGCTGGCCGTGGTCGACACCCTCGCCGCGGCCGACGCCCTGGTCGTGGTCGCCGGCATGGAGGGGGCGCTGCCGACGGTGGTCGCCGGTCTCGTCGGGGTGCCGGTCGTCGGCGTGCCGACGTCCGTCGGGTACGGCGTCGCCGCGGGCGGCCTGCCGGCGCTCGCGGGCATGCTCAGCAGCTGCGCGGCGGGGCTGGTCACCGTCAACATCGACAACGGCTTCGGCGCCGCCGTCCACGCGGCGCGCATCGCCCGCGCCCGGCACGCCGCATGACCGCCGCCCCGCCGCGGCTCTGGCTCGACCTCGCCAGCGGGGCCGCCGGCGACATGCTGCTCGGCGCGCTGCACGGCGCGGGCGTCCCGCTCGACGTGCTCGCCGCCCCGGTGCGGGCCCTGGGGCTGGGGCTCGACCTCCGGGCGGCCCCGACCCACCGCGGTGGACTGGCCGCCCTGGCGGTCACGGTCACGGGCATCCGCACCGACGCCGCCGCGGGGCCCCGCGGCCTGTCCGAGGTGCTGGGCGCGCTGCCGGCCGCCGGGCCGGACCCGGCGGTCCTGGCCGCCGCCCGGCGCGTGTTCACGGTGCTCGCCGAGGCGGAGGCCGCCGTGCACGGCGTGGGCGTCGACGAGGTCCACTTCCACGAGGTCGGGGCGCACGACGCGCTCGCCGACGTCCTCGGCGTCTGCGCGGGACTGGTGCACCTGGTCGGGGCGCCGGGAGGCGGACACGTCACCGCGACGCCGCCGGCGCTGGGTGGCGGCTGCGTCCCCACCGCGCACGGCCGGCTGCCCGTCCCCGGCCCGGCCGTGCTGGAGCTGCTGCGGGCGGCGCGGATGCCCTCGCGCGGCGGACCCGTCGACGTCGAACTGCTGACCCCGACCGGCGCCGCGCTGCTGACCGTCTGGGTCGACGCCTGGGGGCCGCTGCCCGCCGGGACGGTCACGGGCACCGGCACGGGGGCCGGCACCCGGGACCTGCCGGGGCACCCCAACGTCGTGCGCGCCGTGCTGCTGGACCCCGCGCCCGACGGCACGGCCGGCACCGAGGTGCTGCTGGAGGCCAACGTCGACGACCTGGACCCCCGGCTGTGGCCGGACGTCGTCGACGGGCTGCTGGCGGCCGGGGCGGTCGACGCCTGGCTGACCCCCATCGTGATGAAGCGCGGCCGGCCGGCGGTGGCGCTGGCGGCGCTGGCCCCGACGACCCACGCCGCCGCGGTGCGGGCGGCGGTGTTCGCCCTCACCAGCACCATCGGGCTGCGGGAGACGACGCCGGTCAAGCGGGCGCTGGCGCGGCGGGAGGTGACCCTGCCGCTGCACGGGCAGCCCGTGCGGTTCAAGGTGTCGGGCCCGGACGGGGCCACCGTGACGCCGGAGTACCGCGACGTGGCCGCCGCGGCGACCGCGGCGGGCGTGCCGGTCCGGCTGATGCTGCAGGACGCGCAGGCGCTCGCCGCCCGGCTGCGGACGGGCGAGCTGCCGGACGCCTAGCGGACGACGACCCCGTAGGGCGCCAGGACGGCGCTACCGAGGCCGCTGAGCCGGTGCAGCAGGGTGCGCCGCTCGCCCTCCAGGAGGGCCCCGTCGGCGAGCCAGGTCTTGCGCTGGCGCCACTGCCACGCGCGGGGCTCGCGGCGGTCGTGCGCCACGATCGACGCCTGCAGGGCCACCCACTCGGCCAGCAGCTCGAAGACGACATCGGAGAGCGGCAGCTCGCTGTCGTCCGCGGGGGGCGGGAGCTGAGACATCGGGGCCTCCTCGTCGAGGCTGGAGCCGGGCGGGCGAGCGGGGGCGGAGCGTTGCACAGTGGAGCGGCGGGGCCTCGCAGGCGTCCGGCGGGTGACTGGGAAGTACCCACGGGTGGACGACCCACTCGCATGATGCCCCTGTCAAGACTTCGGTGCGAGCATCACCCAAAAAGTCGTGTCGGTTGCGACACACCGTGACGGTCAAAAGCCTCACGAGGGGGCTGCCGGTCGCGCAGCGTCACCGTTCACCCCGCGAGAACCCGCCCGACCCACCTGCTGCCTAGGGTGGCCGCATGGTGTCGAGCGGCCCGTGCGCAGAGTCCGAGGTCGGTCGGCTCCGCACCGTCCTGCTGCACCGGCCCGGGCGCGAGCTCGCCCGGCTGACGCCCCGCAACAACGACGCACTCCTCTTCGACGGCGTCCCCTGGCTGGGCCGCGCCCAGGAGGAGCACGACGCCTTCGCGGCCGAGCTGCGGCAGCGGGACGTCGAGGTGCTGCTGCTGCGCGACCTCCTCGAGGACGTGCTCGCGCGCCCCGCCGCCCGGCAGGAGTGCATCAGCGCCGCCCTGGCCCCGGGGCTCGTCGGCCCCTCGCTCGCGGACGCGCTGACGCGGCTGCTCCACGGGCTGGCCCCCGCCGACCTCGCCGAGGTGCTGTGCGCGGGCCTGTCCCACGACGAGACGCCCACCCACTCCGGGCTGGTGGCCCGCATGACCCGCGGCGACCTGTTCGTCGTGCCGCCGCTGCCGAACCTGCTGTTCACCCGCGACTCCAGCGTCTGGGTCGGGTCCCGGGTGGCCGTCACCCGGCCGTCGATGAGCGCCCGCGCCCGCGAGGTGACCCTCACCGGCGCCGTCTACCGGCACCACCCGCGCTTCGCCGGCACGCCCTGGCTCTACGGCGACGACGACGAACAGGCCGGCTTCGAGGGTGGCGACGTGCTGCTCATGGGTCCCGGCGTCGTCGCGGTCGGCGTAGGGCAGCGGACGACCGCCGCGGGGGTCGAGACCTTCGCCGCGCGGGCGCTGCGCACCGGCGCCGCGCACACCGTGCTGGCCGTGCCCATCAGCCAGGACCGCGCCACCATGCACCTGGACACCGTGGCGACCATGGTCGATACCAACGCCCTGGTGATGTACCCGCCCATGGCCCACAGCCTGACCGCGTTCGTGCTGCGGGCGCCGCACGGCCCCGGCGCCCCGATGCGGGTCAGCGGACCCGTGCCGTTCCTGCCGGCGGCGGCCGAGGCCCTCGGCGTCGCGCTGCGGGTCATCGACACGGGCCTGGACCCGGTCACCGCGGAGCGCGAGCAGTGGGACGACGGCAACAACACCCTCGCCGTGGGCCCGCGGCTCTGCGTCGCCTACGAGCGCAACGTCCACACCAACGCGCGCCTCGAGGCGGCCGGCATCGAGGTCATCCGGATCAGCGGTTCGGAGCTCGGCGCCGGCCGCGGCGGCCCGCGGTGCATGTCCTGCCCGGTGCAGCGGGACCCGCTGCCACGCTGACCGCGGCTGTCCACCGAACGGGTGCGCAGACCGGCCGCGCCGCGGCCGACAAGCACGGAGCCGCGCCCCGCGGTCCCGTGTCGGACAACCGCATGACGGCGACGCGTCACAGCCCGTGCGGTAAGGATGGTGCCCATGCCCAGTCCCGCCGAGCTCCGTCGGACACGCAGCTGACCGTGTCCGAACTCCTGACCGAGGTCGTCCGGCTCAGCGCCGCCACCCCCGACCCGGACGCGCTCCTCGACGGCGTCGCCCGGCTGCTCCTCGGGCGGGCCGACTGGGTGCTGGCCGACCGGCTGGACGACCCCGACCTCGTCACCCGCGTCGCCGGGTACGACGCACACGGGCCGATGACCGTCGCCTACTCCGGGGAGGTCATCACGCGGCGATCGGCCGCCCGGACCATCGGACTGCTCTCGGTGCTGCGGGCGACGCCCGGCCGCATGCTGCGGCTGGACCGCGCGACGCTCGAGGCCGCGGCGGCGGCGGGCCCGAGCCACGCGGCCGTCCAAGCAGCCGCGGCGCTGGAGCTGGGCGTGCGGGAACTACTGCTCGTCGGCCTGGTGGCGCGCGACGCCCTCGTGGGCGTGCTCACGCTCGGCACGTCGACGGCGTTCCCGGACGGGACCGTCGCCGAGCTCGCCGACGTCGCCCTGCAGGTCGGCCTGGCCCTGGACGCCGCACGCCTGCTGGCGGTGCAACGGGCCGTCGCCACGGCCATGCAGACCAGCCTGCTGCCCGCGCTGCCCGCCGTGCCGGGGCTCCGGCTCGCCGCCCGGTACTCCCCGGCGGCCGCCGGCCTGGACGTCGGTGGCGACTGGTTCGACGCCTTCCCGACGCCCGCGGGGCTGGTCGTGGTGATCGGCGACGCCAGTGGGCACGACGTGTCCGCCGCAGCGCGGATGGCCGACCTCCGCAACATCCTCCGGGCCTACGCCGTGGACCGGCCGGAGCCGCCGTCGGCGCTCGTCACCCGGCTGGAGCGCACCGTCGACATCCTGGGGCTCGAGGGGACCGCCACCTGCGTCGTCGGCCGGCTGCAGGTGTCCGACGGGGGCGCGTGGGACCTCACCTGGACCAGCGCTGGCCACCTGCCCCCCGTGCTCATCCACGAGGGCCGCGCCACGCTCGTCACGACGTCGCCCGACCTCATGCTCGGCGTCGACCCGGGCGCCGAGCGCACCGACCACCTCCTGCGGCTCCAGCCGGGGGACCTCCTGCTGCTGTTCACGGACGGTCTGGTGGAGGTGCGGGGCGTGCCGCTGGCGGAGCGCCTGGAGCTGCTGCGCCGCACGGTGGAGGAGCACGCCGGCAACCACCCCGACCAGCTCGCCGACGCGCTGCTGGCGACGACGGGCACCGGCGCGGCCGACGACGTGGCGATGCTGGTCGTCGAGGTTCCGGCGGCGGCCTGAGGGCACGCTCCGCCGCCGGGTGATCTCTCCGACGTTCGGTCCCCATCGTCCCGGGCACACCTCCCCCGACGATGGGAGGTGGCATGACCGAGCCGCAGCAGGAAAGCCGGTGGCCGAGCGCCGACGACGACGCAGCGCAGGCCCCCGCTACGCCCGACACCTCCCCGGTGGCGGGCTCGTGGGTCCGCCACCGCCGGGTGTGGCTGGGCGGCGGCGCGGCAGCGCTGGTGCTGGTCGCCGGGGGCACCGCGGCGGGACTGAGCCTCGCCGGCTCCGGGAACTCGAACGTGACCGCCGGCGCGGTACCGCTGCCGTCGCCGGGACTGGCCGCCACCAGCTCGGCCGCGGCGGGCGCCGACCCGGCCTACGTCGCGCCCCCGCCCGCGTCGCGGGCGCCCATCGTGGCGGCGACCGCCGCCCCTGCCCCTGCGGCCCTCGGCGCGAACCCGCTCACCACCGAGGTGTGGGGGAGCAACGCCGTGCCGTTCGTCGCCCCGCGCGCCGGGTCGTACGCGTCGGCGGCCCTGGCCCAGCGCTCCGCGGGGAGCGTGCGGCTGCAGGTGCCGTCGAGCTGGCAGTACACCGACGAGAGCTCCCAGGCCGGCCGCAGCGACGGCGTCTTCTACGACCCTGCCAACCCGGCGGCGCGCGTCGAGGTGTCCCTGGTGCGCTGCACCGGGTGCGTCACCGACAGCGCCGGGCACCCGGCACCGAAGCAGGCGCTACCGCCCGCGACCACCAGCTCGTTCGCCTTCAACGGGGGTCAGTCGGTCGGCTTCCGGGAGGCCGACGCGGACACCTACGGCGTCAACGGCGTCGTGGACGTCGTGGGTGGCAGCACCCCGGGCTACGTCATCGTCCGCGTGGCGCTGCCGCAGGCCGACACCCCGGTGGCGACGAAGATCCTCAACAGCGTCCAGGTGGGCTGACGGGGCTCTCAGTCCGGTCCCGCCGCCAGGAAGGCGGCGAGCCGCTCGGCGAGCTGCTCCGGGGCCTCCTCGGCCATGTGGTGGCCGCTGTCGATGCGCCCGCCGGCCAGCTGCGTCGTCCACGGCCGCCAGACCGCGAGGACGTCACGGTAGAGGTCCTCCAGGTCGTCCCCCGCCGACCAGAGCACGAGCGTCGGGCAGGCCACCCGGCGGCCGGCGGCGCGGTCCGCGTCGTCGGCCGCCCGGTCCACGCCCAGCCCGGCGCGGTAGTCCTCGAGCATGGCCCGCACCGTGGCCGGATTCCCGACGGCTGCCCGGTAGTCGGCGTGGTTCTCGGCCCCCATCCCCTCCGGCGTCCCGCGATACCAGAGTTCCGGGTGGGCGGCGATCGCCGCCTCGGGCCGGTCCGGCTCCGCGAAGAAGAACCAGTGGAACCAGGCCCGGGCGAACCGGGCGTCGGCCCGGGCGAGCGCCTCGCCGATGGGAACGCTGTCGAGGACGGCCAGCCGGCCGACGGCCTCGGGGTGGTCCAGCGCGAGCCGCAGCGCCACGTAGCTGCCGCGGTCGTGGCCCGCGACGGCCGTCCGCCCGACGCCGAGCTGCCGCAGCAGTTCCAGGACGTCGCCGGCCATGGCGCGCTTCGAGTACGGGGCGTGGTCGGGCGCCGTGGGCGGCTTCGACGACTGGCCGTATCCCCGCAGGTCGGGGCAGATCACCGTGTGCCCGGCGGCGACCAGCAGCGGCGCCACGCGGTACCAGGTGGTGTGCGTCCGCGGATGGCCGTGCAGCAGCACGACGGGCGGGCCTGATCCGCCGACGCGGACGCGCAGCTCGACGCCCTCGGCGACCAGCACCCGGCGCTCGTCGAACCCCTCGAACACCTAGTCGGCCCCCAGCAGCCGCTGCGCGATGGCCACCTCCGAGCCCGCCAGGCCCACCGAGCAGAACACCGTGATGTCCTCGGGCGACCGCCGCCCCTGCGCCGCGCCGACCAGCACGTCCCCCAGCGCGACCAGCGGCCGGTCCCCGGTGAAGTAGGGCCCGGCGAAGGCACGGGTCTGCTGCACCGAGTCGGTCACGAGCACCGCCGCCCGGTCGAGCAGCCCGAGCGGCGTCTCGTGGCCGCTGACGAGGTTCGGGCCGAGCGTGCTGACGTGGGCACCCGGCGCCACGTCCGCCGCGTCGATCACCGGGGAGGTCGCGACGGTGGCCAGGATGACGATGCCGGCCCCCGCGACGGCTGCCCGGGCATCCTCGACCGCCACCGCCGGGACGCCGAGCTCGTCGCGGGCGCGGGCCACGAACGACGCCCGCCGCCCCGCGTCCCGGCTGTGGACCCGCACCTCCCGCAGTGGCCGCACCGCGCTGACCGCCCAGAGCTGGGTCCAGGCCTGCCGCCCGGTGCCGACCAGGCCCAGCACGTCGGCGTCCGGCCGGGCGAGGGTGTCGACGGCGACCGCGCCGAGCGCGCCGGTCCGGCGGGCACCCAGCTGGTTACCGAGCACCAGGCCCGTCAGGTGACCGTCCGGGCCCCACACCGCGACGAGCTGGTCGTCCGTCACGTGGCCGGCCTCGTAGACGCGGAAGCCGCTCGTGCCGTCGGCGAGCGCCCCGGCGGTGACGACATAGGTGGCCCGGTCGCCGAGCTCGATGCGGCTGCGGGGCGGCGCCACGAGCTCCCCGCGGCCGGCCTGCAGCAGCGTCTCCCGCACCGCCGCGACGAGCACGGCGGCCGGGACGGCGCGGACGTCGTCGTCGGTGAGGATGCGCACGCAGGGAACCTAGTGCGCTTCGGCGCGGCGGAGCTGAACCTCTTCCAGGTCGAACTCGTGGTCGATGTCCCGCAGCGACTCGGCCGTGATCTCGCCCTCGTGGTAGAGCCGGTGCACGGCGTCCCGCTGCGCCTCGACCATGTCGAGCCGCAGCCTGGTGGTGCCGGCCATCCCCTCGTCCAGCTCCTCGTCCGCGTCGGTGACGGCGTTCAGCTGCTGCAGGATGCGGTTCTGCCGCGCCTCGTAGACCCGCCGCAGACCGCGGCGGCCGCGCTCGTCGACGTTCTCGTCCTCGGCCAGCTCGTCGAGCCGCCCGAGCGCCGCCTCCACCGCGACCTGCCGGGCGCGCAGCGTCGCGGTGGTCTCCCGCTGGGACTGCTCGACGCCGAGCCACCGCAGCACCAGCGGCAGCGTGCTGCCCTGCCCGATCAGCGTCGCGAGGATGACGACCACGGCGAGGAAGACGAGCTCGTTGCGGTGCGGCAGAGGCAGCCCGGCGGCCGTGGTGGTCGGGATCGCGAGTGCGATGGCGAGGCTGACCGCGCCCCGCAGGCCGCTCCAGCCGAGCACCAGCCGGTGCCGGCGCGGCATCGTCATGAGCGCCGAGCGCAGCGTGCGGGCGACCAGTGGTGGGAAGACCGCGAGCCACAGCAGCCGGATGCCGATGACGGCTCCGACCAGGGCCACCGAGGCGATGGCGAGCCCGGGCAGGTTCTCGTGCCGGACCCCGCGGACCACCCCGGGGACCTGCAGCCCCAGCAGCACGAACAGGAACGCCTGCAGCAGGAAGTTCAGGACGTGCCAGAAGTTCTGGATGGGCAGCCGGAACTCGGCCGGGAAGAGCCCGTGGCGCCGGGACCCCAGCCAGCCCGCCATCACGACCGTGGCGATGACCCCGGACAGGTGCAGCCGGTCGGCCGGCAGGTACGCCAGGTACGGGGCGAGCAGGGAGATGACCACCTGGCTGGAGGCGTCCTGCACGCGGTCGCGGAGGAACCCGACGACCCAGCCGACCGCGATCCCGAAGGCCGCGCCACCCAGGACCGCCTCGACGACCCGGAGCGCGATGTGAGCGCCGGTGACGTGGCCCGACAGCGCCTCCAGCGCGAGCCCGAAGGTCGTCAGCGCGATGCCGTCGTTGACCAGCCCCTCGCCCTCCAGGATGGTGACGAGCCGGTTCGGCGCCCCGAGCTTCTGCAGGACGGCCGTCGCGGCGATCGGGTCCGGCGGCGCCACGACGGCGCCGAGCGCGATGGCGAGCGGCCAGCCGAGCCCGTGGATCGCGGTGTGGACGACGAGGGCGGCGACGACCGTGCTGGCGAGCGTCAGCCCGAAGGCGAGCGACAGGATCGGGACGACGTTGCGCCGCGTCGACAGCGGGTCGCTGAAGAAACCGGCGAAGTAGACGAGCGGCGGCAGGACGACCAGCAGCACCACCTCGCTCGGAAGGTGCACCTCCGGCACCCCGGGGACGAAGCTCGCGAGCACGCCGAGCAGCACCGCGATGACGGCCTCCGGCAGCTGCACCCGCCGGGCGATGCCCCGCGTCAGCAGCAGCACCACGGCCACCACGAGACCGACGAACATCAGGGGCGGCTGCATGACCCCTTGGTGCCCGTTCGTCCCCCCGTCACGCCTGGGCCGCAGCCGACGGGTGATCGCCTACCCGCCGGCGTTGAGCCTTCTCCGCTGTGTCCGGTTCCCCGGCGTCCGCCGTAGCGGGGCGGTCAGGACACCTGCGGCGCGGCCTTGGCCATGGGGAACTCCCGCTGAATCGCTTCCAGCCGCGCGGGGTCCTTACGCGTCATGAGCGGCGAGTGCGCCAGCAGCACCACGCCCGCCACCAGCAGCGCGGCGGCCGCCACGGTCGCGGCGAGGCTGCCGGGCGTGGTCGGGAGCGGCGCGTGCACGGTGAAGACACCGATCAGGTAACCGGTGACCGGGCCGGCGATGGTCTCCGCGGTCAGCGCGGCCGGCAGCGGCCCGGCGGCGAACGACGACTGCTCGAACAGCTGCGAGAACAGGGCGCTGGCCGCGAGTGCGTACCCGATCCAGTCGACGGCCGTCGCTGCGACGCCCCGGTCGAGCAGGCTCGCCGTCGTCAGCTTCGTCAGCACGCTGGTGAGCGCGAAGAACATGCCCGAGCCGACGCCCAGCAGCGCGGCGGAGGCGACGCGCGAGCGGCTGCGGCGGGTCACCGCGGCGAGGACCGCCGCCACGACGATCGCCAGAGCGAGCGAGAGGGCCACCCGGTCCCGGACCGGCTGGACGTTCTGCGGCACCGCGCCGCGGACCGCGAGGAAGACCGCGAGCCCGGCGCAGACCAGGAGGCCGCCGAGCCAGTCCCGCGCGCCCGGCAGCCCGCGCCCGCGCAGCAGCGACGCCAGCGCGACGGCGAAGATCAGCTGAGTGGTCAGCAGCGGCTGGACGACCGCGACGGAGCCGAAGTGCAGCGCGGCCGCGGCGGCGAAGAAGCCGAACGTGTTGCTGGTGACGCCGGCGATCCACCACTTGTCGTGCACCAGCCGGCGGGCCACGCGGACGAAGAAACTGCCCCCGGTGGGGCCCCGGCGCGCGCGCTCGCAGCGCTCGGCGCGCTCGTGGTCACCCGCGTGGGCGGCACGCTCCGCCTCCGTCTCGAGGGCGTCGGCGCGCGCCGCCGCGCGCTGCTGCAGCGCGGATGCCGACCCGAACAACAGGGCGGCCAACGCTCCCAGCGGCACCACGGTCAGCGCCACGTCGGAACTCCTCGGGGGTCGGCCGCCGGCGGTACCTGACGGGCTCGGTCCCCCAGCATCCCGTCCCGTGCCCCGGCGGGGTAGAACTCATCCATGCTGTCGCGCAACCAGCACTTCGCCATGTTCGTCACCGTCGGAGCGGGGATCGCGGCGGTCGTGTTGCTGCTCGGCGGCTTGTCCGCAGCGGCTGCAACGCGGCCCCGCCACGTCCTGTTCCTGTTCGCCGTGGTGCTCGCGGTGACGGCCGTGTCCGGGGCGATCTCCCTGGGCCTGGACCTGCGGAAGAACCCGCCCGCGCCGCGCCCGGCGCCGGAGCCGCGCGAACCCCGCCCGCCGTTGGCCGACCGGCTGCCCCGGCTGCCGCAGGTGCGGCTGCCCCAGCTGCACCTGCCCCGCGTGCCGCTCCCGCGGGTCCCGG
>JAOPWU010000194.1 GCA_025965515.1 Mycobacterium sp.
ACGCAGCGTGCACGTGCACGCCAACGGCCTCCACCACCGCGTGCTGCAGTACGGCGAGCCCGGCGACCGCGACCTGATCGTGCTGCCCGGCATCACCAGCCCGGCGGTCTCCGCGGACTTCCTGGCGGTCATCCTGGCCGGCCTGGGCTACCGGGTGACGGTGCCGGATGTCCGGGGTCGCGGGCTGACGGACCGGGCGCCGGCGGGCCGGTACCGGCTCACCGACTACGCCGCGGACGTCGCCGGCCTGGTCGGCGCCCGCGGGCGGCGGAAGCCGGGCGTGCTGGGGCACTCGAGGGGCGCGCGGATCGCCGCGGCGTGGGCGGTCCTGCACGGGGGTCCGGACCGGGGGCTCGTGGTGCTGGTCGACCCGCCCACGTCGGGTCCCGGGCGCGGGCCGTACCCGACGACGCGGGAGGCGTTCGAGCAGCAGCTGCACGAGGCGCAGCGGGGGACCACGGCGGAGGAGGTCCGCCGGTTCTACCCGCGGTGGCCGGACCGGGAGCTGCAGCTGCGCGCCGAGGTGCTGGCGAGCTGCGACGAGACCGCGGTCGTCGAGACCCACGCGGGCTTCGAGACCGAGGACTTCTTCGAGTACTGGGGCCGGCTCGCCGCGCCCGTGGTGCTGGTGCGCGGCGCCGACAGCCCGGTCGTGCCGCCGGCGGCCGAGGCCGAGCTGCGCAAGGCGCGCCCCGACATTGAGGTGCTCGCCGTTCCCGACGCCGGGCACATGGTGCCGTGGGACAACCTGCCCGGCTTCCTCGAGGCGGTGCGCCCGCCTCTGCTCGCGCACCTGCACCGGGACTGACGTCCACCCGAGAACCGCCGCGACCTGGAGGAAGCGAGCATGGACCAGAACCTGTTCAACGAGATCTGCCTGCAGCAGCTGACGCTGTCGGCCGTGCACGACGGCGAGACCGTCGTGGTGCTGTCGCGCGGCGCGGAACGCGGCGCCTACGCCGACGCGTTCCTGTGGGCGGCGCGGCAGCTGGGTGCGGCGGCGCTCCACCTGCGGCTGCCGGCGCCCAGCTCGGCGAAGGGCGCCTGGGTCGTCGGCGACATCGGCCTCGCCGACAACCCGCTGGCCGTGGAGACCATGAAGGCCGCCGACATGGTGGTGGACCTGAGCTTCATGCTGTTCAGCAAGGAGCAGTTCGCGATCCAGGACGCGGGCACCCGCATCCTGACCACGGTCGAGCCGCCGCCCCTGCTGGCCCGGCTCATGCCCACCCGCGAGCTGCGCGAGCGCGTCGAGGTCGGCGCGGGGCTGCTGGCCAAGGCGCAGACCATGCGCATCACGAGCCCCGGCGGTACGGACGTGACGTACCGGCTCGGCGTCTACCCGACCATCAGCGAGTACGGGTTCACCGACACCCCGGGGCGCTGGGACCACTGGCCGGCGGCGTTCGTGTTCACCGGCGGTGCGGACGACGGCGTCGACGGCCGCATCGTGCTGTCGCCGGGCGACGTGCTGCTGCCGTTCAACACCTACGTGCAGACCCCGGTGGCGCTGACCATCGAGGCCGGCTTCATCCGCGACATCCGCGGGGTGGACGGGGCGCCGAGCCTGGACGCGGACCTGCTGAAGTCCTACATCGAGGCGTTCGACGACCCGCGCGGGTACGGCATGTCCCACGTCGGCTGGGGGCTGGACGAGCGCGCCCACTGGCACGGGCTGACGCAGTTCGGCGGCGGCATGGGCATGGAGCTGCGCTCTTTCTACGGCAACGTCATGTTCTCCATCGGGCCCAACAACGAGCTCGGCGGCCCGAACGACACCCCCTGCCACCTCGACATCCCCATGCGGGGCTGCAGCCTGTACCTCGACGACCGCCTGATCGTCGACGCCGGCGAGCTCACCGTCCCCGAGATGCGCCCGGTGAACCGCCGATGACCGCGCCCCTGACCGAACAGCCGCAGCCGGAGCTGCTCGTGCAGCTCACGGCCACGGTCAACGGCCGCGACGTGACCGCCGCCGTGCCGCCGCGGCTGCACGCCGCGGACTTCCTGCGGCAGCACCTCGGCCTGACCGGGACGCACGTGGGCTGCGAGCAGGGCTCCTGCGGGATGTGCACGATCATCGTGGACGGCGAGGCGGTGAAGTCCTGCCTCATGCTGGCCTGCCAGCTGGACGGCCGGAACGTGCAGACCGTGGAGTCGCTCGCCACCGACGACCGGCTGAACCCGCTGCAGGAGACCTTCAAACAGGAGCACGCGCTGCAGTGCGGCTTCTGCACGCCGGGCTTCCTGATGACCGCGACCGCGCTGTCCTACCAGGGCTGCCGGCCGAGCCGGGACCAGATCCGCGAGGAGATCGCGGGCGTGCTGTGCCGCTGCACCGGATACGAGAACGTCGTGACCGCCATCGAGCGCTGGTTCGCCGAGTCCCCGCAGCGTCCCGCCGACGCCGCTCCCGCCGGCGCCGCCCCGGCCGCGCCGTCCGACCCCCCAGCGCGAGGCTGAGATGACCATCCTGGAATCGTCCGCCGCCGCGGCCGACCGTCCCGAGAAGGCGCCCCGCGCGGCCATCGGGTCGTCGCTGCCGCGCAAGGAGGACGACCGGCTCCTGCGCGGCGACGGCCGGTTCACCGACGACGTCGAGCCGGCGCGCGTGCTGCACATGGCCATCGGCCGGTGTCCCTACCCGCACGCCCGCGTGGTGCGGGTCGACGCGTCGCGGGCCTGGGAGCTCGAGGGCGTGGAGCACATCCTCGTCGGCGCCGACGTGCGGAAGCTGACCGAGCCGCTGACCGTGCTGCGCCCGGTGCCAGGTGCGCCGTCGCTGCCGTACTACGCCCTGGCGCAGGACGTCGCCACGCACGAGGGGCAGGCCGTCGTGAGCGTCGTGGCCGGCAGTCGGCATGTCGCCGAGGACGCGCTGGAGCTCATCGAGATCGACTACGAGCCCCTGCCGCACGTCAGCGACGTGCTGGCCGCGCTGGAGCCGGACGCGCCCGTGCTGCACCCGTCGGTGCTGGACGGCAACCTGCTGGCGGCCAACTCCGACGGCAGCGGCGACCCCGAGGCCCGGATGCGCGAGGCGCACACCGTCGTCGAGGGCCGCTTCCGCATCAACCGCGTGACCGCCCTGCCCATGGAGACCCGCGCCGTCGTGGCGGAGTGGCGCCCGGGGGCCCGCGAGCTCACGGTGCACATCTCCACGCAGGTGCCGCACCTGGTCCGCAAGCAGCTCGCCGAGATCCTGCGGCTGCAGGAGAGCGACATCCGCGCGGTCGCGTCCGACGTCGGCGGCGGCTTCGGGCTGAAGCTCGGCGTCTTCCCCGAGGACGTCCTGGCCTGCCTGCACGCCATGGCGCTGCGGCGCCCCGTGAAGTGGGTCGAGGACCGGGCCGAGCACTTCCGCGCCAGCACGCATGCGCGGGAGTCGGTGCACGACTACCGGATCGCGGCGGACGCCGACGGCCGCATCCTGGCGATGACGAACGTCTACGCCACCGACATCGGCGGCTGGAACTCCCCGTTCGGCTCGGCGCAGCTGTCCAGCGTCGTCTTCAACGGCCCGTACAAGGTCGAGGACGGGTACACCGAGCGCCGGGTCACCCTCACCAACAAGACGCCGATCGGCGCCTACCGGGGCTACGGCCAGCCGGAGGTGAACTTCGCCTACGAGCGGCTCATGGACATCCTCGCGCGGCGGCTGCACGTGGACCCGGTGGAGCTGCGGGCCCAGAACATGGTCCGGCAGCAGGACCTGCCCTGGAAGAACCCGACCGGCGCCGTGTACGACAGCGGCGACTACGAGCGCTGCCTGCGGATGGCCGCCGAGGCCATCGGCTGGGAGCAGCACCGGGCCGCGCCGCGCGTCCCCCGGGCCGACGGCCGCATCCCGGGCATCGGCTTCTCGTCCTTCGTGGAGCGCACCGGCTACGCCAGCGCCCGCTTCCTGGCGAAGCGCGGGTCGCAGTTCGGGGCGCACGAGAGCGTCACCCTCCGGGCCAACCGCTCGGGCGGGCTCGACCTCTACACCGGCGTCTCCTCCATGGGACAGAGCAGCGAGACCGCGTTCGCGCAGGTCGTCAGCGAGGTCTTCGGCGCCGACTACGACGCCGTCAAGGTGCACGCCGGGGACACCCACGCGTCGCCGCTGAACACCGGCGGCTTCGCGTCGCGGACGATGATCGCGGCGGCGGGAGCGCTCAAGGCCGCGGCGGAGGAGCTCGCCGGGAAGACCCTGCGGCTGGCCGCGTGGCGCCTGGAGGCCGAGGTCGACGACCTCGAGATCGCCGGCGCGGTGGTCCGCCGCCGGGACGACGCCGGGGTCCAGCTGACCCTCGCCGAGGTCTTCACCGGAGCCATCACCGGCCAGGGCATTCCCCCGGGGGAGGACCCGGGCCTGGAGGCGACCTCGCACTTCGAGCCCACCGACGCCGCGTACTCGTACGGCACGGCCGCTGCGCTGGTGTCCGTGGACCCGGCGACGGGGGAGTTCACCGTCGAGCGGTTCGTGATGGTGCACGACGCCGGCACGGTGGTGAACCCGAAGATCGTCGAGGGGCAGGTCCGCGGCGCGTTGGCGCAGGGGTTCGGCGCCGCGCTGGCCGAGGAGCTGCGCTACGACGCCGAGACGGGGCAGCTCGTGAACGGCTCGATGATGGACTACTTCGTCCCCACCGCGGCCGACCTGCCGCGGATGGAGCTGCTGCACACCGAGGTGCCCTCGCCCGTCACCACGTTCGGGGTGCGCGGCGTGGGCGAGGCCGGGACCATCCCGCCCGGCGCCGCCATCGCCAACGCCGTCTGCGACGCCCTCGCGGACTACGGCGTCGAGCTCGACACCCTGCCGATCACCGCGGAGAGCATCTGGCGCCAGCTCTCGCACCGGGCCGCGAGCCAGAGCACCGACGACCACCTCGCCCCCACACCGGGCGACCTTCCCGACGGAGGAGCTGGCTACTGATGACCACCGAACAGACGCCCACCGACCTGGCTGCCGAGGCCGTCCGCTGCGAGGACGCTCCCGCGCCGGCCGCGCCCTATTCCTCGCGCATCGGCCTGATCGTGCCGAGCTCGAACACGACGATGGAGACCGAGCTGCCGGAGCTGTTCCGCCGGCAGACCGAGGCGACCGGCCACCGCTACACGTTCCACTCGGCCCGCGCGGGGATGAAGCAGGTCAACCACGAGGAGCTGCTGGCCATGGTCGGCAAGGCGGCGGACTGCGCGGTCGCCGTCTCGGACGCCGACGTCGACGTGATCGCCTACGCGTGCCTCGTCGCGGTGATGGCCCAGGGCCCGGGCGCGCACAAGGAGTCCGAGGAGGTCATCGGCCAGGCCGCGCGCGACAACGGCCACCCGGCCGAGGTCGTCAGCAGCGCCGGGGCACTCGTCCGCACCCTCCAGGCCATCGGCGCCCGGCGGGTCGCCATGGTGACGCCGTACATGGCGCCGCTCACGAAGCTGGTGCGCGACTACATCGAGGCGGAGGGCATCCAGGTCGTCGACGCGGTCGCGCTCGAGGTGCCGGACAACCTGGCCGTCGGGCGGCTGGACCCCGAGGGGCTCCCGGCGATCGCCCGCCGGCTGCGGCGCGACGGGGCCGAGGCGATCGTGCTGTCCGCGTGCGTGCAGATGCCGTCGCTCGCCGCCGTCCAGGCGGTGGAGGACGAGCTCGGCCTGCCGGTCGTCACGGCCGCCACGGCCACGACGTTCGAGGTGCTGCGGGCCCTGGGCCACCAGCCCGCCATCTCCGGCGCCGGGCGGCTGCTGTCGGGCCACCTGGCCTGAGGTAGCCGCCGTGCGCGACATCCTGGATGCGGTCTCCGGCTGGTACGAGGCCGGGACCCCGTTCGCGCTGGCCACGGTCGTGCGGACCTGGCGGTCGGCCCCCCGGCCCGCCGGGGCGGCGCTCGCCGTGTCGGACACGGGCGAGGTGGTCGGGAGCGTCTCCGGCGGCTGCGTCGAGGGTGCCGTCTACGAGCTCGGCCGCGAGGTGCTGGCGACCGGGGAGGCCCGGCTGCAGCGCTACGGCGTCAGCGACGACGACGCGCTCGCGGTCGGGCTCACCTGCGGCGGGATCCTCGAGGTCTTCGTGGAGCGCGTCGACCGGGCCACCTTCCCGCAGCTCCGCGACGTCGCGCGGGCGGTGCGGGCCGGCGAGCCGGTCGCCGTCGCCAGCGTGATCGCCGGGCCCGGGGCGGTGGGGTCCCGCCTCGTGATCGGCCAGGACGACGCGGCCGGCTCGCTCGGCGAGCCCCGCCTCGACGCGGCGGTCACCGACGACGTGCGGGGGCGACTGCTGCACGGGGAGACCGGGGTGCTGCACCTGGGCCCGCACGGGGAGCGCCGGCTGGACGACCTGGCGGTGCTCGTGCAGTCGTTCGCGCCCGCGCCCCGGATGCTGGTCTTCGGCGCGATCGACTTCGCGGCGGCCATGGCCAGGATGGGCCGGTTCCTCGGCTACCGCGTGACGGTCTGCGACGCGCGGCCCGTGTTCGCCACCGAGAAGCGGTTCCCCGACGCCCACGAGGTCGTGGTCCGGTGGCCGCACCAGTACCTCGCCGAGACCGTCGTGGACTCCCGGACCGTGATCTGCGTGCTGACGCACGACCCGAAGTTCGACGTGCCGCTGCTGACGGCTGCGCTGCGCACCCCGGCCGCGTACATCGGGGCGATGGGGAGCCGGCGCACGCACGAGGACCGGCTGGTGCGGCTGCGCGAGGCCGGGCTCACCGACGACGAGCTGGTGCGGCTCTCGTCGCCCATCGGGCTGGACCTGGGCGCGCGCACGCCCGAGGAGACGGCGGTGTCGATCGCCGCCGAGATCGTCGCGCAGGCGTGGGGCGGCAGCGGGCGGCGGCTGTCCGAGCTGACGACGCCGATCCACAGCCCGCGGGCCGACCGTGCGGTGCCGGGTTCCTGACCCGCAGGATCTCACCGTCATCACGGCTGGGCGCACTACCACGTGATCAATGGAACGCCCGCCTTGCGGAGCTGCTAAATCGCTTGGAAAAGCCGGGCCCGGCTGCACCGTGTGGCGCGGTCGGGCCACCCGCAGGGCCGGGAACGTGACTGCACAACTGCCGAGGTAACACGCCCGTAACGGTGGCGGGGCCTATTCCGCGGGGCGGCGACGGGCGCAGGCTGGTGGCCGAATGAGTGCCGGGCGGCTTCGCTGCGCAGGCCGCCCGCGTAATGCTGGTATCGCGGAAAGGACGTCAAGGATGACGGACGATCTGCCGTACGGGGTTCGCTGTGCCCTCCTGGGCGACGCCGGTCGCTCCTGCGATCCGGCCGCCGGCGCGGTCTACCCGGGTGGCGCGGCGCCGCAGGCGCGCACGTTGTGGGACATCGTGGAGGCCACCGCGGGGCGCTGGCCCCACGCCGCCGCCCTCGACGACGGACGATGCCCGCTCGACTACGGGGCCCTGGTGGGCGAGGTCCGGCGGCTCTGCGACCGGTTCGCGGCGGTGGGTGTCGGGGCCGGTGACCGCGTCGGGATCCGGATCCCCTCGGGCGGCCGCGAGCTCTACCTGGCCATCCTGGCGGTCCTCGCCCTGGGGGCGGCCTACGTCCCCGTCGACCGGGAGGACCCGGACGACCGCGCCGAGCTGGTGTGGTCGGAGGCGGCGGTCTGCGCGGTGATCGGCGACGGGTGCGCGGTGAGCCGGCGTCCGGTGCCGTCGCGCGGTGCCGGGGCCAGGCGTCCGACGCCGGAGGACGACGCCTGGATCATCTTCACGTCGGGGACGACGGGGACCCCGAAGGGCGTCGCCGTGACGCACCGCAGCGCGGCGGCGTTCGTGGACGCCGAGGCCGACCTGTTCCTGCGGGAGCGGCCGGTGGGCCCCGGTGACCGGGTGCTCGCCGCCCTGTCCGTGGCCTTCGACGCCTCCTGCGAGGAGATGTGGCTGGCCTGGCGCCACGGCGCCTGCCTGGTTCCCGCCCCGCGCGCCCTCGTACGGACGGGCCCCGACTTCGGCGCCTGGCTGCAGCAGCGCGGGATCTCCGTTGCCTCCACGGTGCCGACCATGGCGTCGTTGTGGCCCGTCGACGCGCTGCGTGCCGTCCGACTGCTCATCCTGGGGGGCGAGGCGTGTCCCCCGGCGCTGGCCGACCGGTTGGCGGAGCGGTGCCCGGAGGTGTGGAACACCTACGGGCCGACGGAGACGACCGTGGTCGCCTGCGGAGCGCGCCTGTTCCCCGGCCAGCCGGTGCGCATCGGGCGTCCGTTGGCGGGCTGGCAGCTGGCCGTCGTCGACGCGCGCACCGGCGAGCCCGTCCGCTGGGGCGAGGTGGGGGAGCTGCTCATCGCCGGCGCCGGGGTGGCCCGCTACCTGGACCCGGCCAAGGACGCCGCGGCGTTCGGCCCGGCGCCCGCGCTGGGCGGGCAGCGCGCCTACCGCACCGGCGACCTGGTCCGGGCCGACCCGCAGGGGCTCGGCTACGTCGGACGGTGCGACGCCCAGGTGAAGATCCGGGGGTACCGGATCGAGCTCGGCGAGGTCGAGTCGGCGCTGCTGCAGCTGCCCGGCATCGCGCAGGCGGTGGTCACCACCCACGAGGCGCACCCGGGCCTCACCGAACTCGCCGGGTTCTACAGCCTGGACGAGGGCGGCACCGCCGCGGACGCGGACGGCATCCACCGGCAGCTGCGGGACAGGCTGCCCGCCCACCTGGTGCCCGCCTATCTCGAGCAGCTGCCCGTGATCCCGACGCTGCGCAGCGGCAAGGCCGACCGCACGAAGCTCCCGACGCCCACGCGGTCCCGCCACGTCGGCGCCCAGCAGCCCTACGTCGCACCGTCGACGGCGACCGAACGGGCGCTCGCGGAGGCGTTGGCCGACGTGCTGCACGTCGACCGCGTGTCCGTGGCCGGCAACGTCTTCGAGGACCTCGGCGTCAACTCCCTGCAGGTGGCGCACTTCTGCGCGCGGGTGCGGGAGCGCGCCGCCTGCCCGCCCGTGTCGACCCGGGACGTCTACCTGCATCCGACGATCCGTAGCCTCGCGGTCGTCCGGGAGGCGCCCGCGCCCGCCGCGCGGCCCGGGCCGTCCCAGCCCGGTCCGGCGGCGCGCCCCGGGCTCCGGCCGTACGTCGTCTGCGGTGCGCTGCAGCTGGTCGTGTTCCTGGCCGCCGTGTACCTGACGGACCTGCTGGCGGAGACCGGCTTCACCTGGATCGCCGCCGGCACCTCCGCCGGCAGCGTCTACCTGCGGTCCCTAGCCTTCGGTGACCTCTCGGTGATCCTGCTCTGCGGCCTGCCGATCGCCGCCAAGTGGCTCCTGGTCGGGCGGTGGACCCCCCGGCGGATCCCGGTCTGGAGCCTGGACTACCTGCGGTTCTGGCTCGTCAAGACGCTGATCCGCGTCGACCCGCTGGTCCTGTTCACCGGCTCGCCCCTCTACGCGCTGTACCTGAAGGCCCTGGGCGCACGGATCGGCCGGGGTGCCGTGATCTTCTCGCGGACCGTGCCGGTCTGCACCGACCTGCTGACCGTCGGGGACGGCGCGGTGATCCGGAAGAACGCCTCCTTCCTCTGCTACCGCGCGACCGACGGGGTGCTCGAGACCGGCCCCGTGGCCATCGGGAGGAACGCGCTGGTAGGCGAGCACACAGTCCTGGACATCGGTACCTCGGTGGGCGCCGGAGCCCAGCTCGGGCACACGTCCGCGCTGTACCAGGGGCAGTCGGTCCCGGCCGGGAAGCGTGCGGCCGGCTCCCCGGCGCAGCCCACCGGGGTGGACTACCGCCGCGTGGAGACCACCGGCGGGGGCAGGCCCCGGCGGACGGGCCACGCGGTGGGGCAGCTGGTCGTCCTGCTGTTCGTGACCGCGCCGCTGGCTGCCGGGGCCGGTGACGCCTCGTTCAACGGGCTGCCCGGCTTCGCCAGCCTCGACGCCCTCGGCACACGGGGCCTGACGACGGGGGCCTTCTACCGGGACGGGCTGGCGCTGTCGCTGCTGCTGTTCTTCGGCGGCCTCGTCGCCGGTGCGGCCGTGGTGACCACCGTTCCCCGCCTGCTGCAGCGGCTCATCACGCCCGGCCGCACGTACCCGCTCTACGGTTTCCACCACTCGCTGCACCAGGCGATCCGGCGCCTCACGAACACCAAATTCCTTCTCGAGCTGACCGGTGACAGTTCCTACGTCGTCCCCTACCTGCGGGCGCTCGGCTACCGGCTGCCCGACGTGGAGCAGACGGGGTCCAACTTCGGAGCGGACGTCAAGCACGAGACGCCATTTCTGGTGGGCATCGGACGGGGCACGATGGTGTCCGACGGGGCGTCGCTCATCAACGTCGATTACTCCAGTACGTCGTTCCGGGTGATGCCGGTGGCGGTCGGCCCGCGCAATTTCCTCGGCACCGCCGTCGCCTTTCCTGCGGGTGCCCGGACCGGTGACAACTGCCTGATCGCCACCAAGGCCCTGGTGCCGCTCGACGGGCCCGTGCGTGAGGACATCGGACTGCTCGGGTCGCCGTCCTTCGAGATCCCCCGGTCGGTCTCGGCGGACAGCACGTTCGACCACCTCGCGACCGGCCCCGAGTTCCACCGCCGCCTGCGCGCCAAGAACCGGCACAACCTCGCCACCATCGGCGTGTTCCTGGCCGTTCGATGGGTGCAGTTCTTCGTCGTCACGTTGCTGGGCCTGGCGGCGTGGGACCTCTACCTGGGCCACGGTGCCCTCGTCCTGGCGGCACTGACCGTCGCCACCGAGGTGTTCACGCTCGCCTACTTCATCGCCGTCGAACGGGTGCTGCTGCGGTTCGGCTCGCTGCGGCCGCAGTTCTGCTCGATCTACGACCCGTACTTCTGGTGGCACGAGCGGTACTGGAAGTTGCTGGCCCCGGTGGGCCACGTCTTCGACGGCACCCCGTTCAAGAGCCTCGTCTGGCGGCTGCTGGGCGTCCGGGTGGGCAAGCGGGTCTTCGACGACGGCTGCTCCATCCCCGAGCGGACGCTGGTCGCCATCGGCGACGGCTGCACGCTCAACACCGGGTCGGTGATCCAGTGCCACTCGATGGAGAACGGCACCTTCAAGGCCGACCGGACCGTGCTCGAGGCCGGGTGCACGCTGGGGGTGGAGACCCTCGTCCACTACGGCGTCACCCTGGGCCCGGGGTCGTCGCTGCAGCTGGACTCCTTCCTCATGAAGGGCGAGCGGGTGGCGGCCGGCGCGCAGTGGGGCGGCAACCCGGCCGGGGAGTCCCGGGCCGCCGGGGGCCGGTAGCGGCCGGGCACCACCGCCGCCGTGATCGACGCGATCCTGCCCGCGGGCGTCACCTCCGCCGAGGCCTTCGGCGGCCCGGTACCCGCGCCGCTGTTCCCCGGGGACGCCGAGCCGGCGGAGCTGGCGCGCTGGAGCGAGGAGCGCCGGCGGGAGTTCGCCACCGGCCGCGCGCTGGCTCGGCGTGCGCTGTGCGGGGCCGGGCTGCCGCCGGTGGCTATCCCGCGCGACGCCCAGGGTGCTCCGGTGTGGCCCCCCGGCACGATCGGCAGCGTCACCCACTGCCCGGGGTACACCGCCGCCGCCGTGGCCCTGACCGCGCGGGTGCGCGCGGTCGGCGTGGACGCGGAGCCGGCGCTGACCCTGCCGGCCGGTGTTCTCGACGAGATCGCGCTGCCCGCCGAGCGGGCCGAGCTGCGCCTGCTCCGGAGCGGGCATCCGGAGGTCTGCTGGGGCCGGCTGCTGTTCTGCATCAAGGAGGCGGTGTACAAGGCCTGGTTCCCGCTCACCGGGCGGTGGCTGGCCTTCGAGGACGTGTGGGTCCGGGTCGACGCGACCGGCACGTTCGCGGCATCGCTGTTGGTCGCGGAACCCGGGCCGGGGCGGCGCGGGTTCCCCGGTCGCTGGTTGCTGCGGGACGGCTACCTGCTGGGCGCGGCCTGGCTCGGCGCCCCGGGGCGCGCGTCCCTGAACACTCGCGGAAATCTGCACAGTTCGGTCGCCCGACCGCCGATCCTGGGGCAGAGTGGACGCCGTCGTACCCCCAACCAGGAGGCGAGCCCATGACCCCCGGCCAGCCCGCGGTGCCGTCCTACACGAGCGGCACCGCCACCCTTCCCCTGCTCGGCGACACGATCGGCGCCAACCTCGAGCGGACCGTGGCGCGGGTGGGCGACCACGAGGCCCTGGTCGAGTGCGCCACCGGCCGCCGCTGGAGCTACCCCGAGCTCCTCGCCGAGGTGGATGCCTGCGCGCTGGGCCTGGCCGCGCGGGGCGTGCGCAAGGGTGACCGGGTCGGGATCTGGTCGCCGAACTGCGCCGAGTGGGTGTTCACCCAGTACGGCACGGCGAAGCTCGGCGCCATCCTGGTCACGATCAACCCCGCGTACCGCACCCACGAGCTGGCCTACGTCCTGCGGCAGGCGGGCGTCTCGGTGCTGGTGGCGGCGCCGTCCTTCCGGACCAGCGACTACCGGGGCATGGTGGCCGAGGTCCGCGGCGAGTGCCCCGACCTGCGGGAGGTCGTCTTCCTGGGCGATGAGGCCTGGGAGCAGCTGCTGGCGACCGGCCGGGCCGGCGACCGTGGGCTGCTGGCCGAGCAGACGGCGCAGCTGTCGGCCGACGAGCCGATCAACATCCAGTACACGTCGGGGACGACGGGCTTCCCGAAGGGCGCCACGCTCACCCACCACAACCTGCTCAACAACGGCTTCTTCGTGGCCGAGGGGTGCCACTACACCGAGGCCGACCGCGTCTGCATCCCGGTGCCCTACTACCACTGCTTCGGCATGGGGATGGGCAACCTGGGCTGCACCTCGCACGGCGCCACGATCGTCATCCCCGCGCCCGGGTTCGACCCGGCGCTGACCCTGCAGGCCGTCCAGGACGAGCGCTGCACCTCGCTCTACGGCGTCCCGACCATGTTCATCGCGGAGCTCGCCCTGCCGACGTTCGCCGACTACGACCTGTCGTCCCTGCGGACGGGCATCATGGCCGGCTCGCCGTGCCCGGTCGAGGTGATGAAGCGGGTGGTCACCGAGATGGGGATGACCGAGGTGACCATCTGCTACGGCATGACGGAGACCTCGCCGGTGTCCACGCAGACGGGCGCCGACGACGACCTCGACCGCCGCACCGCGACGGTCGGCCGCGTCCACCCGCACCTGGAGGTGAAGGTCGTCGACCCCATCACGGGACTGACCGTGCCCCGGGGCGAGACAGGCGAGTTCTGCACCCGCGGCTACTCCGTGATGCTCGGCTACTGGGACGACCCGGAGAAGACCGCGGAGGTGATCGACGCCGCCCGCTGGATGCACACGGGGGACCTCGCGGTCATGGACGCGGACGGCTACCTCAACATCGTCGGTCGCATGAAGGACATGGTCATCCGCGGCGGGGAGAACGTGTACCCGCGGGAGATCGAGGAGTTCCTCTACACCCACCCGCAGGTGGCCGACGTCCAGGTGATCGGCGTGCCGGACCAGCGCTACGGCGAGGAGCTGTGCGCGTGGGTGCGGCTCAAGGACGGCGCGACCACGACCGAGGACGAGGTCCGGGCGTACTGCCGGGAGCAGCTGGCCCACTACAAGATCCCGCGGTATGTGCTCTTCGTCGACGAGTTCCCGATGACGATCACCGGGAAGATCCAGAAGTTCAAGATGCGCGAAGTCACCGTCGAACGGCTCGGGCTGCACGCTGCCACGACGCGGACGGCCTGATTCGGCGCTGGCACAGCTGTCACCATTCGCGTGGTCGCCGACCCGCGCAATTCCACCGCACGAAGGACTGTCCT
>JAOPWU010000241.1 GCA_025965515.1 Mycobacterium sp.
GCGCCGACGGCCGCCGGGCGGCGGGCGGCGCCGACGAGCACCCCGCGAAGGCCACGCCGCAGCCGATCGCGAGCACCGCCAACGCGCCGACGGTCGTCGCTCCCCGCCCGCGGGTGGCCGCGAGCGCTGCGCGCAGCCTCATGCCGTCCTCTCGGGTCCCGTGCGGGCGCGGCGGAAGCCTGGCGCCCCACGCGGGGTAACGCGCGGCGGCGGCGCCGCGCTCCCAGCGTGGCACGGCGCGCCCGTCCCGGACCTGGCGCGGACTCAGGATCACCCGAACGGGCAGTCCCCCGGCCACCCGGCCAGGGGAGCCGCTACAGGGCGGCCGCGCTCCGCGGGGCCAGCCGGTACTGCGCCGCCACGGGGCCCCAGGCGGCGGCGAAGGCGCCCTTCGCGGCGGTCGCGGCCTGGTCGGCGCGCAGCGCGGTCGCGTAGGCGGGGCCGGCCGCGGCCCCAGGCGTACAGCTGCCGTGGGCCCGGCCGTCGACCCAGGCCGCGTAGGCCCGGTCCGCGGCGGCGGACTGCCGCCACGCGGTCTGCAGCGGGGGGAGCCAGGCGGCGCTGCCCGGGACCGGGGCGGTCCGGAGGTCGGCCAGCCCGGCGAGCAGGGCGTCGCGCTCGGCCGCCGCCGCGGTCAGCGTCTCGGCGGCGGCGGGGAGGTTCCGGCACCGGGTGCCGTCGGAGACGGCCCCCACGACCGCGCTGCGCGACGCCAGGCTGCGCGTGATGAGCCCGTCCACCTGCGCCGCCACCAGGGAGGGGTCCGTTCCGACGGGGGTCGCGCCGGCGGCGGCCGGCCCGATGGCCGTACTCGTCGGCGCGCCGGCCGGGACGGCCGGTGACGAAGTCCCGCGCAGGTCCACGACGGCGAGCAGGACCACCCCGGCGGCGGCGACGGCAACGACCGCCCCCAGGGCGATCAGGCCCCACGGCGGCGGGGAGCTGCGGCGCGGCGGGATCCCGGGCCGCGGGGGCAGCGGCGGCAGGTCCGGCGCGACGGACGGCTCGACGGTCAGGTCCGGCCGGGCCGCGCCCTGGATGCGCGGCTCGTCGCGGCGGAGCTGGCGCGTCATCCGTCGACGGCGGCGCAGAGCTGGGTCAGGACGACCTTCGTCTGCTGCTTGAGGGCGGCCACGATCAGCTGGCCCAGCAGACCCTTCGCCTGCCGGCCCACCAGCGGCAGGTCCACGCGGACGTCGCCGGCGACGGTCAGGTCCGTCCCGCCGTCCTCGCACGGCGCGAGCAGCGCGGTCCCCTCGAACGCGGCCTCGCGGCCCCCCGCCCGGGCGTGCACGGTGACGGCGGCGCGGCAGGTGCCGTCCTCGGCGACGGGCGGGAATTGCCACCGGTCCACGATGTCGACCTCGTCGCCGACGAACTTGCGGAAGATGCCCGGCACCTGGTCGGTCGGGACGGGCAGCACGAGCCGCCGGACCACCGTGGTGCCGGTGTGGGTGATCTTCACGGCGGCGTCGCTCAGGCCCAGCTCGGCGGCGAAGGCGCGGACGAAGTCCTCGTCGGTGAGCAGCTGACGGAGGTCCGGGACGCTCGCCGGGTACCGCTGGTCGTACGTGACCACACCGCTTCCCTTCGCTCACGCCCGCTGCCGGCCCGTCGACTGCGGACGATTCCCCCTGATTTGGTGCCTCACACACCGGCAGTCGCCACGGGATGATCGTCCCGAGGTCCACCGAACGGGTGGTCGGTGCCGGGAAGGGAATGCCGGCCCCGGACCGCCAGTTGCGCGCCGTGAGGGATTGCTTTCAGAGCGTAGCCGTCAGGCGGGCGCTCCCGGGCCGGAACGGAGGCACGGATGGCAACCCGCCGTTGGCTCGTCGCGGCGGGCGTCGCCGCCGTGCTGGTCACCGAGGCCGTGCTCGTGATTCCGCACATGGAGGCCGCGGGCGACGCGCTCGCCCACCCCCGCGTCGGGTGGATCCTGGTCGCGCTGGCGCTCGAAGCGGCGTCGATGACGACCTTCGCGCGGCTGCAGCGGCGGATGCTGTTCGCCGGCGGCCTCCGCGTCACCCTGCGCGCCGCGGTCGCGACCACGCTGGCCGCGAACGCCCTCAGCGTCACGCTCCCCGCGGGCCCCGTCGTCGCCTCGGGGTACACGGTGCGCCGTATGCGGGGGTGGGGCGCCAGCCCACCGCTGATCGGCTGGAGCCTGGTCGCCTCCGGGATCCTCAGCTCCGTCGCCCTGGCCGTGATCGGCCTGGTGGGCGCCTCCCTGGCCGGCGGGAGCATCCACCCGGTGACCGTCGTCCTGGAGGTGGTGGCGGTCGCCGTCCTGATCTGGGGCCTGCGGAGCGCCAGCCGGAACGAGCACCTCCTGCGGCGGGTCGGGTCCCTCGCCGCCGGCGCGGCCGTGCGGATCGCCCGCCGCAGCCCTGAGGGGGCGCACCGCCGGGCCGACCGCCTCGTCGACGAGCTGCTCACCGTGCAGCCGCGGACCCGGGACTGGGTCCTGGGGCTGCTGTTCGCCGCCCTGAACTGGCTGGCGGACCTGGGGTGCCTGGTGGCCGCGTGCCACGCGGTGCGGGCGCCGGGGCCGTCGCTGACCACGGCCCTGCTGGCGTTCGCCGCAGGGATGGCCGCGTCCAGCGTGCCGCTGCTCCCCGGCGGCCTGGGGGTGGTCGATGCGGCGATGGTGCTGACCCTCGTGCGTGGCGGGCTCCCGGCCGGGGCCGCCACGGCGGCCGTCCTCCTCTACCGGATCATCAGCCTCGGCCTGGTCGGGGTCGCCGGCTGGCTGGCGCTGGGCGCGCTGCGGCTGCGGGCCGATCGGCGCGAGGCGGGGGCGGGGGCCGCAGGGCCCGCCCCTACGGATGCATCAATCACTCGAATGCCGCCTCAACCCGTCACCGTGGGGTGTTCCAGGCGTTGACGGGCTGGTGGCCCGGGTCACAGGCCGCCCACCGTCGCCCTGTCCCAGCTGGAGCCCCGCCATGCCGCTCGTCCGCCGCGTCCTGCCCCTGCCCCTCGCGGCCGCCGCGCTCCTCGCCGGCGGGATGGCGCTGCCCGCCGCCGCAGCGGCCACCACCCGCCCGGCTGCCGCTGCCGCTGCGGCCACCCCCTCGACCGACGACCGCGACGCGGTCGGCATCGCCTACGGCCGGACCATCGTCTCGGGCGACGCGTGGCTCGGCGGCCTGGGGGCGGACGTCGTCAGCAACGGCCAGGCGCCGGGCGGGCGGTGGACCCCGGACGAGCTGGTCCGCCGGCTCTACACGGACCGCGGGTGGATCACCCCCGGCAGCTGGCCGGGCGCCCCGGGGCAGCTGTTCGATACCGCCCCGGCCGGCCTCACCAAGGAGCCGCAGGGGACCGTCACGGGCGTCGCCCCCGGCGACGTCATCGTCTTCGGCACCAACAACGGGCAGACGCCCGGCAGCGACGCCGTCGTCGACACGGTGGCGGCCACCGGGGCGCTGCGGGTGCTGGCGCAGGGCTCCCAGCCCGCCTCGTTCGCGCCCAGCCAGGTGGCGTTCAGCCGCGGCACGATCACCCTGAACGGCAGCGGGCGGGGCATCCTCGGCGTCGTCCACCGTCCGGCGCCCGACCTCGTCTTCGTCCACACCCGGAACACCAGCTCGGGCGCCGTGGAGCTCGCCACCGCGACCGGCAACAGCGGCTTCACGGCCGGCACCACCGCCGTCACCCGGTTCCCGCGGTCGACGGCTGCCCTCGGCACCCTGCAGCTGGTCGGCGGCGACCTCTGGCTGATCCAGACCCGCGGCACGGCGAGCGGCACCGTCGAGCTGCACAGCGCCACCGCGGCCACCGGCTACGCCCGTGGGGCGGACCTCGTCACCGGGCTGCCCCTGGCCACCGTGCCCGCGGGCGCGCTGCAGATCGCGCCGAACGGCGACCTCGTCCAGCTGGCCACCGTCGGGACGCCGAAGAACCGGGTCGAGGTGCGGACCTACGCGGCCGCCGGCGGCTACCGCACGGCGACGACGGCACTGACGCGCCTCACGACCGCGCAGGCCGCAGGCGGGTCGCTGCAGCTGGCGGGCCGTGACGTCGCGCTGCTGCAGGCCGCCGGCACCCGGTCCGGCGCCGTCGAGCTGCACACCGCCACCGCCGCCAGCGGCTACGCCACGGGCGTCGACGCGGTGACCTGGATCCCGGCGGCCGAGCGTGACCACGGCACGGTGCAGCTCGTCGGCGGCACGGTCTACGCGGTGAAGACGCGGGCCACCACCATCGGCCGCGTGGAGGTGCACACGGCGACGGCCGCCAGCGGCTACCGCAGCGGCACCCACGCCGCCACGCGCTTCGGCGCGACGACCGCGGGGGACGGCACCTTCGAGATCCGGTGATCCGCGCCATCGGCGTGGAGCTGGCGGCCCACGGAGCCCAGGCGCTGGCACCGGGCCTGGCGCACTGACCGCCTAGAGCTCCGCCGGCAGGGCGTCGACGACCGCAGGCTCCCCCGCGTATCGCGGCAGGAAGAAGACACCGGTCAGCGTCGCGATGAGGCCGACCGCCTGCCCGGTCAGGGCCAGCGCTTCCCCGCTCGGCTGCTCGGCGAACGCCACGACCCCGAAGACCACGGACACGACCGGGTTCAGCGTGTTCAGGATCGGCAGCACGCTGACCAGCGGTGCGCGGTGGTAGGCGCGCTGGTTGAGCAGGAACCCCACGAGGGACAGCGCCAGCACGCCCAGGACCGGCCAGTCGTCGGCGAGGGAGTTCCCGACCGTCAGCGCCCCGGTGGCAGCCTTGAGGGTCCCCGCGAGGAGGCCGAACACGATCCCTGCGGCCACCCCGAGCAGGACGCCGGAACTCGAGCTCGCAGGCGGCCGCAGCGTGCCCACCCTGGTCGCCAGGACAACCACCACCAGGCCGACGCCCAGCGTGACCAGAGCCCGCGGGGTGTCGACGAGCACCCGGCCGGTCGAGGAGCTCGAGGACGTCAGGAAGACGGCGAGGCCCGCGGCCGTGACGGCGGCCCAGCACAGGACCCCGCGCTCGGGCAGCCGCCGGTCGAGGGCGGCGCGGAACAGCAGCGAGAACATCAGCCCCGTGACGACCAGCGGCTGGACGAGCACCAGCGGGCCGAACCGCAGCGCGACGGCGTGCAACGCGAAGCCCAGCAGGCTGGCCACCATCCCCAGCAGCCACCGGGGCCGCTGCAGCAGGTGCCCGATGAGCCGGAACGAGCCGGTCATCTCCGCGGGCGCCGCCGACGCCGTGTAGTGCATGAGCGCCGTCGACCAGCCGAAGCAGATCGCCGCGGCCAGCGCCGCGCCGATCGCGACCGCGGTCAGGGGGCGCTGAAGCCGGCCGGTACCGCCGCGCCGCGGCCCGCCGGGACCGGAACCCCGGCGAACACCCCGGTGACGAGCCCGGCCTCCGCCGGCATCCCGACGAGCTCGGTCACGGCGTCACTGCCCACCGGCACCGGCGCCTCCTGCTGGCCCAACGCCTTCAGGCGCCGGTAGTGCCCGACCACGGCCGCGGTCAGCGTCGGGAACTCCACCGAGGGCACGCCGCTCCGCTGCACCAGGTCCCGCACGACGGTGTCCTGGATGCCCTGGAGGGCCGAGCGCGGCGCCACCGGCCGCAGGTGGTGGGCGACGTGGTGCGTCATCCCGCCCGTGATCCAGCGCATCGGCAGGCTGGACATGCTGAACGAGGCGGTCGTGTGCAGCAGGTGCGTCGACCAGGAGGCGCCGGTGGGCGCGACGGTCGTGGGCACCAGACCGGTGTTGATGTGGCCGACCACGAGGACGATCGCGGCGAGCACGCTGGCGACGGTCAGCGACGCGACGATGAGCACCGCGAGGTGGCCGATCCCCAGCAGCAGCGCGTAGGGGGTCAGCAGGACGAGGCAGATGGCCTTCTCCAGCAGGAACGAGCCGAGCCGCGCGCGGAACGGCGGCGCCTCGGTCCCCGAGATGTCGCCGGTGCGGACGTACGTGACCTGGCTGCGCAGCTCGCCGGCCCACGCCAGGCCGTAGAGGACCCAGGCGTAGTACTGCTGGTAGCGGTGGACCTTCCACACCGCGGCGGCCGGGTGGAACCGGACCATGCCCGAGCTGTGGGTGGCGGCGTCCAAGGGGTAGACGGCCGTGGCCTTGTGGTGCACGCGGTGCTTGAGACCCCAGTAGTCGGCCCACAGCCCCACGGGCGCGGCGGTCTGCGTGGCGAACACGTTGGGCCAGCTGCGCTGGGAGAACTGCTTGTGCCCGGCGTCGTGCAGCACGGTGAGCGTCGCCGTGGCGAGCCCGAGCCCGAGCGGCAGGGAGAGCAGCAGCAGCCAGGGCCAGGACGGGCGCGTCAGCGCGGCGATGAGCAGGATCCCGTGGTTCCAGACCACGAGCGCGGCCCAGTCGCGCCAGGGCTCGAGGCGGTCCGTGCGACGGTGCGCACGGGGCGCCCTCTGCGACTGTGCTGACGCCACTGCGCCTCCTCCCGCCGGGCCGGCGCCCGGATCCGCGACCCCCTGTTCGGCAGTCCACTCCGCAGCCTAAGTCCTCATCGCCACCGCGCGCGGCGTCCGCGGGCGGTGGCACGCCTTCGGGCGAAGGCGCAAGGCCACCTCCTCAGCGGGCCCCGGGGCTGGCCACGGCGGAGGGAGGTCCACTCGCTCGGGCATTGTCTACTAACATGGTAGAGAACTAGGGGTCCGCGAGGAGGCACCGCCCATGACCGCACCGGCCACCGACCCGGCCGCGGCGCTCGACGCCGCCACCTACCGAGCGATCTTCCGGCACCACCCGGCCGGCGTCTGCGTCGTCACGGCGGATGCGGGGAACGGCCCGGCCGCGCTCACCGCGACCTCGCTGACGTCGCTGTCGCTGGACCCGCCACTGGTCTCCTTCGCGGTCGCCGCCCGAGCCTCGAGCTGGCCAACCCTGCGCGACGCCCAGACGCTGGTCGTCCACCTGCTGGCCGCCGGCCAGCAGGACGCGGCCAGGCACTTCGCCACCCCCGGGATCGACAGGTTCGCGCCCCCGACGCGGTGGAGCCGGCTGCCCACCGGCGAGCCGATGCTGGCCGATCCGCCGGTCAAGCTCCGCTGCGCCGTGGTGGAGCGGCTGGCCGTCGGTGACCACACCATCGTGGTGGCCCAGCCGCTCGAGTCCTTCCGCGGGGCGGACCGACACGACGGTCTGCTGTACGTCGACGGGGGCTTCCACCGGCTGACGGCCGACTCCCGGCTGTCGGAGAGCGCCTGACGGAGCGTCCCGACACGGCGAAGGCCCGGCGGGAAGCGCCGGGCCTTCGC
>JAOPWU010000245.1 GCA_025965515.1 Mycobacterium sp.
CGCGACTCGTGCCGCTCGGTGGCGAGCACGTACAGGCCGCCTGCGGCGACGACCTCCTCGTGCTCCACCTCGACCGCGGACTTCGCCTTCTCCACCGCGGAGCCGAGCGCCACGGCGTAGCCCTCCGGGTCCGACGCCGGGTCGAGACCGCGCCCCGCGACCTCGACGGCTGCCAGGACCTCCGGGTTGCCGCCCAGCATGATGTCGGTGCCGCGGCCCGCCATGTTCGTGGCCACGGTGACGCCGCCCCTGCGGCCCGCCTGCGCGATGATCAGCGCCTCGCGCTCGTGCTGCTTCGCGTTCAGGACCTCGTGCGGGATGCCCTGCCGCAGCAGCATCCCGGACAGCAGCTCCGACTTCTCGACGCTCGTGGTCCCGACCAGGACGGGCTGGCCCGCCGCGTGCCGCTCGGCGATGTCCGCCACGACCGCGTCGTACTTCGCCTCCTCGGTCTTGTAGACCAGGTCGGGCAGGTCGTCGCGGACCATCGGCTTGTTCGTCGGGATCGGCACGACGCCGAGGCCGTAGATCTGGTGGAACTCGGCCGCCTCGGTCATGGCCGTGCCGGTCATGCCGCCGAGCTTGTCGTAGAGCCGGAAGAAGTTCTGCAGCGTGATCGTGGCGAGCGTCTGGTTCTCGTCCTTGATGACCACCCGCTCCTTGGCCTCGATGGCCTGGTGCATGCCCTCGGAGTAGCGGCGGCCGGCGAGCACGCGGCCGGTGAACTCGTCGACGATGAGCACCTCGCCGCCGGTGACGATGTAGTCCTTGTCGCGCTTGTAGAGGTGCTCGGCCTTCAGCGCGTTCGTCAGGTACCCGACGAGGGGCGTGTTCGTCGCCTCGTACAGGTTGTCGATGCCGAGCCAGTCCTCGATCTTCGCGACGCCGGACTCGGCGATGGCGACGGTCCGCTTGGCCTCGTCGACCTCGAAGTCCTCGTCGACCCGCAGCTTCGGGACCAGGCGGGCGAACTCCGTGTACCACTTGGTGGCCTGCTCGGCCGGACCGCTGATGATCAGCGGCGTCCGGGCCTCGTCGACGAGGATCGAGTCCACCTCGTCGACGAGCGCGAAGTTGTGGCCCCGCTGCACCAGGTCCTCGGCGGACGCGGCCATGTTGTCGCGCAGGTAGTCGAAGCCGAACTCGTTGTTCGTGCCGTAGGTGATGTCGCAGGCGTACGCCGCGCGGCGCTGCTCCGGCGTCATCGCCGGGTCGATCACGCCCACGGTCAGCCCGAGGAACGTGTGCACCTGGCCGACCAGGCCGGCGTCGCGGCGGGCGAGGTAGTCGTTGACCGTGACGACGTGCACGCCCTTGCCGGCGAGCGCGTTGAGGTACGCGGGCAGCGTGCCGACCAGGGTCTTGCCCTCACCGGTCTTCATCTCCGCGATGTTGCCGCGGTGCAGCGCGCCGCCGCCCATGATCTGGACGTCGAAGTGGCGCATGCCCAGCGTGCGCTTGGCCGCCTCGCGGACCACCGCGTACGCCTCGATCTCGACGTCGTCGAGGGTCTCGCCGTTGGCCAGCCGCTGCCGGAACTCGTCGGTCTGCGCGCGCAGTTCCGCGTCCGTCATGGCGGTGAACTCGTCCTCGACGGAGTTCACGTCCCGGGCAAGACGTTCCAGCTTGCGCACGATCCGGCCTTCACCGGCGCGCAAGAGCTTGTCGAGGACCACGGGCAGAGCTCCTGGGATAGAAGACGTGTACGCCTCCCATCGTAGGCCTCCGTGGGGCCCGGAATCCGCTGAAGAGTGGTGCGCACCGGCTCGGCGCTCATGGAACGTGCCCGGATCGGGATACTGCGGCGGTGGAACCCGTCGAGATCACCGCCGGCTCGCTGCACCTGCGGCCCGTCACCGCAGCCGTGACACCGGCGTCCGTCATCGGGCGGGGGATCATCGCGACCGTGACCGACCCGGCGAGCGTGCGGTGGCTGCCCGTGCACACGCCCTACACGCCGGAGGACGCGCGTACCTGGCTCGCCCGGTGCGGCGAGGACTGGGACACCGGGCGCTCGGCGCAGTGGGCGGTGCTCGACGCGACCACCGGCGACTACCTCGCCGGGCTCACCCTGCGTGACCTGGACCGGGACGCACGCATCAGCAACGTCGGGATCAGCGTCCACCCGCAGGCCCGCGGCCGGGGCGTCGCGGCGACGGCCGCGCGGGCCGCCGCCCGGTGGGCCTTCGGTGCGGTGGGCGTCGAGCGGCTGGAGTGGTACGCGGCCGCCGGGAACGCGGCGTCGATCAGCGCGGCGCAGCGCGCCGGGTTCCGCCCGGAGGGGGTGCTGCGGTCGTGGCTCGTCCTGCGGGACGTCCGGCACGACGCGTGGCTGGGCTCGCTGCTGCCCGGGGAGGCGTGACCGCCCGGCTCAGGTGATCTCGAGCAGTTTCTCGCGGACGGCGTAGACGACGGCCTCCATGCGGGAGTGCAGCTGGAGCTTCTCCAGGATGTTCCGCACGTGGTTCTTGACCGTGTTCTCGCTGATGAACAGCTGCCGGGCGATGTCGCGGTTGGCCAGCCCCTTCGCGACGAGCTTCAGGACTTCCATCTCGCGGTCGGTCAGCCGCGGCGTGGGGACCTGCTGCCGCGTGTCGGTCTTCTTGATCATGGAGGCGAACTCGGTGAGGAGCTTCGTCGCCATGGAGGGGCTGATCAGCGACTGGCCGTCGTGCACCTGGCGGATGGCCGTGGCGACCTCCTCGATGGAGATCTCCTTCAGCAGGTAGCCGCTGGCGCCGGCCTTGATGGCCTCGTAGAGGTCGGCCTCTTCGTCGCTGATCGTCAGCATGATGATCTTGGCGGACGGGACCGTGTCCTTGATGGCCGTGCAGGCGTCGATGCCACCGCGACGCGGCATGCGGACGTCCATGAGGACGACGTCCGGGGTGGTCTGCGAGGCCTGGTCGACCGCCTCCGTGCCGTCGCTCGCCTCGCCGACGACGACGATGTCGTCCTCGGCCTGCAGCACCATCTGCAGCCCGCGGCGGAACAGCGCGTGGTCGTCCACCACGAGGACCCGGATCGGCTCGTGCGTGGCGGTGTCCCCCGCAGTAGCCATCGGCCCTGGCCCCGTCGCGCTCTGGTCGTCGACCACTGCCCCTCTTTCCTGACTACAACCTGCACGTCCTGGCGGCGGAGCCTACGCGGTCGGGCGGTGCGGGGTCGCCGGAGTGGCGGGTGCGGCCTCTAGAAGGACGCCCCGCGTCCCGGCCGACCCCGCAAGCGGAGCGGCCGGGACGGCCGGGACGAGGCCCGGCGGCGGGAAGGGGGCCCGTCAGTCGCTCAGGACGAGCGCCGGCTGCGGTGGCAGCGGCGCGGCCGTGGAGTCCGTGCCCGGCGGGGTGTCGGAGACGACGAGCCGGAGGACGCCGTAGTCGTAGCCGCGCCGTCGGTAGACGACGCTCGGCTGACCGCTGTCGGCGTCAGCGAAGAGGAAGAAGTCGTGGCCCACCAGCTCCATCTGGTGGATCGCATCGCCGACGGTCATGGCGCCGGCGGCGTGGACCTTCTCGCGGACGACCAGCGGGTCGACCGCATTGCGGGCGGCCTCGAGGGCCTCGGCGGCGGCGGCCATGTCGACCCCGTCCGCACCGTCGAGCGCGGCGCCGTTCGCGGTGGCGAGCGGCGTGGCGGCGCCCGCCTGCACGGCGGCGCGACCGTGGTGGGCCGTGCGGGTGCCGCGGCAGTGCTTGCGGTCGGCGTCGCGCCGGAGCCGCTCCTCGATCTTGTCGAGGGCCTTGTCGAGGGCGGTGTAGCTGTCAGGTGCGGACGCCTCTGCCCGCACGACAGGACCCCGGTGGCGGCAGGTGAGTTCGACCCGCTCGCAGATGTCGGACTGGCGCGGGTTGTTCTCCCGGCAGACCTCCACCTCGATGCGCTTGATCGACTGGTCGAGACGTCCGAGCCGTTCCAGCTTGGCCTGCGCGTGCTGCCGGAACCGCTCGCCAACTTCGGCGTGACGTCCCTTGACGACGATCTCCATCCGACCTCCTCAACCTCTGTGATAGGGGGTCACCCGACGCTAGCGCCGTCCGTCGATTCTTGGGGGACTCTCAGACAAGAATCTCGGGCGGCCCGACTGGGGCCCCGGCGTGGCGTGGCTGCGGACCCGCCAGACAGACCACGCCGACCACGTCGCCGCCGCCGGACACCAGCGCCGCCCGGGCCTCCCGCACCGTCGCGCCTGTGGTCACGACGTCGTCGACGAGCACCACGGCTGCCCCGGCCCCGGCGGCCACCGCCCCGCGGCGCAGCCCGAACGCACCCGCCAGGTTCGCGGCACGCTCGGCCCGGTTCAACGGCGCACTGTCGGCGACGCGACGGGTCAGCCGCAGCGCCGGCAGGGCCGTGGCGGGGGTGCCCCCGCGCCGCAGGGCCGCGGCCGCGGCCCGCGCGAGCGACACCCCGTGGTCGTGGCCGCGACGCCGGCGCGCCGCCGGGGAGGCGGGGACGGGCACGAGCAGCAGCGGGGCCGGCAGCGCGGGCAGGGCACGGACCGCGACGGCGAGCCGGCCACCGAGCTCCCCGGCGAGCCGCCGGCCGCCCGCCTCCTTGTACGCGAGCACGCTGGCCCGCACCGGCCCCGCGTACGGCCCGCAGCTGGCGAGCGGGATGCCGTCCAGCCGGTCGAGCCGCGGCGCCGCCCAGGCAGCCGCGCAACCGGCGCAGGCTGCGCCGGGGGTCGGCAGCGCACCGCAGCCGGGGCAGCGCAGGTCGACCACCAGGTCGAGGAGCGCGCGGCCACCGACGGCGAGCCGGTGCGGCAGACCCGTCATGACGGCTCAGGGGTAGGCGACGGCCGTGCCGGGGCCGAGCGCGCGCCACCCGCCCGCTGCCTGCTGCCACACCGCGCCGTTCACCACGGCCAGCAGCGCTGCCCCGGGCGCGCCGGCGACCTGCGTCGGCACGGCCGGCAGGCCCGGCGTGGCCACGATCGCGAGCCCGCTGCCGTCCAGCGCGACGGTCGCCACCTGCAGGCCCCCCGACGCGCTGGCGGCGTGACCGACGAGCACCGCCGTGATGCTGCCCGTCCACCCGGCCGACGTGACGTCCGTGACGTCGCGCGCCACCGGCCGCAGCCCGGAGACCCGCGGCGTCGCGCCCGACGCGTCGAGCAGCCCCCAGGCGGCCTGCCGGCCACTGGCCCCGTCGAGCACCAGCAGCACCCGGCCGCCGTCGGGGGCGAGCGCGACGTGCTCCACGGAGCCCGCCGCCTCCAGCCCCGCGACGGGAACGGGCGGCGCCGGCGGAGCCGGTGGGGCGGTGGCCGAGGCGCCCGGTGAGGCGCTCGCGGCGGTCACGCGCGGTGCCGCCGTGAGCAGCAGCCCCGTGCTGCCCGCGACGAGCAACCGACCGTCGGGCAGCAGCGCGACGTCGCGCCAGGGGCCCGCGGCCAGCGCGAGGGCCGTCCCGGCCGCGGTCGTGACGTGCACCTCGCACCCGCCGGGGGCGGCCAGGAGGAACGCCGCCTCGTGCTGGTCGACGGCCAGCGCGGCGCAGGCGGCGGGGAGCAGGGGGGCCGGGGTCCCGGTGGCCGGGGTCCCCGTCGGCGCGTCCGGCAGCGTGGCGACGGCCGTGCCGTCCAGTGCCCGGGCCGCCCCGGCGGGCTCCGGGTAGAGGGTGAACGCCGCGGGGCTGGCGCGGCGGGTGAGGTCGGACAGGCCCGGGGGCACGATGCCGCCCGCGAGCAGCCGCACTCCGCTGACCTCGGTGAGCTGCCCGAGCGCGGCGGCGAGCTGGGCCTGCGCCAGCCTCAACTGCGCCGTGCCGGCCGAGCCGATGGCCGGCCCCAGGTCGATCTCCGCCAGGCCGTCGGCCCCGACGTTCGCCTCCACCAGCTGCGCGGAGCTGGGCAGCGCGGTGCGGGCCGTCGCGGCCACGCTCCCGGAGGGTCCGGCCAGCAGCGCCCGCACGAGGGCGGGCACCCGGCCCCGGACGGTGGCGCGCAGGTGGACGGGCTCGGCCATCAGCCGCTCGAACCCGGGGAGGTACCAGGCCAGGGCCAGCGCGGGCAGGGCCCGGTCCGCGTCCCGCGTGGTGAGCAGCAGCCCGGGCGGCACCGACGCCAGCCGCCACTGCCCGCCCTGCTGCGCGACCGTGACGGTGACGTCGAGGTCCCGGTCGGCGGCGGTCCGCCGGCCGCCTGCGTCGATCTCCGCGACGACGTGCGCCCGGACCCGGATGACGTCCGCGCCCTCGGCGCTCTCCGTGGGATCGGAGGCGAGGACCATCGTCCCGGTCCCGGGTGACCAGACGGCCGTGGGCGCCAGGTACTCCCGGGCGACGGTGTCGTCCCCCTCGGCAGCGGCGGCGTGCGCCGCGAGGAAGCCGCGGACGACGGCGACGGGGGACGCTCCGGCGCTCGGCCCGGCCGGCAGGACCTGCACGCCGCTGTCGGTGGCCGGCTGGCCACCGACCCGCTTCAGCTCGTGGACACCGCCCGGGACGGAGAGGCCGCACCCCGCGACGAGAAGGAGCACCGCCAGGAGCAGCGCGCGCGTCGCCGCACGGCCGCCGCTCACCGGGAGCCGCCCGACGCGGCCACGTGCCGGCCGTCGGAGCGCTGCGCCTCGGGCGGCCCGGCAAGGTCGTCGGGCAGGGGCGCGCCGGGCAGCACGGGGAGCAGGAGCCGGAACGTGGCGCCGCCCCCCGGCGTCGGCTCGACGCTGAGCTGGCCGCCGTGCAGCGCCGCGTCCTCGGTCGCGATCGCGAGGCCCAGGCCCGTGCCGCCCGCCTGCCGGCTGCGGGACTGGTCGGCGCGCCAGAACCGGTCGAACACGTGCTGCCGGTCGGCCTCGTCGATGCCCGGCCCCGAATCCGCGACCCGGACCTCGACCCAGCCGCCGGTCGGCTCGGCGGCCGCGGGCGCGCCGTCGGCGGCGGCCAGCAGCCGCAGCTCCACCTCCACGGGGGCGCCCCCGCCGTAGGCGACGGCGTTGCTGACGAGGTTGCGGACGACCCGCGCCACGCGGCGCGCGTCGGCCTCGACCGCGAGCGGGCCGGCCGGCCGCACGAGCCGCAGGTCGGCCGCGGGGTGCCGGCGCCGCACCGCGTCCACCTCCGCCGTCACGAGCGCAGCCAGGTCGACGAGCTCGCGGGACAGCACCGCCGCCCCGGCGTCGTGCCGGCTGATCTCCAGCAGGTCGGCGAGCAGCCGGTCGAACCGGTCCACCTCCGTCACCAGCAGTTCGGCGCTGCGCGACAGCGCCGGCGGGAACCCGCGACGCCCCGCGTGCAGCACCTCCGCCGCCATGCGGACGGTGGTCAGCGGCGTGCGCAGCTCGTGCGAGACGTCGGCGGTGAACCGCTGCTGCAGCGAGGACAGCCGCTCGAGCCGGCCGATCTGCCGCTCCAGCGACGCCGCCATGTCGTTGAACGCGGTGGCGAGCGTGGCGAGCTCGTCCTGCCCCCGCACGGGCAACCGCTCGGTGAGGTTGCCCGCGGCGAGCCGGCCGGCCGAGCGGGCCACCGACCGGACCGGTCGGACGACCTGGCGGGTCACCAGCGCGGTGATGGCGCCGAGCAGCAGCACCAGGGCCGCGCCCCCGACGGCGAGCCGCTGCCGGACCAGGTCGAGGGTCTGCTGCTCCCGCTCGACCGGGTACACGAAGAACAGGCCGTACCGGCCGGTGGGGGCGGTGACCGGGGCACCGATCACGAGCGCCTGCCGCGGCCGGCCGTTGATGGCGACCGGTTGGTAGGTGTACGCCTCCGCCTGCCGGACGCCGACCCGCTGCCGCAGCCCGGCGGCGACCGGGTCGCGCTCCAGCGCGCTCGACAGCGACGCGGCGGAGACGCCGTCGGTCGGCAGGAGCGCGACGTAGAAGTCGCCGGCTGCGCTCGGCGCGCCCGACAGCCGCAGCACGATGTCGTCGAGCGCCTGGTCCACCGAGGCGGGGTCGTCGCGGTCGAGCTGCTGCAGCTGGGTCTGCGCGCTGGCGACGCCGGACTCCGTCTGCGCGCGGGCCGTGCGCAGCTGCGCGTCCAGCAGGCCGCGGCCGACCTCGTGGAGCACCACCGCGCCCACCACGGCGAGCACGGCCGTGGACAGGACGAGCGTGGTGGCGACGACCCGCACCTGGAGGGAGCCGCGCCACCAGCCCAGCGGGGACCGGCGACTCACGGGCCGCCGGCCTTGTAGCCCACCCCGCGCACGGTGAGGACGACGCGGGGGTTCTCCGGGTCCTGCTCGATCTTGGCGCGCAGCCGCTGCACGTGGACGTTCACCAGCCGGGTGTCGCCCGCGTGCTGGTACCCCCAGACCTGTTCGAGCAGCTGCTCCCGCGTGAAGACGTGCCCGGGGCGGCGCGCGAGCGCGAGCAGCAGCTCGAACTCCAGCGGAGTGAGGCTGAGGGGCTGCCCGTCGCGGGTGACCTCGTGCCCGGCGACGTCGATCTCGAGCTGCCCGTCGGCCGGCCCGATGCACACCTGCGAGGGCTCCCCGTCGTCGGCGCTGCTGCGCCGCAGCCGGGCGCGGACCCGCGCGACGAGCTCGGCGGTGTGGAAGGGCTTGACGATGTAGTCGTCGGCGCCGCTCTCCAGGCCCTTCACCACGTCCTCGGTGTCCGCCCGGGCGGTGAGCATGACGATCGGCACGTCGGAGCGGGCCCGCAGCGAGCGGCAGACGCTGAAGCCGTCCTGACCCGGCAGCATGAGGTCGAGCAGGACGAGGTCCGGCGGCTCCGCCATCAGCGCCGCGATGGCCTGCCGGCCGTCGCCGACGAAGGCGGCGGCGAACCCCTCCGCCGTCAGCGCGATGCTCAGCATCTCCGCCAGCGCGGGGTCGTCGTCGACGACCAGGATGCGGACCGTCACGGGCGGCACGCCGCGGCGCGGCAGGAGGGGGCGATCACGGGACCATTCTGCGCTGTCACGGGCGCCATCCTGGCCGTTCCCGCGGCCCTGCCGCCACGGTCCACGGGGCCGCCTGTGGACAGCGGGGCGCGACGGGCGGTTATCCACCGTCCGAGCGAACCCGGCGCGCATGGCCGGGTGCACGGCCGTTGCCGTGCAACGATGCGCCCGGGGGCCGTCTGGGACCCCTGTGGAGTCCGATGGCCGCACGGCCGGCAGCCGCCCTGGAGGAGTCGTGACGAGCCCCCCGCCCCCGCCCGGTGGCTGGCAGGATCCGCCCCCGCCGGGCGGCTGGCAGCAGCCCCCGCCCCCGCCGGGCGGCTACCCCCCGCCCCCGGGTGGTTGGCAGCAGCCGCCGCCGGGTGCCCCGTGGGGCTGGCAGCCGGACCCGCGGCCGGGCGTCGTACCGCTGCGGCCGCTGACGCTCGGCGACATCCTGGACGGGGCCTTCCGGACCGTCGTCCGCCACTGGCGCATCTGCCTCGGCGGCGGCCTCGTGCTGGGTCTGGTCCTCGCCGTCCTCGGCCTGATCGCGAACGCGGTCACCGGGGAGTCGACGCTCTCCGTGCGGGTGGGCCAGCCCTACAGCGGCTTCTCGTCGCTCGGCTCGAGCCTGGGCAGCGCGTCGCTGGCCCTCCTGCTGGCGATCATCCGCAACACGCTCGGCGCCGCGTTCGTCGGGCTGCTCGCGGCGGTGCTCAGCCAGGCCGCACTCGGCCCGCAGGTGGACGCGCGGCAGGCGCTCGCGCGGGTGCGGGAGCGCTGGGGCGCCCTGCTGGTCGTCGGCTTCGTCAGCGGCTTCGTGCCCAACATCGCGCTCATCCTCTTCATCCTCCCCGGCGCGTTCCTCTGGGGCACGTGGGCCGTCGCCCCGGCGGCCGTCGTCCTGGAGCGCGCCGGCCCGGGACAGGCCCTGGGCCGTAGCTGGCGGCTGACGCTGCGGTCGGGCGGCACGTGGTGGCGCGTCTGGGGCATCCGGGCCGTGTCCGTCCTCATCGGGGGCGCCGTGTCGATCATCATCGTGATCCCGTTCGAGATCCCGATGTTCGCCAGCATCTTCGGCGGCATCGACTCCGGCACCGTGCACATCGGCTTCGGGGAGCAGCTGCTCATGTCCGTCGGCGGGCTCATCTCCACCGCCCTCGTGCTCCCGTTCGAGGCGGCCGTCGTCGCGCTGCTCTACCTCGACCTGCGGATGCGCCAGGAGGGGCTGGACGTGACCTTGCGCCAGGCGGCGGCGGGGAACTGACCTGACCCCCGCGACCCTGCTGCGCGCCGCCGCGATCCCGCGGACGGCGCTGCGGCCGCGTGCGGACGCACCCATCGACCCCGGCTCGCTCGATGCGGGCGCGGCGCGGCGGGAGGCGCAGCGGGAGCTCGCGAAACCGCTGTACCACCACGACGAGGGGCCCTGGTGGCTGCGGCCGCTCCGCGCCGTGCTGCGCTGGATCGGCAACCGGTTCGCCGAACTGTCCGCGCACACGCCCGGCGGCACGTTCGGCCTGGTGCTGCTGGTCGTGCTGCTGGTCGCCGTCCTGCTGGCGCTGCGGCTGCGCAGCGGGTCGCTCCGCCGGTCGCGACGGCCGGCCGACGACCTCACGTTCGGGGCGACGGGTCGGACCGCCGCCGACCACCGCGCCGCTGCCGACGCGGCCGCCGCGGTCGGCGCCTGGGCCGACGCCGTCCGCGAGCGGTTCCGGGCCGTC
>JAOPWU010000264.1 GCA_025965515.1 Mycobacterium sp.
CGGGTGCCGGACAGCCAGGCCGTCTCTACCTTCGACGCCCCCCAGCCGTCGCCCGCCAGCCCGACCCGCGACCCGCCCAGGTGGAACAGCGCCTCGCGGGTGCCGACCGGCTTCGCGTACGTCCAGCGGTGGACGGCCGCCGCCGCCGGCCCGACCGGCAGGCCCAGCAACCCGGTCAGCGCGGCCACCAGGGCGCCGGTCGCGGCTGCCGGATCGGCCAGGTGCGCGGCGGCGAACTCCGGGGTGCTGTGCGCGACGAGCACCGGCGCCCCGTCCCCGCGCCGTGCGCCGTCGTCGGCGACCCAGGCCAGGACCCGGTCCCCGTGCACGAACGCGCCGTCGCGCAGCGGCCGCGGCCCAGCCGCCCAGGGCCGGCCGGCGTACTGGGCGGTGAGCACCAGCGCCGGCTCCCAGCCGCGGTCCCCCAGGGCGGCCCGCTCGTCGGTGAGCGCCGCGTCCAGCAGCCGCAGCGCCTGCGGGTCGGGCATCGCCAGCACCACCGCGGCGTAGCGGCGGCCGTCCACCGCCGGGCCGGGGCCGACCGCCCGGACCGGGCGCTCCCGCCGCACGTCCAGCCCCGCCGCCAGATCCGCAACGAGCCCGCGCTGCCCCGCCGTGCCGGCGTACCGGACGGGCCCCGTGCGGCGCTCGCCGGCGGTCACCGTGCCGTCGGGGTCCCGCCGCAGCACGTCGAAGGTGTCGGTCCAGGCGCGGGCCACCCCACGCGCGAGCCAGTCGTCGACCACCGCGCGGAACCCGGCGTCGGACACCGTGCAGTAGCTGGCGCCGATGTCCACCGGCCGGCCGTCGAGCCGCCGGGACGCCAGCCGGCCGCCGACCGCGCGCCCCCGCTCGTGCACCTCGACACCGATGCCCGCGGCGGTCAGCTCCCGCGCGCAGGCGATGCCCGCGATGCCCGCGCCGACGACCGCGACCGTCGGCCCGCTCACCGCGGGATCAGGAAGATCATGAGGACGCTCCAGGTGATGTGCGTGATCCCGCTGGCGAGCACCCCGCCGCTGGCCCGGCGCTCCAGCGCCCACAGCAGCCCCATGGTCCGGGCAGCCGCAGCAGCGCCCGGCCGGGCGCCGCCCCTGCGGCGGTGCGGCTGGCGTCGGGCACGGGGGATGAGATCCCCGCCTGGCGCCGGGGCACACCACCGCGGTGATCGCTCGGGCCCCGGCGGCCCGCCGGTTAGCCTCCGGGGGTCCCACCCCGTCCTCCCCGAGGAGCCACCATCTCCCGTCGCGGCCCCAAGGCGCCCACCGTCGACCCGCGCACCGTCGACCCGGCCACCGTGCCCGTGGTCGGTCCCCGCGAGCCCTGCCCCTGCGGGTCCGGCCGCCGGTACAAGAACTGCCACGGCGCCGGCCGGTCCGCCACGAGCCAGGCCAGCCTCCGGCCGTTCGCCGGGCTGCCCGGGGAACCGGACTGGGTGGCGCTGCGAGAGATCGTGCCGTCGGCGACGGCGCGGCTCACGCTGGCGCCGGGCGTCGGCGGCGACGAGGCGCGGTCCGTGCTGCTGGGGACGGTGCTGCCGCTCGGCTGGCCCGCGCTGGTCCGTGCGGACGCGTCCGTGGTGCTCGCCGTGCAGACCGCGACCCGCAGCGGCGACCTCGGCCGGGACCTGGCGCAGGCGCTGCTCGTCGCGCTCGACGCCGAGCCCGGGCAGGGGCTCCCCGACCTGCGGGAGCCCGGCATGGGGCCGCGCCTGCCCGACGTGCTCGCGCCCGAGCCGCTGACCCTCACCGTCCACCAGGGCTTCGACTGGTGGGTCGAGGGGCCGGGGACGAACGCGGCCTCGGGCGACGCCGCCCGGGCGCTCGAGCAGGCGAACGCCGCCGTCGTCCCGACCACCCGGCTGACCGGCGTCGAGGCCGCCTACTGGTGCCGCATCGGCGACCGGACGCACCTGCGCTGGGTACTGCCGGAGGACGAGGACCCGCTGGTCGACGCGATGGCGCGGCTGCGCGCCACGGGGGAGCTCGACCTGCTCGACGGGGCCCGGTACATCGGCAGCTTCCGGGCGCACGGGCTGCTCATGCCGGTGTGGGACCTGCCGGCCGATGCCACCGCCGAGGACGTGGAGGCGCCGGCGGTGCGGCTGCGTGCCCGGCAGGACGAGGCGCTCGCCGACACGTCGCCGCTCGACGACGCGGCCCGCCGCGCCCGGGGCGGCGTCATCGGGCGGCAGCTGACACTGCGGTGAGCACGCCCGCTGGGCCGGACGACCGGGACGGCTGGGACGTCGTCGTGGTCGGGGCCGGCCCCGCCGGGGCGTCCGCCGCCCGCGCCGCCGCGCTGGGCGGGGCCCGGACGCTGCTGCTCGAGCGGGCCGAGCTGCCCCGCTACAAGCGGTGCGGCGGCGGCCTCATCGGCATCAGCCGGGGGATCGTCGAGGCGGCCGGCGTACCCGTGGCCCCGCTCGCCCGGGACGACGTCACCGTCGCGGCCCTGCGGCTGCGCGGCGGCCGCGAGCTGCGCCACCGGCTCGCCGACCCGCTCATCGCGATGACCCGCCGTGCCGACCTCGACCATGCGCTGGTGCGGGCGGCGGAGCGGGCGGGCGCCACGCTGCGGACCGGCGCGCTCGTCACCGGGGTCACGGAGGACGCCGACGGGGTGACCGTCGCGCTGCGCGGGGGCGAGGCCGTTCGCGGCCGGGTCGTCGTCGGCGCGGACGGGGTCGCGAGCCGCGTCGCCGCCCACGTCGGCGTGCGCGCGGTGCAGCAGGACCTGGGGCTGGAGGGCGAGTTCCCGGCGCCCGACCCCGCCGCCTGGCGGGGCACCGTGCTGCTGGACTTCACCGAGACGCCCGGCTCGTACGGCTGGGTCTTCCCCAAGGGGGACGTGCTGACGGTCGGCGTGATCGGCGACCGCGCCGCTTCCGACGGCCTGCGCCGCGACTACGACCGACTCGTCACCGGGCTCGGCCTGGACCGGGCGACCGCGCTGCACGACGGCGGCCACCAGACGCGCGTCCGGGCCGAGGACTCGCCGCTGGCGACCGACCGGGTGCTCGTCGCCGGGGACGCCGCCGGCTGGCTGGAGCCGTGGACCCGGGAGGGCATCTCGTTCGCCCTGCGCAGCGGCGGCGCCGCGGGGGCGGCCGCCGCACGGGGGACCGCCGGGGTGCGGGCCTACCCCGCGCAGGTGACCCGGGTGCTGGGCCCCGAGGTGGCGGCGGGGCGGGACTTCCTGGCCGCGTTCACGCGCCACCCGGGGTCGTTCCACGCCGCCATGGGGGCGCTGCCGAAGGGCTTCGGGCTGTTCGCCCGGGTCATCGCCGGGACGACGAGCCTCGCGGAGCAGCGTCGTCGTCCGGCCATGCGGGCCGCGGTGCGGGTGCTGGGCGGGGCCTGACCGTGGGCGGGCGGGACGGGAGCCGCCGGGGCGCGACCGCCGCGGGCCCCGCAGA
>JAOPWU010000268.1 GCA_025965515.1 Mycobacterium sp.
CGCCCGCCGCGCGGCCGCGGGCCGCCTGGGGCGGCACGACCGGGCGGCGCTCCTCGGCGAGCAGGGCGTCGATGCCCGCGGCGGCCATCGGCAGGCCGAGGTGCCAGCCCTGGGCGATGTCGCAGCCGAGGGCGGTCAGCGCGGCCTGGGTGGCCGCGTCGGCGACCCCCTCGGCAACCACCTGCAGCCCCAGGGCGTGCGCGAGCTCCACGGTGGCCCGGACGATCGCCAGGTCCTCGCCGCCGGCCAACACCTGTTCGACCAGCGAGCGGTCGATCTTCAGCTCGGACAGGGCCAGCCGGCGCAGCACCCCGAGGGACGAGTAGCCGGTCCCGAAGTCGTCGAGCGACAGCGGCACGCCGAGCAGCCGCAGGCTGGCCAGCACGTCCTCCACCACGTCGATCTCGCTGACGACCGTGGTCTCCGTGACCTCCAGCACGAGCGCGTCGGGGGGCAGCCGGTGCCGGGTGAGCACGGCCGCCACGTCGGCGGGCAGGGCGGCGTCCTGCAGGTTGCGCGCCGAGAGGTTCACCCCGACCGTGAGCCGGTGACCGGCGGCCCGCCAGGCGGCCGCGCGCGCGGCGGCGTCCTCCAGGACCCACCGCGTGAATGCCCGGATGAGCCCGCTGCTCTCCGCGACACCCACGAACTCCTCCGGCGCGAGCAGCCCCCGCACCGGGTGGTGCCAGCGGGCCAGCGCCTCCACCCCCACGAGCTGCCCGTCGACGAGCCGCCGCTGCGGCTGGTAGTAGAGCTCGAGCTGGTCGGTCTCGATGGCCTCGCGCAGCTCGGCGGTGAGCGTCAGCCGGGTCCGGTCGGCGTCGTCGATGCCGCCGTTGAAGTGGCGGAAGGACCCCCGCGCCTCCTTGGCCTTGTAGAGCGCGATGTCCGCGTTCTTCAGCAGCTCGGTGACGGTGGCCCCGTCGTCCGGGGCGGTGGCGACGCCGATCGACGCCTCCACCGACAGCGGCACGCCCTCCACGCGCAGCGGGGCGGCCAGCGCGGCGAGCAGCTGGCGGGCCATCCGGTCCGCCGCGGCCGGGGACGGCAGGCGCGGCAGCAGGATGGCGAACTCGTCGCCGCCCAGCCGGGCCGTGAGGCCGCGGGCGTCCACGCAGTCGGCGAGCCGGGTGGCGACCTGGACCAGCAGCTCGTCCCCGGCCTTGTGGCCGAGGGTGTCGTTGATCTCCTTGAAGTGGTCCAGGTCCATCATCAGCAGGGCGGTGACCTTGCCGTCGTCCCGCGACAGGTACTGCTCGGCCCGCTCGGCCAGCAGCACCCGGTTCGCCAGCCCGGTCAGCGCGTCGTGCGTCGCGGAGAACGCCTGCCGCTGCATCTCGCCGCGGACCTGCTCGTGCAGCGCCGCGTTCACCAGGCAGGCGGTGACGGTCGCCGACACGGCAGTCAGCAGGCGCTGCTGGCGCTTGTCGAGCTCCCGGACGTGCAGCCGGATCTGCCCCACCGGGCGGCCGTTGTCGAGCAGCGGCACCACCAGGAACTGCCCGGCGCCGGGGACGTGGACCAGCGTGGTCTCGTCGACCGTGGGGTCGACCCGGCGGGCGGCCTCCAGCAGCCGGTCGCGGGTCAGTTCCCGCACCGGCTCCGCGTCGGGGTCGGTGGCCGAGGCGGAGCGCCCGTCGGCGAGCTGGACGTCGACGGCGTCGACGCGCAGCAGGTCCCGCAGCGAGCGGGCGGCCGCCTCGGCGACCTCGACCCCCGCGAGCTTGGACAGCGAGCGGTTGGCGGCGTCCAGCTGCAGCCAGTCCTCGCGCTGCTGCACGACGGACAGGTGCCCGCGGTAGGCGACGTAGACGAAGACGAGGCCGGGCACGAGGGCGCCGAACGCCGCGGCGCGGTGGGCCGCCAGCTCGAGGATGACCGCCCCGACGATGACGTTCCCCGCGCCGATGAACGCGGCGGTGGGGCCGAGGCGGCGGGCCACGGCGAGCACGGGCGCGCGGGTCCGGGCGGCCGTGAGGACGATCAGCGTGCCGTTGCTCCAGAGCGCCCAGAAGGTCCCGCTCAGCCCGAGCAGCCACAGCCCGCCCGGGCTGAACCCGAGGTGCCCCGGGTGCCCGACCGCGGCCAGCAGCGCCCAGAGCATCGCCATGCCCGTCACCGCGGTGCTGGCGTTGGTCAGCGTGTTCCGCAGCCCCCGCCGGGTCAGGAAGCTGGCCACCGCTGCCCCCGGCAGCGCCAGGAGCACCACCCACGGGGCCGGCGCCACGGCGAGCGCCAGCATCACCGCGATCTCGCTCGCGGTGAACGTCTGGGTCCGGTTGTCGATCCAGAGCCGGACCACGCCCAGGTCCCCCAGCAGGAGAACCAGCGCGACACCCACGAGGATGCCGACGCCGGCCGACGTGCCGAGCACCCCCTCGCCGACGGGCACACGCAGGTCGGCGAGGCCCCAGACGGCGGCCAGGCAGGCCAGCGCGGCGGCCCAGGTCAGCCCCCGCAGCAGCGCACCGTAGGAGGGGAGGCCCTCCACCGGGTGGCGCTCCAGGGGGAAGCTGGTCACGTCACCGCTCTCGTCGGGACCGGCCGGTGGCCGAAGGTTCGGGCCACCGGACCGGTGTCCTCACCATGGTCATCGGTTCTTCGGCGGACGGGGATAGCCAACTGGAGCTAAACCGCCCGATTTCCCCCGTCCCGGTGGCGGACGACCAGTGCGGCGGCGCCCACGAGCCCGGGTTCCCGGAGCGCGGCCGGCCGGATGCGGACCCGGCGCTGGAAGGCCATCCGCGCGTGCTCGGCGTAGGCCGCCCGCAGCGGGTCGAACAGCGCGGGACCCACGGCGGCGACCCCGCCGCCCACCACCACGACGTCGAGGTCCAGCAGCGCGGTGACCCCCGCGAGGGCCGTCCCGACAGCGCGCCCCCCGCGGCGCAGCGCCGCGGCGGCCACGGGGTCCCCGGCCCGGGCCGCCG
>JAOPWU010000282.1 GCA_025965515.1 Mycobacterium sp.
CGCGGACTGACGCCCGTCAGTCGATCAGCAACTCGTCACGGATGTCGCGGCCGGGGTGCCCGTCCGGCAGGTAGGACAGGTCGCCCTGCTTCTGCCGCTCGACGAGGTTCTCCAGGACCAGCCGGTAGCGGATGCCGGCCGCGTCGAAGCGGCTGTTCTCGTCGCGGTGCTCGGGCGCGTGCACGTACATCGGGTTCTGCGGCTTGACGGCCCAGTTGTCCTGCGAGCCCACGACATGGGCCACGGCCGGGAACAGGTGCCGCACGAACCCCTTCGTGTTCTGCAGGTTGAAGCTCACCGGCGTGCGGCTGCGCCACCGGGTCTCCGGGTTGCACGGGTGGAGCATGCGGACGCTCATGCCCGGCTGGAAGTTGCCGTGCAGCAGGCAGACCCCGCTGCGGACGTGGACGAACGTGACCGCCGTGAGGTCCTGCATGTCCGCCCCGGCGAACATCCGCTGCGCCTTCGGGACCGGGCGGTTCGTCGAGAACCGGGTCATCGTGACGGTCTCGGACGTGGACTCGATGGTGATCCGGTCGTCCTCGCAGAGCGAGTCGCCCGTGATGGCGGAGTGCAGGAAGTCCGCGTGCGTGAGGTCGAGCAGGTTCTCGGCCACGAGCTCGTTGCTGCAGTCGAAGACCACGGTCTGCTGCATGTGCCGCGGCACGCCCTCCACGGGGATGTGGGGGATGTTCGGCATGAGGTCGACGTCCGCGCGCTCCGGGGCGCCGAACCAGACCCAGGCGTAGCCGTACCGCTCGACGAGCGGCAGGTCGGCGCCGTTCGGGCTCCGCCAGCTCTCGATGCGGCGGCCCCGCGCCTCGTCCGCCGGCGACGTGAGACTGGCGCGCAGCCGGCCGTTGCGGTCGCGGGACACGTAGACGTCCGCGCCGTGCAGCGGTCGCCGCAGCACGCGGCGGCCCACCTGGCCGGCGTGCGCCAGCGGGATCCAGGTGTCCTGCAGCGCGAACCCGCCGGGCTGGAAGTCGGACGTGACCGCGTCGTGGCGCCCACGGCGGACAGGCGCGGGGCCGGCGGTGGTCGGTCGGTCGGCGATCGTGGTCACAGGGCGACTCCTTCGGTCACGGACGGGACGGCGGGGGCGGCGGCCGGGATCGCCGCGGTGGACCGCGCGCGATGCGCGGCCAGGGCCGCGAGGTCCGGGTCGCCGCGGCGGTCGGCCTCGTCGGAGACGGCCTCCGCGTGGCCCATTGAGCGTCCGGTGCGCCGGGCGACGGCGGCCGCGAGCTGCACGGCCGCCCGCAGCGTCCGCGCCCCGGCCGGCGGCCCGGAGAGGGTCACGGCGACGTGCACGCGGCAGGTGTGGCCGCTGAGCGGCTGCACGCCGGCGACGACCCGGGCCGTGGTGCCGAGCAACCCGTCCTCGCCGGTGATCTCGACGATCCCGCCGGTGGCCGGCAGGCTCACCGTGGTCCGGGTCCGGCGGTCGACGATGTGGCCATAGGTCGCCAGACGCCGCACGCCCAGCGTCTGCCGGACGCGCCGGATCTCCAGGCGGTCATCGACCACCGCCGTGCTGGGCGTCGTGTCCTGCTCGCCGGCGCCCAGGACGGCACCGAGGCCGAGCGCGGCACCGGGGTTCCAGGCCAGCGCCCGCACCACGGAGTCGTGCGGGGACCGCACGGTGAGCGCGTACGTGAGGTTGGGGCTGCCGGCCGGCGCGTCCACCGCTTCCGGCTCCGGCACGAGGGAGACGAACACGAGCCCGTCGCTCTCCGCGGTCGCGAAGACCGGCAGCCGGGTGCGGGGCGACGGCTTCTCCTTGGCGCTGAGGTTCGGGATGACCGTGCAGCGCCCGGTCTGCCCGTCGAACGTCCAGCCGTGGTAGCCGCACTGGAGCTGACCGTCGGTGACGCGCCCCATCGACAGCGGCAGCCGGCGGTGGGGGCACAGGTCGTCGACCGCGCGAACGGTGCCGGACCCGTCGCGGTAGAGCGCGAGGTCCTGGTCGAAGAGGCGGGCCGCCAGGGGGGTGTCGCGCAGGTCGGCGCCGGCGGCGACGGCCCACCACCCGGCCGGCGGGGCCTGCTGCGCCGAGGCGGTCCGCGGGACGTCGTCCGGGTGGTCCCGCGGGGGCGCCGGAAGGTCGACGGTGCTCGTCATCTGCAACTCCAGGTGGGGTCACGTTATACAGAAGCTGTTGTTCCTGTACCAGTGTGGCGCACGCTACACCGGTCGCGCCACCCCTTCTAGCTGCTGCGGACGATCACCCGGTCCGTCAGCGGGCCGCGACCGTGAGCCGGACCAGCGCCCGGTCCGGCTCCGCGAGCGCCCGCTCCAGCGGCACGTGCAGCAGCACCAGGTCGGCGGGCGCGCCCGGGCAGACCCGGCGCGCGCGGTCCCCGGGCGCCGCCAGCGGCGCGAGCATCCCCGCCAGGGCGGTCGCGACCGGAACGCGCTCCTCGGCGCGCAGGACCCGGCCGGCGGGGGTCAGCCGGTCCCGCGCCGCGCGCAGCACGGCCCAGGGGTCGAGCGGCCCGAAGGGCGCGTCGCTGGACGGCGCCACGGCCGCGCCCGCGGCGAGCAGCGAGGCGTACGGCCAGAGGTCCCCGCGGTCCTCGGGGTCCACGTCGCGCAGGTAGTCGTCGCCGTGCGCGGCGGCCAGCGCCGGCTGCGTGACCACCGTGAGCCCCAGCTCCGCCACCCGCGGCAGCAGCTCGGCCGGCGCCACGGCGGCGTGCTCCAGCCGGTCGCCGGGCAGCACCCCCGCCGCCTCGAAGGCGGCGAGCACCGCGACGAACGACGCCCGCGTCACCGTGTGTACGGCGGCGGCGCGGCCGGCGGCGTGCGCCGCCTGCAGCGTGGCCACGAGCGCCGACCAGTCCAGGTCGACCTCGTCGCCGAGCAGGACCTTGCGCGGGCCGGACCGCACCCCGGGCGACCCGCGCCAGCCGGTCGGGGCGCCCAGCAGCAGGACGTCTTGCGGCAGCCCGGCCGCCGCGATCCGATCCGCCACCGCCGGATCGAGGTCCGGCGTGGCGTCGGAGACGCCGAGCACCCCCAGCTCGGCGAGCTCCCGGCCGAGGCGGGCGAGATCGGGCCACTGTCCGCCGTCCGGCCGTAGCCGCGGGTCGGTGCGCCAGAGCCTCCCGTCCCCGTCGGTGACGCCGAGCGCGAGCAGCGCGGGGGTGTTGAGGGTCCACAGCGCGCCCGTGCGGTGCTGCACGCGCGCCGGTCGGTCGGGCACCAGTGCATCGAGCAGCGCGCGGTCCAGCGGCCCCGCCACGCTCTCGTGGTAGCCGGTCCCGCGCACCCCGCGCCTACCGGGCGCCGCCGCCAGGGCCCGGCGCAGCCCCACCAGGTCGGTCACGTGCGGCGGCCCGCAGGGTACGGAGTCCGCGGCCGCGGCCGTCGCCAGCAGGTGGATGTGGTGGTCGTGCAGGGCCGGCAGCAGCGCTCCCCCGCCGGCGGCCACCACCTCGGCGCCGGGCGGGACCGCCAGCCGGCCGCCGAGCGCCTCGACCCGGCCGCCGCGGACGTGCACGTCGCACCGGCGGCCGGCCACCTCGGCGCCGACGAACAGCAGGTCGGGCAGGCGCAGGACGCCGATCACGGCGCCATGTTACGGCCGGTCCCCGCGCCGGCCGGTCAGTCGCCCAGCTGTGCCTGCACGGCCGCGGAGACCGGCAGCCCCAGCTCGGCGCGCCGCTCGACGTACCGCCGGACGTTGCGCAGCTTCACGTCCTCGTAGCCGCGCACCAGGTCGGCGGCCTCGGCGACCGCGACCGCCGTGTCGTACGACCCGGTGTCCAGCCTGTCGGCCAGCCCGTCGACGGTGTCGGCGTAGTCCTGCACGAGGGCCCGCTCCAGCCGCCGCAGCCGCGTGTGGCCGAACGGGTCGAGCGGCGAGCCGCGCAGCCGCCGGCCGTGGGCCAGCCCGGCGAGGACGGGCCGGAAGCCGCGGCCGAGCCGGATCTTGCTGCCCAGCCCGGCCGACCGGAGCATCGGCGGGTGCAGGTTGTACTTCATGCCGACCGCCCCCGGCACCTGCGCGAGGACCTCCCGCTCGAGCCCGCGGTCGGTCAGCAGCCGAGCCACCTCGTACTCGTCCTTGTAGGCGCCGAGCCGCTGCGCGCCGTGGGCGACGGCCTCGCTGAAGGCGGTCCGCTCGCCGACGCGCCGCTCCGCGGACCAGGCCCGCTCGACCAGCGCCACGTAGCGCCGGGCGGCCGCCGGGCCGCCGAAGTCGGCCATCGCCCCGGCCCGCACGGCGGCGACCTCCCGGGTCGTCCCGGCCAGGGCACTGCCGGCCAGGAACGCGCTGCCGTCGGGCGCCGGGCGGGCGGGCGTCCGCGGCGCGGTGGCGGCCGCGAACACCTCGGGGAGCGCGACGCTGGCGCGGCCCCAGCGGAAGGCGGCGAGGTTGCGCCCCACCGCGACGCCGTTGAGGTCGATGGCCTGCTCGATGCTCGCCGCCGACATCGGCAGCGCGCCGAGCTGGTACGCCGCCCCGACGACCAGCAGGTTCGCGGTGTCGGTCGCACCGAAGAGTTCCTGGGCGGCGTCCAGCGCGTCGAGCGTCTGCACCCGGCGGGCGGTGTCCGCCAGGGCCTGCAGCATCGGGCCCTCGTTCGGGTAGCGGACCTGCGGGTCGAACACCATCTCGCCCGTGGGGGTGCGGCTCGTCGATGCGACCACCGTCGTGCGTCCGGCCGTCGCCAGGGCCAGGTTGCGGGCCTCGGCCGCGACCATGAGGTCGAGGGCCAGCACGACGTCGGCGCTGCCGGAGCTCAGCCGGTTGGCGGCCTCGCCGTCCGCGCCGTCCGCCGTCGAGACGCGCAGGTGCGAGGTCACCGGGCCGGCCTTCTGCGACAGCCCGGTCTGGTCGAGCCCGGCCACGCGCAGCCCGTCCCGCAGCGCGGCGGTCGCCAGCACCGCGTTGACGGTGACGACGCCGGTGCCGCCGATCCCCGCCAGGAACACGTTGTACGTCGGCCGCGCCCGGGGCAGCACCGGCTCGGGGCACGTGGGGGGCTCGGGGCGCTCGCCGACCGCGCGGGGCTTGCCCTCGGGCAGCTCGACGGTGACGAAGGACGGGCAGTCGCCGTCGAGGCAGCTGTAGTCGGTGTTGCAGGTCGTCTGGTCGATGCGGGTCTTGCGGCCGAACTCGGTGTCGACGGGCTGCACCGACAGGCAGTTGCTCTTCTGCCCGCAGTCGCCGCACCCCTCGCAGACCGCCTCGTTGATGACGACGCGGGTGCGGCGGACCGGCATCGTGCCGCGCCTGCGCAGCCGCCGGGCGTCCGCGGCGCAGTGCTGGTCGTAGATGAGGACGGTGACCCCGGGGGTGTCCCGGAGCAGCCGCTGGGCCTCGTCGAGCCGGTCCCGGTGCCAGACGGTGACGCCCGGCGCGAACCCGGCGTTCTTCCCGTAGCCGGCGGGCTCCTCGGAGCAGACGACGATCTTCGCCACCCCTTCGGCGTGCAGCTTGCGGGTCAGCGCGGGCACGGGCAGGCCGCCCGCGGCGTCCTGCGCCCCGGTCATCGCGACGACCTGGTTGTAGAGGATCTTGTAGGTGATGTTCACGCCGGCGGCCACGCAGGCCTGGACGGCCAGCTGCCCCGAGTGGAAGTACGTCCCGTCCCCGATGTTCTGGAAGACGTGGGGCACGTCGGTGAACGGCGCCTGGCCGATCCACTGCGCGCCCTCGCCGCCCATCTGCGTGAGGCCCGTAACCTGCGCGGACTCCCGCGACGCGAGCGTGACCATGGTGTGGCAGCCGATGCCACCGCCGCCGATCGAACCCTCGGGCAGCACGGTCGACCGGTTGTGGGGGCAGCCGCTGCAGAAGTAGGGGGTGCGGGACACGGGGGCAAGCGACAGCGTCAGCCGCTGCCGTGGCGCCGGTACGGCCGGCACCAGTTCGATCCGGTCGCGCAGCAGGACCCGCAGCGGGGCGACCAGGCGGTCCGCGGTCAGCGTGCCGCCGGCCGGCACCAGCGGGCGGCCGTCGGTGGCCCGCTTGCCGAGCACGCGCGGCGCGGCCACCGAGCCGTAGAGCAGGTCGCGCACCTGCGTCTCGAGGAAGGGCGTCTTCTCCTCGACGACCAGCAGGTCGGAGAGGCCGCGCGCGAACCGCCGCAGCGTCGCACCCCCGAGCGGGTACGGCATGCCGATCCGCAGCAGCCGGACCCCGGCGCGCGCCAGTGCCACGTCGTCCAGCCCCAGGTCGGTCAGCGCCTGTCGCACGGTGTCGAACTGCGCCCCGGCCGCGGCGATCCCCAGCCAGGCCTCGGCGGGGTCGACCACGATCTCGTCCAGCGGGTTGGCGGCGGCGAACGCCTGGACCATGGCCCACCGGGGGCCGAAGAGGTCCTCCTCGGCCAGCAGGCTGTCCTGGGGCGCGGCGAGGATGCGCTGCTGGTACGCCCACGGCCGCCCCTGCCACTCCACCTGCGGGACCGTGATCGGCAGCGCCGCGAAGTCGGTGTCGACGGTGAACAGCCCGTCCGCCACGTCGGAGACGACCTTGAGGGCGACCCAGCAGCCGGACGCGCGGGACAGGGCGACGCCGTACAGGCCGAAGCTGATCAGCTCCTCGGCCGAGCGCGGGTAGAGCACCGGGATCTGGAGCTCGGCGAGGGTCCGCTCCGTCACGCAGGGCACCGTCGAGGACTTAGACCCGGGGTCGTCGGCCGCGAGGACGAGCGCGCCGCCGGTGGGGTTCGCGCCGTAGAGGTTGGCGTGGCGGAAGGCGTCCCCGGTGCGGTCCACGCCGGGGCCCTTGCCGTACCAGACGCCGAGCACGCCGTCGTGCGTGCGCGTGCCGGTGGGCAGCTCGACCTGGCTGCCCCAGACGGCCGTCGCGCCCACCTCCTCGTTGAGGCCGGGGACGAGGTGCATCCCGTGCTCGTCACGCAGTGAGGGGATGCCGGCGAGGGTCTTGTCGAGGCCGGCCAGCGGACTCCCCGGGTAGCCGGACACCAGGCTGGCGGTCCGCAGCCCGGCGCGGGCGTCGCGGGTGTGCTGCTCGACGAGCAGCCGCGCGATCGCCTGCACCCCGGTGAGCAGCACGGGGCGCGCCCCGGCCCGGTAGCGGTCGGCCAGCTCGTCGGTACCCGGGGCACCTGCCGGTACGGCCGGCGTGGGGACCATCAACTCGGTCATCGACTGCTCCTGATTCGTCCGCGGGCGAGCCCTGGCAGCGAGCCTGTACGACTGATACACATAGCGTCAATATGTTCCGGCGCAGCTGCGCAATCTGCGCAGTCGGCCGCCGGATCGCGAGAACGAGGTGGCCCCCCTGACCAGCTTCGACCGGCTCGACGCCGAGCTGTTGGGCCTGCTGGCGCAGGACCCCCGGCTCAGCAGCAGCGAGCTCGCGGCCCGCCTGGGCACTACCCGCAACACGGTCCACGCACGGCTCACGCGGCTGACCGAGAGCGGGGTGCTGGGCGGCTTCGCGCCGCGGCTCGACCTGGAGCGGCTCGGTCTCGCGGTGCTGGCCTCGCTCCAGCTGGATCTGGCGCAGGACGCCCTCGACGCCGTGGTGATCGCCCTGCGCCACCGCGCCCACGTCCTCGAGGTCACCGCCACCACCGGGCGGAGCGACCTCTCCGTCCGGGTCGCGGCCCGCAGCCACGCCGAACTGCAGGCCGTGGTGCAGGACATCCTCGCCATCCCCGGGGTGGTGCACACCGTCACCGAGATCGCGCTGACGACCCCGGTGCCCTACCGCGTCGGACCGCTGCTCGCGATGCTCACCGGGGCCAGCGGCCGGGGCCGCGCCCGACCTGGCGCCACCGACCTCCCGGACTGACCGGACGACGAAGGGGCGGGCCACCATGGTGGCCCGCCCCTCGCCGGAGGTCCCGCAGTGCTACTTCGGCGGGAAGCAGGTGCTCTGCGTGTCGCCGGTCGTGCCGTTGCCCGACGCCCCGAGGTGGGCCGTCGTGAACTTCTTGTCCTCGTAGGAGAAGAGGAAGTTGCAGGCGACAACGGGCTGGTTCTTACCTGGGGTGAACGAGATCGCCTGCGGCAGCATGCCGCCGAGGGTCTCGTTCTGGATGGTGCCCATCGCGGCGTTCAGGCTGTCGGGGCTGACCGTGTCACCCAGCTGCGCGGTGGCCTTGTGGAAGACCTCCAGCGACGCCCACATCGCCATGGAGCTGGCGTCCTGGTACTGGTTGCCGCTGTTGTACTTCGCCATGACGTCGTTGAGCGTCTTGTTCTGCGGGGTGTTCGCCCACCACGGCCACGCCCAGGTGTAACCGGCGAGCTTGCCGGTCACCGAGGCGAGGTCCTTGGAGACGACCGACCCGGCGCCGATCTCGATGGAACCCTTGAAGCCCTGCTGCGAGCAGTTCTGCGCGAGGCGCAGCAGCGCCGGCGCGTTCATCGTCGCGGCGATGACGTCGGTACCCTGCTGCATCATCTTCAGGCACTCGGCGTTGTAGTTCGGCGCCGTCAGCGAGGCGGTGATGAGGCCGTTGTACTTGATGCCCACCGCCTGGGCGGCGGGGCCGTACGCCTGCGCGCCGGAGCTGCAGGTCGGGACCTCGGAGCAGGCGATCGCCCCGAACGCCGTCCCGCCGACGGCCTTGGCAGCCTCGGGCTGCGAGGTGAAGAGCAGGGGGATGACGCCGCTGGTCGCGTACATGTTCGGCGCGGAGTTCCAGACCGGCGTGTAGCCGAAGCCGATGGTCGGCACCCCACTGGAGGTGATGACCTGGCCCGCGGCGGCCTCGGCCGCGACGTCGGCCAGGGCGAGCACGTCGACCTTGTCGGTCTTGAGCAGCTCGTTGGCCAGGGCGATGGCGGTGGCCGGGTCGGACTTGGAGTCCTTCACGGTCAGCTCGACCGGGTGCCCGTTGAGGCCACCGGTCGCGTTCACCCACTTGGCCCACGCCTGGGCCGTCGTGCCCACGAAGCCGGTCGCCGAGCCGCCGGGACCGGTGAGTTCCGTCAGCAGACCCATCTTGATCGGCGACTTGGTCGGTGCCGCCGCCGAGCTCTGCCCCGCCGTAGCGGACGAACCGCTCGAACTCGAACCGCCACAGCCGGCCGCGAGTGCCAGTGCGGCGACCGCCACCAGCGCCAGTCTTCCCCCGCGTTGACCCATCCTGGTCTCTCCCTTGGTGTGCCCCGCGTGCAGTACGTCCTGCCCGCATGTGACAGATGAGACTTTAAACGCCTTTTATGTCTCAGGTCCAGCATCCAGCCGACTCCCGGCAACCCGCGTCGCGGGGTGACCCGGTCAGGCGGTGCCGAGGTACTTCTGGAAGAGGTTCCCGGCCAGCAGTTCACCGGGGCTGCCGGCGAACGACAGCTCGCCACGCTGCAGGACGAAGGCCACGTCGGCCATGCCGAGGATCCGCGTCACGAACTGGTCGACGACGAGCAGCGAGGTGCCCTGCTCGGTCACCCGCCGCAGGAATTCGAAGATGACGTCGACGACGAGCGGGGCCAGCCCCAGCGACGCCTCGTCCACGAGCACGAGGCGCGGACTCTTCACGTACGCCTGGGCCATCGCGAGCATCTGCTGCTCGCCGCCGCTCAGCGTCCCGGCGACCGCGGACAGCCGCCGGCCGAGCGAGGGGAAGGCCTCGACCGCCAGTTCGATGGCGCGCTTCTCCTGCCCGCGCCGCGCCTGCAGCTGCAGGTTCTCGCGCACGGTCAGGGAGCGGAAGATGCCGCGGCCCTCGGGGATCGTGCAGGCCCCCAGCTCGTGCCGCCGGGCGGGCGTCAGCCGCGTGACGTCCACGCCGTCCATGTGCAGGCTGCCGCCGGACGGGCGCAGCGTCCCCGCGATCATCTTCAACAGCGTCGTCTTGCCGGCCCCGTTCGGACCGACCAGCGCGGCGACCGAGCCCTGCGGAACGGTGAGGGAGACGCCGCGCAGCACGGTCGTCGTGCCGTACCCGCCGCGGATGTCCCGCAGCTCCAGGGCCGGCGGGCCGACCTGCGGCGCGGTCCCGGGCGTCGGCGCGTCGATCGTGGTGCTCACGCGTCCACCTCCGTGGCGACCGGGACGTCCAGCTCGGACGACCCGAGATACGCGGCCTGCACGACCTGGCTGGCGGCGACTTCCGCGGGCGTGCCCTCGAAGATGAGCTGCCCGAAGTCGAGGACGTAGAGGTAGTCGCACAGGTCCATGACCAGCGGCATGTCGTGCTCGACCAACAGGACGCCGGTCCCGCGCTCGGCCACGAGCCGGCGCAGCACCGCGGCGAAGGCCGCGGTCTCGTCGAGGTCGAGCCCCGACGACGGCTCGTCGAGCAGCAGCAGGTCGAAGCCGCCCGCGATGCAGCGGGCGAGCTCGACGAAGCGGCGCTGGCCCGTGGACAGCTGGCCGCACGGCACCTCGGCGAGGTCGAGGATGCCGCAGGCCTCCAGCGCCTCGTACGCCGCCACCTGCACGGCACGGTCGTCCCCCGGCCCGGCGACGACCTGCCGCAGGACGTGCCGGCCCGCCAGCCCGGCCTCGCGCCCGAGGGCGACGTTGTCCAGCACGGTCATCGTCTCGCCGAGCTGCATCATCTGGAAGGTGCGCCCGATGCCGCGGCGGGCGCGGTCGGCGGGGCTCAGGCCGGAGATGTCCCGGCCGCGGTACGTCGACCCTCCGGAGGCCGGGCGGTTGAGCCCGGAGAGCGCGTTGAACAGCGTCGTCTTGCCGGCGCCGTTCGGGCCGATCAGCCCGGTGATCCGCCCCAGCGGCGCGGTCAGCGAGACCCCGTTCACCGCGACCAGCCCACCGAACCGCACGACGATGTCGGCGGCCTCGAGCCCGAGCTGCTCCACGACCGGCCGGGCCTGTTCGGGCGCCGCCTGCGCCGGCACGCCGGGCACGGGCGCCCGCCGTCGTCGCGGGCTCGGCAACCGGTCGACCAGGGCCCGCAGGCGCTGCGGCAGCGGCTGCGTGCCGCCCTGCACCCCGATGATCACCGCGAGGAGGCCGAAGATCACGTTCATCCAGTAGGGGACGTGCGCCCCGGTGAGGTACGACGGGATGACCGCCGTCAGCCCCGCCACCAGCGCGTACCAGGGCTCCGCGAACGGGGCGAGCGCGAGGATCGCCACCAGCGTCAGCGAGGTGAAGGACGAGTAGTAGGCGTCGCCGGCCGACGCCACGGTCACGGAGCAGCCGTAGAGGATCCCGGCCAGACCGGCCATGTACGACGCGATGCAGAAGACGATGACCTTCGTGACGTTGGTGCTCAGGCCCAGCATCGAGACGGCGGTCGGCGCCTCCGACATCCCGCGCAGCATGCGCCCCAGACGCACCCGGTGGATGGCGAAGAGGAACGCACCGCAGGCGATCGTGAAGGCGAGGACCACGTAGTAGTAGCGCGTGTCCGAGGTGGCCACGGAGGGCCGCGGCATCTTCCGGCCGATCGAGGAAAGCGTGAACATGAAGCCGCGGCTGTAGAACATGTTCGCCACGAGGATGCCGAAGCCGAACGTCCCCAGAGCCAGGAACAGGCCCGACAGCCGGATGGCGGGGATGGCGACCACGGCGCCGATGGGGACCGCGACCAGTGCCCCGACGAGGACGGCCACCAGCCAGGGCATCCCCAGCTGCACCGCGAACTGCGAGAACGCCACCGTGCCGATGGCGGCGAAGGCCACCTGGCACAGCGACACCTGTCCGGACGTCCGGATGAGCAGACCCAGGGACAGGAAGAGGATCACGCGGGTCAGCGCGGTCGTCCAGAACGGCAGGTGGGTCCCCGCGAAGGTCGGGACCAGCCCGAGCACGGCGAGGGCCACGACCGCGCCCGCGAGCTGCACGGTCGCCGGCGGCCGCCAGGTCGACCGCGGCCGCAGCGCCAGCAGGGTCGGCCGGACCAGCTTGCGCCGCGGCGTGACGAGCAGCGCGATGAACAGGACGATGAACGGGACGCTGGAGGCGAGGCCGCTCAGCCACTGGGCGTCCAGCACGTACTTGGTCGACAGGCTCGCGATGACGCCGATGACGAGGCCGCCCACCAGGGTGACGGGGATGTTGGTGAACCGCCCCACCGCTGCCGCACCGAAGGCCTGCACCACCAGCAGGGTCAGCGCGATCGGCTCCAGCCCCACGAGCGGGGCGAGCAGGACGCCGCACAGCGCGGCGAACACCGAGCCGACGATCCAGGCCACGCGGCGGACCCGGGCCGGCGGGGTGCCCTTCGTCGCCAGCAGGTCCGGGTCGTCGACGACGGCGCGCATCGCCAGCCCGATCCGGGCGAACCGGAAGACGGCGTACAGCCCGGCCACCATCACCACGGCCACCAGCGTGATGGTCAGCTGTGCGTAGCTGACGTTCGCGCCCAGCAGGCCGAACGTCTCGCTGCCGTGCGGCAGCCACTGCGCCTGCGTCAGCGGGTCCGGCCCGAACTTGATGGTCGCCAGGCCCTGCGTCAGCACGACCAGGCCGATCGTGGCGACGATCTGCATGCTGGTCGACTGCCGGGCGATGTGCCGGGCGATGACCTCCATGAGCAGGCCCATCGCCAGGCCACCGCCCAGGACGGCGACCGCGAGGGAGATGCCCCACGGCAGGCCGTGCACGACGTTGAGCCAGTAGAAGAGGTAGGCGGCCGCCGTGGCGAGCGCGCCGTACCCCAGATTGAAGATGCCCGACGTCTTGTAGGTCAGGACGAGGCCGGTGCCGGCGAGGCCGTACACGGAACCCGTCGCGATACCGCTCACGATGAACGGCATCAGCTCGTGCACCGCCGCCTCCTTCAACCGCCGTAGGGCCTGAGGGCTGTAGTGGAACACATACGACGACTTATGTCTTCTTCATGCACTAAGATGCTGCGTGCAACCGACACCCGCCGTCGTCAGGCCCCGGCGGTCGGGAACACGAGCCGGACCGAGGGCATCGTGAGCAGCGGCACCGGCCACGGCATGACGGGCTCGAAGCCGTCCTCGAAGCGGAACTCGGGAATCGCGGCGAACCACTCCTCGAAGACCAGCCGGAGCTCCGCCCGCGCCAAGTGCGACCCCAGGCAGCGGTGCACGCCGCCGCCGAAGCCCCAGTGCGGTCCCTCCCGGTCCAGGTCCAACGTGGTGGGGTCGGCGTAGACGGCCGGGTCCCGGTTCGCGGCGGCCCACGCCATGAGGACGGTCGTGCCGGCGGGCAGGTCGCGGCCGGCCAGCGTGGTCTCCCGCGTCGTGGCGCGGGGGGTGAACGCGGCGACCGGGTTGAGGCGCACGACCTCCTCGACGAACCGCGGGATGAGGCTGCGGTCGGCCGCGAGCCGGCGCTGCAGCTCCGGGTGCTTGGCCAGCCACTCGAAGGCCAGCGCGAGCGTCGAGGTCACCGTGTCCAGGCCGGCGTTGACCAGCAGGAACGCCATGCCCAGCAGCTCGGTGTCGTCAAGGGCGTCCGGGGACGGGTCGTTCACGACCCGGGTCAGCAGGTCCTCGCCCTCCTTGCCCTTCCGGGACCGGATCTGCTCCGTGAGGTAGGTCAGCAGCGCCTGCACCTCGGCGGCCACGTCGATACCGCTCGCCTGGGCGTGCGGGTCGGTGGCGCCCAGCATCGCGTCCTTCCAGGCGATGAGCTGGTCGCGGTCGGCCAGCGGCAGCCCCATCAGCGTCAGGAAGACCTGGCTCGGGTACGGCACCGCGAGCTCCGGCACGATGTCGGCGTGCCCGCGGGCCGCGATCGGCGTGAGGAGCTCCCGGACCTGCGCGCGCAGCGCGTCGTTCATCCGGTTGATCACGCCCGGGCTGAAGAAGGGCGCCAGCAGCCGGCGGTAGCGCACGGCGTCCGGCGGGTCGAACATCAGCGGCACCCACGGCACCGGCGTCGGCAGCGCGGCGTACGCCTGCTGCGACGAGAAGATCTCGGGGTTCGCGAGCATCTCCCGGATGGTCTCCGGGTCGGTCGCGAACAGGACCCCGTCGAGCTCCGCCAGGGGCCCCTGGGCCCGCAGCATCGCCCAGCCGGCCTCGCGATCGGTGGCCATGGGCATGTCCAGCATCGAGAGCGCGTTGCTCTGGGCTTCCGCCGTCTCCGTCGTCACGCTGTCCTCCTGCGGTGGGTCGTCAGACGGCACAAGCTATACAGTTCTTAGCGCTTTTGTATAGTCACCGGAGCGACGTCCGCGGTGACGACAACCAGGAGGGCCGGATGCGGGTCGAGATCGACGGGGACCGGTGCGCGGGGCACGCGCGCTGCTTCGCGCTGGCGCCCGAGGTGTACGACATTGACGACGACGGCTACCTCGCCACGCCGTCGGGCGAGGTCCCCGCGGGGCTCGAGGAGCAGGCGCGGCGCGGCGCCAACGGCTGCCCGGAGCGCGTGATCACGCTCCTGGCGGACAGCCCCGTCGGCGGCGCGGCCGCCTGACCGCCGCCTACCGGCACCGGACTCCCCCGGCGCCGGCGCAGCCAGCTCAGGAGATGGTGCCGCGCTCCTTGTACTCGATGAGGTCGTCCCAGGTCAGGCCCAGCTCGAGCAGCACCTCCTCGGTGTGCTGACCCAGCTCTGGCGCAGGGCCCAGGTCCGTCGGCTCGCCGTCGAACTGCACCGGGCTCGCGACCGTGTCGAACGCGTACCCACTGCCCGTCGTGACCGGCCGGAGGTAGCCGTTCGCCTGCATCTGGACGTCGTCGTGCAGCTCCCGAGGCGTCTGCACCGGTGCCCAGACACCCTTGACCGTGGCGAGCTTCTGCTTCCACTCCTCGAAGGTCCGCTCGGCGAAGACGCTGCGCAGCAGCGCGATGCACTCCCGCCGGTTCTCCCGGCGGGCCGTCGCGTCGGCGAACCGGGGGTCGGTGATGAGATCCGGCCGGTCCAGGTGCTCGCAGAGGTCGGGCCAGAAGCGGTCCGACTCGAGCATCACGAAGGCGAGCCAGCGGCCGTCCTTGGTCTGGTAGGCCGCGCGGGCGATGGGGTTCGGCCGGTCGTCCGGGCCGTAGACCGGCAGGTCGACACCGTCGAGCAGCTTCGAGGACACGACGTTCGGGGCCACGTTCCACGCCGCCAGGTTCAGCAGCGAGACGTCCACGGTCGACGCCACCCCGGTGGTCGCGCGGCGGAACAGCGCCGCCGCGATGCCGCCGGCGATCGTGAGGCCGCCCATGATGTCGCCGAACGCCGACGGCTGCTCCGGCAGCTGGCCGGTGTGCTGCGGCGTCAGCGACGCGTAGACCCCGCCGCGGGCGAAGTACGACGCGCCGTCGTAGCCGCCTCGGGCGGCCTCGGGGCCCTTCGGCCCCTGGCCGGTGCCCCGCGCGTAGATGATGTCCGGCTTGATCGCCCGGATGTCGTCGACGCCCAGCCGGAGCTTCGCGATGGTCGCGGGCAGGAAGTTCGTCAGGAAGACGTCCGCGGTCGCGATCAGCTGGTCCAGCAGCGCCCGCCCCTCGGGGGTCGCGACGTCCAGCCCGAGGCTCCGCTTGCCGCGGTTCGGGACCTCGACCAGGTGGTCGGCCCCCGCGGTGAGCCCGGGGACGATGCCGGAGCTGACCAGGCCGCGCTGCGGGTCGCCCTTCTCGGGGTGCTCCACCTTGATGACGTCGGCGCCCCAGTCGGCAAGGACGGCGCCGGCGGCGGGGACGAACGTCCAGCTGGCCAGCTCGACGACCTTGACTCCTTGCAACAGCTCGTACACGGCGCTCCTGACAGGGGGGACGGCTTCGGAAACTGTGATACTACTTCTGTTCATAGTGTCTCGCCTGCACCCTGTCGAGAGGACGGCCCGCCCGTGAGCGACGGCCAGCCGCTGCCCAGGATCACCGCGGAGAGCGGCTTCTTCTGGACCTCGGGCGCCCGCGGGGAGCTGTCCCTGCTCCGCTGCCCGGCCTGCCGGCGCTGGGCCCACCCGCCCACGCCGGGCTGCCGGCACTGCGCCGCGCCCCGGCTGGTGCCCGAGCCGGTGTCCGGCCGGGCGGTGCTGTGGTCCGCCACCACCTCGTACCAGAAGCTGCTGCCGGGGGTCGACGTGCCGTACACCGTCGGGATCGTGCAGCTCGAGGAGCAGGACGACCTGCACCTCACCACCCGGCTCGTGGACATCCCCCCGGAGGACGTGGTGATCGGCATGCCCCTGGCCGTGCGGTTCGAGCAGCACGGCGACGTCTACCTGCCGCTCTTCGGGCCGGTGGCGGCGTGACGAAGTTCGAGGACCAGGTCGTCATCTCGGGCGCGGGCCGGTCCGACTTCGGGCGGCGGGCCGGCCGGTCGGAGCTCGACCTCGCGGTCGACGCCTGCCGGGACGCCATCACCGACGCGGGCCTGACGGCCGCCGACATCGACGGGGTCGTGGCCTGGCCCGGCGAGGTCCCCGCCCCGCCGGGGTTCACCGGCCCCGCCGCGCTGCGCGTCTCGGACGCCCTCGCGCTCGGGGAGCTCACGTTCCACGGCGCCTGGACCGAGGGCGCGAGCCAGCTGGCCGGCTTCTTCTCCGCCTGCCACGCGGTCGCCGCGGGGGTGGCTCGGCACGTCCTCGTCTACCGGGCGACGACCGAGTCCACCGGCCAGGGCACCGGCGGCCGGCAGGCCACGTCCCCCGCTGACGCGGGTGGCATCGTCGGGCACCTGCAGTGGCTGCGGCCGTTCGGGGCCGTGTCCGCGGCGCACTGGATGGGGCTCATGGCGGCACGGTACGTGCACGAGTACGGACTGAAGCGCGAGCAGCTGGGCTGGCTGGCCGTGAACCACCGGGCGCACGCGGCGCTCACCCCGCATGCGGTCTACCGCGAGCCGATCACGCTCGACGACTACCTCGCGTCCCGCATGATCAGCACGCCGCTGTGCCTGTTCGACTGCGACGTCCCCTGCGACGCCGCCGTGGCGTTCGTGGTGTCCGCCGCCGAGACCGTCCCCGGGCTGCGCAAGCCGGTGCGGATCGAGGCCATCGGCAGCGCGTTCGCCGGCCGCCCGTACTGGGACCAGTTCACGCACCCGACGGACATGGCGGCGCACGCCGCGGCCCGCCACCTCTGGTCGCGGACCGACCTGCGGCAGGGGGACGTCGACGTCGCCCAGCTCTACGACGGCTTCTCGTTCATCACGCTGGCCTGGCTCGAGGCGCTCGGGTTCTGCGGGCCCGGCGAAGCGGGAGCGTTCATCGAGGGCCGGGAGCGCATCCGCATCGGCGGCGAGCTGCCGCTCAACACGGGCGGCGGCCAGCTCTCGGGCGGCCGGGTCCACGGCCACTCGCTGCTCTACGAGAACTGCGTGCAGCTGCGCGGCGAAGCCGGCGAGCGCCAGGTGGCGGACGCCGAGGTGGCGCTCACCTCGGCGGGCGCCGGGCCGCTGGGCGGGGCCGTGCTGCTGACGGCACTGCGGTAGTGGCCCGCTAGAGCCCCAGCTCCTTGGCGATGATCGTCTTCATGATCTCGCTGGACCCGGCGTAGATCCGGCTCACGCGCGCATCGGCGTAGGCCTTCGCGATCGGGTA
>JAOPWU010000014.1 GCA_025965515.1 Mycobacterium sp.
TGCAGCCGACGGTAGCGCTCGGCGTCGGCGTGAGGATCGTCGCTGGTCTTGATGATCGGCCTCTACCGCGTGGTCGCGGAGCTCACCGACTCCCAGATGTGCTCGGCGCGCTGCCAGAGGCAGAAGACCGCTCCGCGCGGCGTCTGCAGCACTTTGCCGGCCCCGCAGATCAGCTGCCGGGTGACTAGGAACGGGATCAGGATGTCGGCCATCCGGCTGAACTCGCCGTGCCGGGCGACCAGGAAGTTCTCGTGGCAGCCGTAAGAGTTGCCGGCCGAGTCGGTGTTGTTCTTGAACAGGTAGATGTCGCCGGCGATGCCCTCTTCGCGCAGCCGCCGCTCGGCGTCGACGAGCAGCCCCTCGAGGGTCCGCTCCCCCGCCTTGTCGTGGGTGACGAGATCGATGATGTCGTCGCACTCGGGCGACGCGTACTCGGGGTGACTGCCTACGTCGAGGTAGAGCCGGGCGCCGTTGCGGAGGAACACGTTGCTGCTGCGCCCCCAGCTGACGACCCGCCGGAAGAGGTACCGCGCGACCTCGTCCGGGCTGAGCCTGCGCTGCCCCCGGAACGTGCACGTCACGCCGTACTCGTTCTCGATGCCGAAGATGCGCCGCTCCACACCGTGAGCCTAGGCCCGTGGGTGCGTGTGTGACCGGATCCGGGGCAGGTCGGCCAGGTGACCGTTACGACGATCGAGCTGACCACCCCCGACGGCCCTGCGCGGGCCCTGCTCGCGGAGCCCCTCGGCGCGCCCCGCGGCGGGGTGGTCGTGGCACAGGAGGAGTTCGGCCTGACCGACTACGTCGGCGCCGTCTGCATGCGCCTCGCGGAGGCCGGCTACCACGCCATCGCCCCCGCGCTGTACCACCGCCTCGGGGCGGACGGCGCGGATCCGGTGCTGGGCTACGAGGACGCGGCGGACGCCGATCAGCTGGTCCAGCAGCTGACGGGCGACGGGTTGCGGGAGGACATCGACGCGGCGCTGGCCGAGCTCACCGGCCGTGGACTGCGGCTGAGCGGCTGCGGCGTCGTCGGGTTCTCCCTGGGCGGCACCGTCGCGACCTACGCGGCGGTCTGGCGGGCGCTCGGCGCGGCCGTCGACTTCTCCGGCGGTGGCCTGACCGTGGAACGGTTCGGGCTCCCCGACCCGGTCGAGGCGGCGGGCGAGGCGCAGGCGCCGGTCCTGGGGCTCTACGGCGAGGCGGACCCCGGCGTGACGGAGGCGGACGTCGAGCGGTTCCGCGAGGCGCTGCACACCGCCCCGGTCCCGACGGAGGTGGTGCGGTACCCCCAGGCCGGGCACCGCTTCTACAGCGGCCGGCCCGAGGACTACGCGCCGGCGGCCTTGGAGGACGCCTGGCCGCGGTGCATCGCCTGGCTGGACCGGCACCTGACGCCGCCCGTGGCGATGTGAGGCCTAGCTGCGCTTCTTCGCGGTCTCCCGGTTGTTCGCCTTCTGCAGGGCGCTGACCAGGTCGTCCTTCGTCATCCTCGAGCGCCCGGGAACGTCGAGCCGGCGGGCGAGCTCGAGCAGGTGCTTCTTCGAGGCCTTCGCGTCGACGCCGCCCGCGGTGGGCTTGTCGCTGTCCCGGGCGGCGGTGCCGCGCTGCTCCGAGCGCTCGTCGCTCGGGCCGGGCTTCGCTTTGGGCTCGTAGTGGTCGCCCACCTTCTCGTACGTGTGCTTCAGCGACGAGTAGGCGGCGCGGTGGGCGTACTGCTCGTCGCCCTCGTGCCCCTTGACCTGCTCCGCGGACTCGAGCGTCTCGACGAAGGTGCGCTGCGCCTTGGGCTCCGACCGGGCCACGGTCGACGGGAGCCGCTCCTCCTGGTTCTTGGTCAGCTTCGGCATGGTCGATGGGTACCCGAGCGGGGCACGAGACACACGTGAGCACCCCCGAGACCGCTGCATCCCCGTCCCCCGTCGACGCGATCGTGGTCGGGGCCGGGCCCGCCGGCCTCACCGCCGCCCTCTGCCTCGCCCGGTGGCGGCGGACCGTCGTGCTGCTGGACGGTGGCCCGGGACGCTGGGCCCACGGCCAGCGCAACCACAACTACCTGGGGTTCCCGGGCGGCGTCACCGCCGTCGAGCTGCACGACCGGGGGCGCCGGCAGCTGGACGAGTACCCCGAGGTGACCGTCCTGCCGAGCCGAGCCACCGGCGTCGGCAGATCCGCGGACGGCACCGTGTCGGTGACGCTGCCCGACGGGGCCGCGGTACGCGGGGCCGGGCTGGTGCTGGCGACCGGCGTGCGGGACCAGTTCCCGGCCTTCGAGGGCAGTGAGGCGTGTGTGGGCAGGTCGCTGTTCTGGTGCATCGCCTGCGACGGCTACGAGAGCCAGGGGACCAGCGCCGTCGTCGTGGGGCGTGGCCGCGAGGCGGCCCTCGAGGCGCTGCAGCTGACCCGGTTCGCGCCCGAGGTGACGCTGCTGGTCGACCCGGCGGACAGGTCGTCGACCGACGCGGAGCTGGCGGTGCAGCTGGACCGCTACGGAGTCCGGCGGGTGACCGGACGGCTGGCGCGGGCCGTCGGGCCGGACGGCCCGCCCACCGACGGGCGGATCACCGCGGTCGAGCTGGCGGACGGGACCCGGCTGGCGGCCGACCGGGTGTTCGCGGTCGGCGGCGCCCGCCCGGAGACGGCGCTGGCCAGCGCGCTGGGCGTGCGGCTGGCCGACAACGGCTGGATCGAGTGCGACACCGAGCAGCGGACCTCGGTCCCCGGGGTCTACGCCGCCGGCGACGTGACCAAGCCGCACGGCCACCAGGTTGCCACGGCTGCGCACGAGGGAACCCAGGCGGCGGCCGCGGTCAACTTCGACCTGTACGAGCGCTACGACCCGGCGCTGGTCTGCTGACCCGCGGGGGCGGGGTCAGCGCGGGTCGGTCTCGCCCGCCGGGGGCGGGCCGTCCGCCCGCGCGACCCCCGCCTCGGTGAGCAGTTCGTCCAGCGCCGCGCCCGTGACGCGGCGGAACGCCCGCCGCGGGCGGGACCGCTCGAGCGCTGCCACCTCCAGCGAGCCGCCACCCAGCGGCGTGGCGTCCGCGCCGGTGGGGCGCCCGGCCTGCAGCGCGGCCAGCGCGATGCCCAGCGCCTGGGCCCGGCTGAGCCCGGGCGCGTAGCTGTCGCGCAGCGACGCCGAGACCGCGTCCGCCTGGCCGCCCATGGCCACGTAGCCCCGCTCGTCGGCCACGCTGCCGTCGTACATCAGGCGGTACATCTGGTCGTCTTCGGGGGTCGTGCCGACCTCGGCCACGACCACCTCGACCTCGTAGGGCTTCGAGTTCTCGATGAAGATCGAGCCGAGCGTCTGCGCGTAGGCCACTGCGAGCATCCGGCCGTTGACGTCGCTGCGGTCGTAGGTGAAGCCCTGCAGGTCCGCCATGCGGACGCCGGCGACGCGCAGGTTCTCGAACTCGTTGTACTTGCCGACCGCGGCGAAGGCGATGCGGTCGTAGATCTCGCTGATCTTGTGGAGCGCGCTGCTCGGGTTCTCCGCGACGAAGAGGATGCCCTCGTCGAACGCGACCGTGACGACGCTGCGGCCGCGGGCGATGCCCTTGCGGGCGAACTCGGACTTGTCCCGGACGATCTGCTCGGGGCTGAAGTAGAACGGCGTGGTCACGGGCGGGCTCCTTGCGGCGGGGTGGAGGGCGGCTGCGGGGCGGGTCAGCCGCCCGGCCGCTCCATCCGGTCGGCGACGAGCTGCTCCACGACCCCGGCCAGGTCCTCCTCGGACAGCCGCCGGTAGCCGTCGGCGGTGATGACGGCGACCACCGGGAAGATCTTCCGGGTGAGATCGGGGCCGCCCGTGGCCGAGTCGTCGTCGGCGGCGTCGTAGAGGGCGTCGAGGGCCAGCCGCACGGTGGCGTCGGCGTCCAGCCCGGGCCGGAAGCGCTTCTTCAGCGCGCTGCGGGCGAAGAGCGAGCCGGAGCCCGTCGAGTGGTAGTCGGACTCCTCGTAGCGGCCGCCGGTGACGTCGTAGGAGAAGATGCGGCCCCGGAGCGTCTGGGAGTCCCAGCCCGCGAACACCGGGACGACCGCCAGGCCCTGCATGGCCATGCCGAGGTTGCCGCGGATCATGCGGGAGAGCCAGTTCGCCTTGCCGTCGAAGGACAGCAGGCTGCCGCGGAGCTTCTCGTAGTGCTCGAGCTCCAGCTGCATCACGCCGACCATCTCGACGGCGAGCCCGGCGGTACCCGCGATGCCGATGGCGGAGTAGTCGTCGGCCGGGAAGACCTTCTCGATGTCGCGCTGGGCGATGAGGTTGCCCATGGTGGCCCGGCGGTCGCCCGCGACGACGACACCGCCCGGGAAGGTGATCGCGACGATCGTCGTGCCGTGCGGGGCCTCCGCGGCGTCGACGGGCCGCGCCAGCGCCTCGGCCCGGCGCGGCAGCAGCGAGCTGTCGTGGCCGGCGAGCCACTCCGTGAAGGATCCGGTGCCGGGCGCCATGAAGTGGCCGGCGAGGCCTCCCCGTCCGACTGCTCCGTCGGTCACACGGCCTCCTGACGTGCCCGGCCGGCGGGCCACCGGCGACTGCTGGAGACCCTATCCAAACCGTTCCGTCCGGGGTGCCCCGCGGGTCGCGCGGCGGTGGCTACTGGCCGCCCTTCTGCACGTACCCCTTCACGAACTCCTCGGCGTTCTCCTCGAGGACGGCGTCGATGTCGTCGAGGATCGCGTCGACGTCGTCCGACAGCTGCTCCTGGCGCTCGGCGAGTTCACCGCTGTCGGTGGTCTCGACCTCGTCGACGTGCTCGGACGAGGTGTCCCGGCCGCTCTGCTGCTGGCCGCCGCTGTCCGCCATGTGCGCTCCCTCGTTCGCCCGCCCGCTGCCGGGACGTCTTCCCTCAGCGTAGGCCGTCGGGCCGCGGACGGCACCGCGCCACGATCAGTGGCCCGTGAGCCGGTCCACGAGGTCGCGTGCGGTGGGGCAGGCGTCCAGCAGCGCGCCGACGTGCGCCGCCGTGCCGCGCAGGGGCTCCAGCATGGGGACCCGCTGCAGGGCCTCCCGGCCCACGTCGAAGATGACGGAGTCCCAGGACGCGGCCGCGACCGCGTCGACGTAGTCGTGCATGCAGCGGCCGCGGAAGTACGCGCGGGTGTCCGCGGGCGGCTGCGTCATCGCCGTGATGACGTCCCGCTCGGGCACGAGGCGCACCATCCGGTCGCGGGCCACCAGCCGGTTGTACAGCCCCCGGTCGGGCCGGACGTCGCTGTACTGCAGGTCGACGAGCGCCAGCCGCGCGGCGTCCCAGTCGAGCCCGTCGCGGGCGCGGTACCCCTCGAGCAGTTCGAGCTTGGCGACCCAGTCGAGCTCCCGGGAGCAGCTGAACGGGTCCACCTCGAGGCGGGTGAGGACGGACTCCCACCGGGCGAGGACGTCGAGGGTCTGCGCGTCGGCGTCCGTGCCGTAGCGGTCCTCCACGAACTTGCGGGCCTGGTCCAGGTACTCCATCTGCAGCTGGACCGCGGTCAGCCGGCGGCCGTCGCCCAGCGTGATCGTCTGGCGGAGCGACGGGTCGTGCGAAACGGCCCGCAGGGCAGCCACCGGCGCCTCGACGGACAGGTCGTCGGCGAGCCAGCCGGCCTCGATCATGGAGAGCACCAGCGAGGTGGTCCCGACCTTGAGGTAGGTGGAGACCTCCGAGAGGTTCGCGTCACCGATGATCACGTGCAGCCGGCGGTACTTGTCGGGATCGGCGTGCGGCTCGTCCCGGGTGTTGATGATGGGCCGTTTCAGCGTCGTCTCGAGTCCGACCTCGACCTCGAAGAAGTCCGCCCGCTGCGTCAGCTGGAAGCCGGTCCCCCGGCCGTCCTGCCCCATCCCGACCCGGCCGGCGCCCGTCACGACCTGCCGCGACACGAAGAACGGCGTCAGGTGCCGGACGATCTCGCCGAACGGCGTGCTGCGCGCCATGAGGTAGTTCTCGTGCGAGCCGTAGCTCGCGCCCTTGTTGTCGGTGTTGTTCTTGTACAGCTGCAGCGTCGGGCTGCCCGGCACGGCGGCGGCCAGTCGCGCGGCCTCCGCCATGACCCGCTCGCCGGCCTTGTCCCAGCGCACGACGTCGAGCGGGGAGGTGCACTCGGGCGCCGAGTACTCCGGGTGCGCATGGTCGACGTAGAGCCGCGCCCCGTTGGGCAGGATGGCGTTCGCCAGGCCCAGCGACTCGTCGTCGTTGGCGGGCTCGCCCGTGTCCACCCGGGTGGCGGCCTCGAAGCCGCGGGCGTCCCGGAGCGGGTTCTCCTCCTCGAAGTCCCACCGCGCGGCCCGGTGCGACCCGCCGGACGACTCCGCGCGGCGCAGCGCCGCCGACGCGTACGCGTTGACGATCAGGCTGGACGCCACCATCGCGTTGTAGCCCGGCTGGCCGGGGACCGAGACGCCGTACTCGACCTCGGTGCCCATCACCCGGCGGACGCCGAAGGACGGCTGCTCGGGGGTGAGCGTCGGCGAGGCGGGGTGCGGCACGGGCGGCGGGGCGGGGAACGACACGACGGTGCCTCCCTGATCGTGGCCCGGCCGCGGACCCCGGGGGGCGGCGGCCGGGTCTGCGGAGCCGGTTACCTGCTGGTCGCCGACGGGCTAGAGGTACTGGCCCGTGTTGGCGACGGTGTCGATGGACTTGCCGGCGTCGCTGCCCTTGCCGGACACGAGCGTGCGGATGTAGACGATCCGCTCCCCCTTCTTGCCCGAGATCCTCGCCCAGTCGTCCGGGTTGGTCGTGTTGGGCAGGTCCTCGTTCTCCTTGAACTCGTCGACGCAGGCCGCCAGCAGGTGCCCGATCCGCAGCCCCCGCTGCGCGTTGTCGAGCCAGCTCTTGATGGCCATCTTCTTGGCCCGGTCGACGATGTTCTGGATCATGGCGCCGGAGTTGAAGTCCTTGAAGTAGAGGACCTCCTTGTCCCCGTTCGCGTAGGTCACCTCGAGGAAGCGGTTCTCCTCGGTCTCCGAGTACATCCGCTCGACGACCCGCTGGATCATCGCCTCGCAGGTCACCTGCCGGTCGCCGCCGTGCTCGGCGAGGTCCTCGTCGTGCAGCGGCAGCGTGGGGACGATGTACTTCGAGAAGATGTCCTTGGCGCTCTCGGCGTCGGGCCGCTCGATCTTGATCTTCACGTCGAGCCGGCCGGGGCGCAGGATGGCCGGGTCGATCATGTCCTCGCGGTTCGAGGCGCCGATGACGATGACGTTCTCGAGCCCCTCGACGCCGTCGATCTCGCTGAGCAGCTGCGGCACGATCGTGGTCTCGACGTCGCTCGACACCCCGGATCCGCGGGTCCGGAAGATCGAGTCCATCTCGTCGCAGAACACGATGACCGGCGTGCCCTCGCTGGCCTTCTCCCGGGCGCGCTGGAACACCAGCCGGATGTGTCGCTCGGTCTCGCCGACGTACTTGTTGAGCAGCTCGGGGCCCTTGATGTTCAGGAAGAAGGAGCGGCCCTCCGGCTTACCGGTGACCTCCGCGACCTTCTTCGCCAGGCTGTTGGCGACGGCCTTGGCGATGAGCGTCTTGCCGCACCCCGGCGGCCCGTACAGCAGGATGCCCTTCGGCGGGCGCAGCGCGTGCTCGCGGAAGAGGTCGGCGTGCAGGAATGGCAGCTCGACGGCGTCGCGGATCTGCTCGATCTGCGACGCCAGGCCGCCGATGTCGGTGTAGTCGATGTCGGGGACCTCTTCGAGGACGAGCTCCTCGACCTCGCTCTTCGGGATCCGCTCGTACACGAACCCGCCGCGGGGCTCCAGCAGCAGCGCGTCGCCGGCGCGCACGGGCGTGCCGACCAGGCTGTCCGCGAGCGCGACGACGCGCTCCTCGTCCGTGTGCCCCACGACCAGGGCCCGGGCGCCGCCGTCCAGCAGCTCCTTGAGCGTCACGATCTCGCCGTGCCGCTCGTAGTCCAGGGCGCGGACGACGTTCATCGCCTCGTTGAGCAGGACTTCCTGGCCGCGGTGCAGGTCCGCCGCCTCGACCGCCGGGCTGAGCGAGACCCGCAGCTTGCGACCGCCGGTGAACACGTCGAGCGTGTCGTCGTCGTGGACCGCCACCACGTACCCGAAGCCGTTGGGCGGCTGGGCGAGGCGGTCGATCTCCTCCTTGAGCGCGACGATCTGGTCGCGCGCGTCCCGCAGGGTCGCGGCGAGCTTGTCGTTCGTCGCGGTGAGCGAGGCGACGCGGCCCTGGGCCTCGACGAGCCGCTCCTCGACCGCACGGGTGCGACCGGGCGTGTCGGAGTGCCGCCGCCGGAGCATGGCGACTTCCTCGGACAAGAACGCGAGCTGCGTGGTGAGTTCCGCGACCTGTTGCTCGGACCGAGCCGCGCGCTGCTCCGGGTCGTCCCCGGACCGGGTGCCTGCCACGACGCCACCTCCTGCTGCCCTGTCGCGGCGGATGCCGCGGAGTGCCTGCACGACGCGGAACTGCCGGCCGGACCTGTGCCCGCCGACCGCCCTCGGCCGATGTCGTCCACCCTACCCAGGCGAGCGCGCCGGGACAGCGCGACCGCGCGGGTTCGCCCGGGGCGGGCATGCCCCCTCTCCCCCGTGCGGGCCCGCCCGGAGGGTGGGAGAGTGGGCAGCGTGACCACGCACCAGCAGACGATTTCGCCGGCCTCCTCTCCCGCCGACCCCGCTGCGGCGGCGCGCGCCGTCCAGGAGGCCGCGGCGGGTTCCCGCGACGTCGCCGTGCGGGTCGACCAGGACATGTGCACCGGCGACGGGCTCTGCGTGCAGCTCGCGCCGGACATCTTCGAGTTCGACATCGACGGGCTCGCCTACGTGCGCGACACCGACGGGGAGCTGCTGGCGGCGCCCGGAGCCACCCGGCAGGTGCCGTCCCACCTCGTACTGGACGTGGTGCAGTCGGCCCGGGAGTGCCCGGGTGACTGCATCTACGTCGTCGACGCCGCCGACGGGGCGGTCGTGGCCGGCGGCGAGGACTGAGCCCCCGGTCCCGTCAGGGCAGGTTCGGCCGGGTCAGGGCAGGTTCGGCCGGAACGGAACGGCCGGGCCCTCGGCGCGGGCCTCGGCGGTGTCCGGCGTCTCCTCCTCCGGCCGGGCGCCCTTCGCGGGGCGGCGGCGGCGCGGCGGCGGGGCCACCCCGTCGGCCAGCCGGCGCGAGGTCACCAGGAACCCGGTGTGGCCGATCATGCGGTGGTCCGGCCGGACGGCGAGCCCGTCGACGTGCCAGCCGCGCACCATCGACTCCCAGGGCTGCGGCTCGGTGAAGGTGCCGTGCTCCCGCAGGGCCTCGACCGTGCGGGAGAGCTGCGTCGTCGTCGCCACGTAGCAGCAGACGACGCCGCCGGGCACCAGCACCGCGCTGATCGCGTCGAGGCACTCCCACGGCGCGAGCATGTCGAGGACGACGCGGTCCACGTCGCGGTCCGTCTCCGACTTCGGCAGCTCGGTCGCGAGGTCGCCGTGCGTGATCCGGCTCGCCGGGTGGGGGCCGCCGAAGAACGCCTCGATGTTGCGGGCGGCGATCTCCGCGAAGTCCGCGCGCCGCTCGTACGACGACACGGTGCCCGTGTCCCCGACGGCCCGCAGCAGCGAGCAGGTGAGGGCGCCGGAACCGACGCCCGCCTCCACGACGTGCGCGCCGGGGAAGACGTCGGCGTAGGCGACGATCTGCGCCGCGTCCTTCGGGTAGACGACGGCGGCGCCGCGGGGCATCGACAGCACGTGGTCCACGAGGAGCGGCCGCAGCACCAGGTAGGGCGTCCCGCCGGTGGTGGTGGCCACGACCCCCTCGGGGCCGCCGATGAGGTCGTCGTGCGCGATGGACCCCTTGTGCGTGTGCACCTCGCGGCCCGGCACGAGCACGGTCGACAGGTGGCGACCCTTGGGGTCCGTCAGGCGGACCGCGTCCCCGGCCTGGAGCGGGCCCCGGCGCTTGCGGGTCCCGGTGGGCTGATGGGGGTCGAGCGGGGCGGTGTCGCCGGCGACGATGGTGAGCTCCTCAGAGGTGTGGGCCGCGGGCGCGGCGGGAGGGTCGGCGGAGGAGATCCGCGACCACGAGCAGCCCGGGTCCCGCGGGAGCGGCAGGGTGCGTTCCCGGCGCGGGGCCGGGCTCGCCGGGCCCGGTGACCACGAAGCTGCTCGCTGGAGTGTCCCCCAGCCGCTCCAGCAGGTTCTCGGCCGGGGCTGCGCCGTCGAGCCAGGCGCCGCCCGCGACCGGGTGGGCCAGCGCGCCGCACAGTGCCCCGGGCGTCCGCGCCGCCTCCCGGACGTCGTCGGCCCCGAGCCAGCCCGTCACCAGCGGCGGACCCTCCGCCGGCCGCGTGCCGACCAGCCAGGGTCCGGCGGCGGGGTCGAGGGCGGTGGCCGGAGTGGCCGGGTCCACGAGCAGCGCGGGACGGGCCAGGTCCCCCAGTCGCCGGCCCTCCAGGGCGGCGCCGAGCGTCGCCCGGCGAACCTCGCCCGTGGCACCGGCCCCGAGCAGCACGGCTGCCACGGCGACGGCCAGGCCCGGCAGCAGCCCCTGGGCCCACCCCAGGCCCACCGCGAGCCCGGCGATCGCGACCGCGAGCAGCTGGCCCACCCGGGCCGCGACCAGCTCCGCGCGCACGGGTGACCGCAGCAGCGGGGTCAGTACCCCGCCGAGCACCTGGCCGCCGTCCAGCGGCAGGCCGGGCAGCAGGTTGTAGCCGGCGAGGGCGACGTTGGCGGCCACGACGCCGCGCACGACGTCCTGCGCCGCCGCGGCGGTCGGTGTCGCGCCAGGGAGCCGGGCGAGGACCACGGCGCCCAGCGCAGCGAGCAGGAGGTTCACCCCCGGCCCGGCGGCCGCCGTCAGCGTCTGCGGCAGGGTGCGCCGCCGGGCCCAGGCGATGGTGGTGGTGCAGCTGGCGAGGCCGACGTGCACCGCGAGGACCGTGGCGCCGAACGCCCGCGCGGCGGCCGCGTGGCCCACCTCGTGCAGCACCACCGAGAGGAACAGGCCGATCAGACCGGCGGCGGCGACGGGGAGCAGCGCGGCGGACCCGCTGCCGTGCCGGTCCAGCAGCCGGGCGGCGAGCAGCGTCCCCAGCACGAAGCCGGGGAGCCACGCGGGGGTGACGGTGACGGGGACGCCCCACCACCGGCCGAGCGACAGCCGCGCGGTGACCGGGCGGCGCACGGGTCCGGACGCCCACCGGCGGTGGCCTCGCGGGCCCGGGACCGACACTCCGGGACCGTACCCGGCGGAGCCGGCGGTTCTGTCGTACGGGCGGCCTACCGTGGAGTCATGGCCTCCCCCGTCGCCCTGCCCCTCGAGCCGGTCGATCCCCTGCCGGAGGGCGGGGTGGTGCCCGACCAGCCGCGGGGCGCGTCGGACGGTCACCGCGGCAGCCTGTCGCCCTCCCGGGCCGCCGACTTCATGGCCTGCCCGCTGAAGTACCGCTTCCGGGTCGTCGACAAGCTGCCCGAGCCCCCCTCGCCGGCTGCGGTGCGCGGGACGCTCGTGCACGCCGTGCTGGAGGAGTTGTTCACGCTGCCCGCCGAGCTGCGGTCCCCGGAGCGGGCGGTGGAGCTCCTCGCACCCGCGTGGACGCAGCTGCAGGAGCGCACCCCCGAGCTCGCGCAGCTGTTCCCGGCGCCGGCGCCCGCCGCGGACGCCCCCGCCCCGGCGGCGGACGAGGCCGAGCAGCGCTGGCTGGCGGAGGCGGAACGGCTGGTCCGCACCTACTTCACGCTCGAGGACCCGACGCGACTGGCCCCGGCCGCCACCGAGGAGTACGTCGAGGCGGTCCTCCCCGACGGGCTCCGGCTGCGCGGCTACGTGGATCGGCTGGACCGCAACGGCGCGGGCGACCTGCGGGTCGTCGACTACAAGACCGGCCGCTCCCCCAGCGAGCTGTTCGAGGGCCGTGCGCTCTTCCAGATGAAGTTCTACGCGCTGGTGCTCTGGCGCGCGCGGGGCGTGATCCCCCGCGAGCTGCGCCTCGTCTACCTGGGGGACGGTTCGCTCCTGCGCTACGCGCCGGACGAGTCCGACCTGCGGGCGACCGAGCGCAAGGTGCTGGCGCTGTGGTCGGCCATCGAGCGGGCGCACGTGACCGGCGACTGGCGCCCCACCAAGGGGCCGTTGTGCGGCTACTGCGCGCACCAGGCGCTCTGCCCCGTCTTCGGGGGCACGCCGCCTCCGCTGCCGGCGGCCTTGCCGTCCGACGTGGCGGTCGTCTCCCCCGCCGCGGCGCTGGGCGACCCGGTCGACGCCTGACGCTGCCTTCCCGAGGCCGCTTCCCCGGCACGGCGTCCCCGCGCGCGGATCACCCGCGTCACCGCTGTCATAGTTCCCACCGAGCTGGTAGGAATAGTCTTCTCAAGGGGGCAGTTGCCACCCGGTACCGCGCCCCGCGGTCGGACGCGCAGACCGGATCGGCGTCGGGTGGGGCGACGTCGGAGGGATGGACGTGGATTTCTGGGTGGTCGTCGCCGGGCTCATCGTCGGCGTCGTCGTGGGGCTGACCGGCATGGGCGGCGGCGCGCTCATGACGCCGATCCTCGTGCTGATCTTCGGGGTGCAGCCGATGTCCGCGGTGTCCAGCGACCTCGTCGCCGCGGCCGTCATGAAGCCGGTCGGCAGCGGCGTGCACCTGCGGCGCGGCACCGTGCACCGGGGCCTCGTCGGGTGGCTGGCCGCCGGGAGCGTGCCGGGCGCCTTCGGCGGGGTGCTGCTGCTGCGGGCCCTCGGCAGCGGTCAGTCGCTGCAGGACCTGGTGAGCCGGCTGCTCGGCGGTGCGCTCGTCATGACCGTCGCCCTCCTCGCCTACCGGGTCCTGCGCCAGGCACGCGCCGCGGCGCCCGTCGAGGAGGGACCGACCTCCGACATCCCCGTCCGGCGCCTGGCGACGCTCACGGTCGGCGTCGTCGGCGGCCTCGTCGTGGGCCTGACGAGCGTGGGCAGCGGCAGCCTGATGGTGGTGGCGCTCATGGCGCTGTACCCGAGGCTCTCCCCGCGGCAACTCGTCGGCACCGACCTCGTGCAGGCCGTGCCGCTGGTGTTCAGCGCCGCGCTGGCCCACGTGCTGTTCGGGTCCGTGCAGTTCGGGCTGACCACGTCCCTGATCATCGGCAGCGTTCCGGGGGCCTACCTGGGCGCACGGATCAGCGCGCGCTCCTCCTCCGGCCTCATCCGGGGCGCCCTGGCCGTCGTGCTCGTGGCGAGCGCGGCGAAGCTGCTGGGTGTGAGCACCCCCCTCGCGGGCGTGCTCACCGCGGTGGCGCTGGCGGGAGCGCTCGGCGTCGGCTGGTACGTGCGGGCGCTCGGCCGTCGCCATGCGCCGGCGGCACCGGCCACCGCGGCCGATCCCGACGCCGCGGCGGGCGACGTGCCCACCCCGCGGCTGCGGGAGCCTGCGGCCGTCCCGCGCTGACCCCGGTCAGCGGCGCACGGCCGCCAGGTCGACGTCCGTGAGGCTCGGCAGCACGGTCCAGCCCGGGTCGGCCGGCACCGGCGCCATCGACGGCACGACGATCACGGCGCAGCCCGCGTCCCGGCCCGACCGGGCACCCGACAGGCTGTCCTCCAGCACCAGGCACTCCCCCGGCGCGACGCCCAGCGTCGCCGCCGCCGTGCGGTAGGGCTCGGGGTCCGGCTTGGCGCGCACGACCTCGTCGCCGGCCAGGGTGAGGGCCCAGGGCCCGCTGACCGCCGCCACGGCGTCCACCAGGACGCGGTACGAGGACGACACGAGTGCCTGCGGGATGCCGAGCTCCGCCGTCTCCGCCAGCAGCTCCAGCGCGCCCGGCCGCCACGGCAGCGCCGCGGCGAACAGCTGGACCATGCGGTCGAGCAGCCACGCCGACACGGCCGCCGGGTCAGCATGGACGCCCGCGTACTCGATCATGATCGGCACGGCGGTGTCGAGGCGGCGCCCCATGCAGGCGGCCTTGACCTCCTCGGTCCAGACGCGGCCCCACGACGCGTAGAGCTCCGTCTCGGCGATGCTCCAGACGGGCTCGCTGTCGACCAGCAGGCCGTCCATGTCCCAGAGCAGCGCGGCGGGCAGGTCGCTCACCGGTGCGCCCTCATCGGGCGTTGAAGTACTTCGCCTCGGGGTGGTGGACGATCAGCGCGTCGGTGGACTGCTCGGGTGCCAGCTGGAACTCCTCGGACAGCTCCACGCCGATCCGCTGCGCGTCGAGCAGCCGCATGATGGTGGCGCGGTCCTCCAGGTTCGGGCAGGCGCCGTAGCCGAAGCTGTACCGCGAGCCGCGGTAGCCCTGGTGGCCGAGGATCTGGTCGAGGTCCGAGCTGTCGGCCGTGGCGATGCCGAGTTCCGTGCGGACCCGGGAGTGCCAGTGCTCGGCCAGTGCCTCGGTCAGCTGCACGCCGAGCCCGTGGACCTCGAGGTAGTCGCGGTACGAGTCGCCCGCGAACAGCACGTTCGCGAAGTCGCTGATCCGCTGCCCCATGGTCACGACGTGGAACGCCACGACGTCGACCTCGCCCGACTCCGCCGGGCGGAAGAAGTCGGCGATGCACAGGTGCCGGTCGCGCCGCTGCCGCGGGAAGGTGAACCGCGCGACCTCCGGTGCGTCGGGGCGCGGCTCGGCGAGCACGATCAGGTCGTCACCCTTGCTGACGCACGGGAAGTAGCCGTAGACCACGGCCGCCTGCAGCACCTGCTCGGCGGTGAACCGGTCGAGCCAGGCACGCAGCCGCGGCCGGCCCTCGGTCTCCACCAGTTCCTCGTAGCTGGGGCCCTCCCCGCCGCGCGTGCCGCGCAGCCCCCATTGGCCCAGGAACGTGGCGCGCTCGTCGAGCAGCCCCGCGTAGTCCGCCAGCGGGATGCCCTTGACCACCCGGCTGCCCCAGAACGGCGGCGTCGGGACGTCCACATCGGTCGCGACGTCGGAGCGCGCGGGCGGCTGGGCGTCGGCCTCGGCCCGGTCACGGGCGGCCTGCGCGCGGCGGCGGCGGTTGCGCCGCTCCTCCGCCTTCTGCCGGTCGGCGTCGCTCCGGTCACCCAGCCAGGACGGTGCCCCGGCGGCCGTGCCGGCCATGAGGGTGTCCATGAGCCGCAGCCCCTCGAAGGCGTCGCGCGCGTAGGCCACCTCGCCGCCGTAGACCTCGGTGAGGTCGTCCTCGACGAAGGAACGGGTGAGGGCGGCGCCGCCCAGCACCACCGGTGTGGTGACGCCGCGGGCGTTGAGCTCCCCGAGGTTCTCGCGCATCACGACGGTGGACTTCACCAGCAGCCCCGACATCCCGATGGCGTCGGCCTTGTGCTCCTGGGCGGCCTCGGCGATGGCGGCGATGGGCTGCTTGATGCCGAGGTTCACGACCGTGTAGCCGTTGTTCGACAGGATGATGTCGACCAGGTTCTTGCCGATGTCGTGGACATCGCCCTTCACCGTGGCGAGCACCATCGTGCCCTTGCCCGCGGAGTCGGCCTTGTCCATGTGAGGCTCGAGGTAGGCGACCGCGGCCTTCATGACCTCGGCGGACTGCAGCACGAACGGCAGCTGCATCTGCCCGGAGCCGAACAGCTCGCCCACCACCTTCATGCCGGCCAGCAGCGTGGTGTTCACGATGTCCAGTGCGGTGCGCGTCTGCAGCGCCTCGGCCAGGTCGCCGTCCAGCCCGATGCGCTCGCCATCGATGATGCGGCGCTGCAGCCGCTCCTCCAACGGGAGCGCGGCCAGCTGCTCGGCCCGCGACGGCCCGTCGGTGGCCGAGACGCCCTCGAACAGCTGCAGGAAGCGGGTCAGCGGGTCGTAGGCCGGCGCGTCGGCGGTGGCCGGGCGGCGGCGGTCGTAGATGAGGTCGAGGGCGACCTGCACCTGCTCCTCGGGGATGCGCGCGACCGGGATGATCTTCGACGCGTGGACGATCGCGGCGGTCAGCCCCGCGTCCCGGCACTCGGCCAGGAAGACGCTGTTGAGGACCTGGCGGGACACCGGTGACAGCCCGAACGAGACGTTCGACAGGCCCAGCACCGTCTGCACGGCGGGGTGCCGCTCGGACAGCTGCCGGATCGCCTCGATGGTCGCGATGCCGTCCTTGCGGGACTCCTCCTGCCCCGTCGCCAGGGTGAACGTCAGGCAGTCGACCAGGATGTCGGACTCCTGCAGGCCCCACTGCCCCACGAGGGTGTCGATGAGCCGCTCGGCGACCGCCAGCTTGTGCTCGACGGTGCGCGCCTGGCCGGTCTCGTCGATCGTCAGCGCGATGACCGCGGCGCCGTGTTCCTGCACCAGCGGCATCACGCGGGCGAACCGGCTCTCGGGGCCCTCGCCGTCCTCGAAGTTCACGCTGTTGATGACGGCCCGGCCGCCGAGACGCTCGAGCCCGGCCTGGATCACGGCGGGCTCGGTGGAGTCCAGCACGATGGGCAGGGTCGAGGCGGTGGCGTAGCGGGCGATGACGTCGGCCATGTCGACGGCCCCGTCGCGGCCCACGTAGTCCACGCAGACGTCCAGCAGGTGGGCGCCCTCGCGCGTGCCCTGGCGTGCCATCTCGACCATGCGCTCGCCGTCGCCGGCGAGCAGCGCGTCGCGGAACGCCTTGGAGCCGTTCGCGTTGGTGCGCTCGCCGATCATCAGCGCGCTGGCGTCCTGCCGGAACGGCACGGCGCTGTAGAGGCTGGCCACCCCCGGCTCGGGGCGCGGGTCGCGCGCCGCGGGCGCCATGCCGCGGACCCGCTCGACCACGCGGCGCAGGTGCTCGGGCGTGGTGCCGCAGCAACCCCCGACGAGCCCGACGCCGTAGTCGCGGACGAACCGCTCCAACGCCTCCGCGAGCTCCTCGGGCTGCAACGGGTAGCGCGCCCCCTGCGCGGTGAGCTCGGGCAGCCCCGCGTTCGGCATGACGGACAGGCCCACGCGCGCGAGCTGGCTCAGCGTGCGCAGGTGCTCGCTCATCTCCGCCGGGCCGGTCGCGCAGTTCAACCCGATGAGGTCGATCCCGAGCGGCTCCAGCGCGGTCAGCGCGGCGGACGTCTCGGAGCCCAGCAGCATCGTGCCGGTGGTCTCGACCGTGATGTGCGCGATCAGCGCGACGTCGCGGCCTGCCACGCGCATGGCGCGCCGGGCGCCCACCAGCGCGGACTTGGTCTGCAGCAGGTCCTGTGAGGTCTCGACGAGGACGGCGTCCACGCCGCCGTCGAGCATCCCCTCGACCTGCTGCTGGTAGACGTCGCGCAGGAGGGCGTACGGGGCGTGGCCCAGCGTGGGCAGCTTGGTGCCCGGCCCCACCGACCCGATGACGTAGCGCTGCTGCTCCGGTGTGGACCACGCGTCGGCGGCCTCGCGGGCGATGCGCGCACCCGCCTGCGCCAGCTCGCCGGTGCGCTCGACGATGCCGTACTCGCCGAGGTTGCCGTAGTTCGTGCCGAAGGTGTTGGTCTCCACGGCGTCGACGCCCACCGCGAAGTACGCGTCGTGGACCTCGCGGACCACGTCGGGGCGGGTCACGTTGAGGACCTCGTTGCAGCCGTCGTGGCCCTCGAAGTCGTCGAGGGTCAGGCCCAGCCGGTCCCCCGCGTCCTGCAGCATGGTGCCCATCGCGCCGTCGGCGATGAGAACGCGCTGGGAGAGGGCGGCGAGCAGGTCGGTCTTCGCAGGGCTCGTCACCTGCGCATCGTAGCCGTGCGGGGTAGGTTCGGACGCCGGAGCGGGGGCGCCGACAGGGGGCTCCCGGGGTGGCGTGGAGGTTCCGGTGGGGTCGTACACGACGGTTCTGGTGGGCACGGACGGTTCGGAGTCGTCGTTCAGGGCGGTCGACCGGGCGGCAGGCATCGCGGGGGACGCGGGTGCCAAGCTCGTCGTGGCGTGCGCCTACCGTGAAATGCAGCCGCGCGAGCGGCAGCGGGCCGCGGACCAACTTGGCGACGAGGCCTACAAGGTGGCGGGCGCGCACCCCGCTGAGGATCTGCTGCGCGACGCCGCGGACCGGGCCAAGCAGGCGGGCGCGACCGACGTGGAGCCCGTGGCCGTCGCCGGCGACCCGGTCGACGTGCTCGTGGAACTCGCGGGCCGGTACAACGCGGAGCTGCTGGTGGTCGGGAATCGGGGACTCAACAGCCTCGCAGGGCGTTTGCTGGGATCTGTCCCGCAGAACGTCAGCCACCGGGCCGCGTGCGACGTGCTCATCGTGCATACCAGTAGGAGGTAGTTCGTGACCCACCCCGACGTCCCGCCCACGACCACCGCCGAGCTGGCGGAGCGCGTGCGGGGACTGCGGTCACCGGTCGTGGTGATGGCGTTCGCGGGGTGGAACGACGCGGGGGACGCGGCGACGGACACGGTGGCGCACCTGCACGACGCGTGGGGTGCCCAGTGGCTCGGCGGCCTGGACCCCGACGACTATTACGACTTCCAGGTCAACCGGCCGGCGGTGAAGCTGCTGGACGACGAGGCCGGCGAGCCGGGAACCGAACGGACCATCGTGTGGCCGACGACCCGGTTCGCGGCGTGCCCGCTGCCGGGGACCGATCGCGACGTGCTGCTCATCCACGGCGTCGAGCCGAACATGCGGTGGCGGGGCTTCTCGGCGGAGATCGTCAGCGTGGTGCAGGCGTCGGGCGCCCAGCTGGTGGTCTCCCTCGGGGCGCTGCTCGCCGACATCGCGCACACCCGGCCCATCCAGGTGAGCGGCTCCGCGGCCGACCGCGCGCAGGCCGAGCGGATGGGGCTGACCGTCTCCCGGTACGAGGGGCCGACCGGCATCGTCGGCGTGCTGGGCGAGGTGCTCGGCGCCGCCGGCATCCCGGTCGTGTCCCTCTGGGCGGCCGTGCCGCACTACGTGTCCTCGCCGCCCTCCCCCAAGGCCACGCTGGCCCTGCTGGACCACATCGAGGACCTGCTGGAGATCTCCGTCCCGTCCGGCGACCTGCCGGCCCGGGCGACGGTCTGGGAGCGCACCGTCAACGAGCTGGCCAGCGAGGACTCCGACGTCGCCGAGTACGTGGCGCAGCTGGAGAGCCGGGAGCCGACCGACGAGCTGCCGGAGGCGTCCGGCGAGGCGATCGCGCGGGCGTTCGAGCGCTTCCTGCGGCGCGGGGGCGGCCAGCCCTGAGCGGCCGGGGCGACCGGACCGCCTAGAGCGCCACGCCGAGCAGGGCGTCGACCAGGTCGCGGGTGAGCGTCGGCGCTGCCGTGTCCCCGCCCTCCGTGGCGGCCCACGCGTCGATCGCGGCCAGCGCGCCGGGGGCGTCCAGGTCGTCGGCCAGCCGGGCCCGCACCACGTCCAGCAGCGTTGCGCCGTCGGGGCCCGCCGGGCGCGCGACGCCGGCCCGCCAGCAGGCCAGCCGCTCCTCGGCGCGCCGCAGGTGCGCGTCGGTGTACTCCCAGTCGAGCCGGTAGGGCTGGTCCAGCAGGACCAGCCGGATGGCTGCGGGGTCGGTCCCGCCGGCCACCAGCTTCGACACGAAGACGAGGTTGCCGAGCGACTTCGACATCTTCTCGCCGTCCAGCCGCACCATCGCCGCGTGCGCGAAGCAGCGGGCGAACGGCCATTCCCCCGTGAGCGCCGCCCCGTGCAGCGCGCCCATCTCGTGGTGCGGGAACGCGAGGTCCGCCCCGCCGCCCTGCACGTCGAGGACGGGCCCCAGGTAGTGCTGGGCGATGGCCGTGCACTCGATGTGCCAGCCGGGGCGCCCGGGCCCGAACGGCGACGGCCAGCCGGGCTCGGCCGGGCGCTGCGCCAGCCACAGCAGCGGGTCCAGCGGGTCCCGTTTGCCGGGCCGCTGGGGGTCGCCGCCGCGCTCCGCCGCCACCTCCAGCATCTCGTCCCGGGACAGGTGGGACACGGCGCCGAGCCACCCCGTGGCCGCCGCGTCGAAGTAGACGTCGCCGTCGAGGCGGTACGCGGCGCCGGTGTCGGCGAGGCGCGTGATGGCGTCGACGATGAGCGGCATCGCCTCGATCGCGCCCACGTAGTGCTCGGGCGGCAGCACGCGCAGGGCCACCATGTCCGACCGGAACAGGTCCGTCTGCTCGGCCCCCAGTTCCTGCCAGTCCACGCCGTCGCGCGCAGCCCGCTCGAACAGCGGGTCGTCGACGTCGGTGACGTTCTGGACGTACCGGACGTCGCGGCCCGCGTCGCGGGCCACCCGCTGGACGAGGTCGAAGGTCAGGTACGTGGCGGCGTGGCCCAGGTGCGTCGCGTCGTAGGGGGTGATGCCGCAGACGTACATCGTCAGCGGCCGGTCGTCGTCCAGCACCGCCGGCCCGCCGGCCGCCGTGTCCCACAGCCGCAACGGGTAGCCCCGGCCCGGTAGCTGCGGAACGGACGGCGCGACCCAGGACTCCACGTCCGAACCCTAACGGGCGGCCCCGGCTGCCCCGGAAAGCCCGGCGGCCTAGAACGGCGGCCAGGGGATGGCGGGCCAGTCCTGCGAGGGCTCGGGGAAGACCCCCGTCGCCAGCAACCGCTCCAGCCGCAGCACGGTGGCCCGTACCTCGGTGACGGTGAGCAGGCCGTAGAGCTCGTCACCGAGCTCCCCGTCCAGCTGCGTCCGCAGGGACTGCAGGACCGCGACCTCGTCCGCCGTGAACGGCTCCGAGCGCCACTGCCAGAGCAGCGTGCGCAGCTTGTCCTCGGCGGAGAAGCAGACGCCGTGGTCGCAGCCGCGGACGCGGCCGTCGGGCGTCGGCAGCAGGTGCCCGCCCTTGCGGTCGGCGTTGTTGATGACGGCGTCGAGCAGCGCCATCCGGCGGAGGTCCGGGTGCCGGGACCGCGCCAGCGCACCCAGGTCCACGGTGGCGTCGACGTCGATCCACAGCTGGCACATCCCGGCCCCGAACGGGCCGTCGCGCAGCACCGTGCGCGGCACCAGGTCCCAGCGGGTGGCCTCGGACACCAGGTAGGCCGCGTACTCCCGCTCGGCCAGCGTGCCGTCCGGGAAGTCCCACAGGGGACGCTCGCCCTCGATGGGCTTGTACACGCAGGTGGCGAGGAGTTCCCCCCGCCGCACCGTGCAGTAGAGGGTCGCGTTCGAGGCGTCGACCAGCCGACCCTCGATCTCGAGCTCACCCTCGCTGAGCAGGTCGAGGACCGCGTCCGCGTGGACGTCGGCACCCAGCAGGTGCAGCGGGGGCTCTTCCTCGGCTGCGGTCATGGCTCCATCGTTGTCCGGGGGGCCGCCGCGTGTCGTGCGGCGGGTGGTCTGGCGGTCAGGCGGGAACGCGGTGCCCGTTGAGCCGGGGGCACAGGTGGCCCGCCGGGTCGAGGGGCAGGCCGCAGAGCGGGCACGGCTGCCGGCCGGCGTCCACCAGCCGTGACGCGCGGGCCGCGAAGGCCCGGCCGGCGGCCGGCGACAGGTACACCCGCAGGGTCGGCGGCCCGTCGTCGTCCGACAGCGGCGGGGCGGGTTCCCCGGTCTCGACGACCGCCTGCGCCTCGACGACCACCCGCGAGCCGGCCGAGTCCCAGGCGAGCGTGAGCGTGCCGACCCGGAACTCCTGGTCGAAGGGGACCTCCAGCGGGGCGAGGTCGACCGCGCCGGCGCGCGACGCAGGGAGGTCGGTCCGCCGCTCCACCTCATCGAGCAGCGACGCCATCCGCCGCCCCAGCAGGTCGACCTGGCTCTTCTCGAGGGCCACCGTCACCGAGCGGCCGCGGTCGACCGCCTGCAGGAAGAACGCGCGCTCGCCGGGCTGGCCGACGGTGCCGGGGACGAAGCGCTCGGGTTGCTCGAAGACGAAGAGCTCCCGCGTCATCGCCCGCTCCTCCCCCTCCCGGGGTCACGCACCGGCGCCACCCCCCACGACCGCGTCCGAGGACCGCGCGCGGCGGCGGCGCTTGGGCGGTGCGAACTGCGCGAGGTCGCCGCCGGTGTCGTTGGAGCGCAGCACGAACGGCCGGGTGTCGGTGTAGCGCACCACGGAGACCGAGCACGGGTCCACGACGATCCGCTGGAAGAGGTCCAGGTGCATGCCCAGCGCGTCGGCCAGCAGCGCCTTGATGACGTCGCCGTGGGAGCAGGCCAGCCACACCGCGTCGGGGCCGTGTTCGGCGCCGATCCGCGCATCCCAGTCGCGGATCGCGGCGACGGCCCGGGCCTGGGTGTCGCGGAGCGCCTCCCCTTCCGGGCCGGGGAAGACGACGGCGGACGGGTGCGCCTGGACGACCTTCCAGAGCGGGTCCTTGGCGAGGACCTTCAGCTCCTTGCCGGTCCAGTCGCCGTAGCGGCACTCCCCCAGGCGGTCGTCCGTCGCGAGTTCGAGGGGCCGCCCGGTGGCGTGCTGCGCATCCACGACGGCGGTCGCGGTCTCCTGGCAGCGGTCGAGGGGGCTGCTGACGGCGGCGGCGAGCGGAAGCGCTGCGATGCGGGCGGCGACCGCCTCGGCCTGCTTACGACCCCGATCGTCGAGGTGCAGGTCGGGCGTCCAGCCGGCCAGCACCGGGCCCGTCATCGCAGTCAGGCCATGGCGGACGAGGAGGACCGTGGTCACCGGCCCAACCCTACGTGCCGGGGGACGGGCGCCTCCGCCGCGTCCCCCGGCCGCGGGATCAGCGGGCGTTGACGGCGCCCGACGCCACCAGGCCGATGACGACCAGGCCCGCAGCGATCCGGTAGGGCACGAAGGTGCTGATGGGGTGGGCGGCGACGAAGCGGAGCAGCCACGCGATGGTCGCGTAGGCCACGAGGAACGCCACGAGCGTGCCCACCAGCAGCGGCCCGGCCCCGACCGCGTTGCCGGAGACGGCCTTGGGGAGCTCCAGGCCGCCCGCCGCGAGCAGCGCCGGGATGGCGAGGAAGAAGGACAGCCGGGTGGCGGTGACCCGGTCGAGGCCGCGGAACAGGCCGCCGCTGATCGTCGCGCCGGAGCGGGACACCCCCGGGATGAGGGCGACGCACTGCAGCACGCCCACGAACAGCACGTCCTTCAACGTCAGGCTGCGCTCGGCTGCGCTCGCGGCCCCCGTGCCGCCGCTGGCCTCCAGGTGCGCCACGCCCTCCTGCCCGCCGCGCCGGTCCTGCCGCCCCACCCGCTCGGCGGCGACCATGACGGCCGACCAGACGATCAGCGCCCCGGCCACCACGTACAGGTTCCGGAGCGGCCCCTCGACCAGGGACTTGGCGGCCAGGCCGACGATGCCGATGGGGACCGACCCCGCCACGACGAGCCACGCGAACCGGAAGTCCGGGTCCTGACGGCGGGGCGGCGACACCAGGCCACCGATGCCTGCGGCGACCAGCCGCACGATGTCCCGGCGGAAGTAGATCAGCGTGGCCACGATGGCCCCGACCTGGATGACCGCGGTGAAGGCGGTGATCGCATCGTCCTTGACGGAGTAGCCCAGGAGCTCCTCGACCACGGTCAGGTGGCCCGTGCTGGACACGGGCAGGAACTCCGTGAGTCCCTCCACGATGCCCAGGACGACCGCGTCGATCATGCCCAGTGCCATGACACCTCCTGTCGGACCGGGCCCTCCGGCGCCGGCTGCCTGCGACGCGACGCTAGCGGGCCGGTCCGTCCCCGCCTGCGATCACCGCCCACGGCGCGCCTGTGCCCCCGTGCCTGATCCGATCGGCGGGCTTTCCTAGGGTGTCGGCATGCAGACCCGACAGCTCGGAGCCAGTGGCCTCACCGTCTCCCGGCTCGCCCTGGGCACGATGAGCTGGGGCCGCGACACCGGCGCCGACGAGGCCGCGCTCGCCCTGCGGGCGTTCCGGGACGCCGGCGGCACGTTGGTGGACACCGCGGACGTCTACGCCGGCGGGGACAGCGAGCGCATCCTCGGCCGGCTGCTCGGCGGGGACCCGGGGCTGCGCGACGGGCTCGTGATCGCCACCAAGGCGGGCGTCGCCACTCCCCTCGGCCAGGGCGCCTCCCGGCGGCACCTGCTGGCGAGCCTGGATGCGTCGCTGCGGCGGCTCGGCGTCGAGGCCGTGGACCTGTGGCAGCTGCACAAGCCGGATCCCCGGACGCCGTTCGAGGAGACCCTGGCCGCGTTCGACACAGCGGTCGCGTCCGGCAAGGCGCGGTACGTCGGGCTGTCGAACCACGCGGGCTGGCAGACGGCCGCGATGGCCGCCTGGCAGCGGGCGTGGCCGGGCCGGGCGCCGCTGGTCTCCGCGCAGGTCGAGTGGTCGCTGCTCGCCCGGGGCGTCGAGCGAGAGCTCGTGCCCGCCGCCGACCAGTTCGGGATGGGCGTCCTGGCCTGGTCCCCGCTCGGCCGCGGGGTGCTCACCGGGAAGTACCGGGGCGGGGCGCTGCCGTCCGATTCCCGGGGCGCCAGCGACTCCTGGCGCCGCTACGTCAGTCCGTACCTCACGGAGGGCTCCGCGCGGGTCGTCGACGCGGTCCTGACCGCGGCCGACGGGCTGGGCGTGTCCCCGGTCGCCCTGGCGCTGGCCTGGATCCGGGACCGGCCGGGCGTGACGGCGCCGATCGTCGGGACCCGGACCGCCGCGCAGCTGCGCGGCGCGCTGGCCTCGGAGGAGCTCACCGTCCCGTACGAGATCGCCGCGGCGCTGGACGACGTCTCCGCCCCCGCGTTCGGGTACCCCGAGCGCTTCCCGGCCTGACGCCCGGACCGTGACCCCGCAGGCGCCCGACGCGGACCCGCTCTTCGTGGCGTTCGTGGACGCCGGACTCTGGCCCGGGGTGGGCCGCGCGCTCGCTCCCCGCGTCCTCGGCTCGGGGGTGGTCCGCCGTGAGCAGGTCACCGCGGCGCGGCTGGCCGCCCTCCCCGGCGTGAGCGCGAGCACCGCGGAGCGGCTCGTCTCCTCGCTGATCGGCGCGGAGGACGTCTACGACCTGGCGGCGCTGCTGACGCGGGCCGGCCTGCCGATCCGCCTCGCCGGTCGGGCCACCGCCGTCCTCGGCCCGGGTGCCGCCACCCGGCTCGCCGGGGACCCCTGGGCGCTGCTGCTCCTCCCCGACGTCGGGCTGGCCGAGGCGGACCGGCTCGCCCGCAACGCCGGAGACCTCGGGCCCCGGGCCGGGCTGCTGCGCGGGCGGGCGCTCGTCGGCTGGCTGCTCGAACGCGCGGCCCGCGACGGGCACACCGCCGTGCCGGCCGACGAGCTGGCGAGCCAGCTCGCCGCCGCGGGCGTGGCCGACCCCCCGCGGGCGCTGGCC
>JAOPWU010000025.1 GCA_025965515.1 Mycobacterium sp.
GCCCACGCGGAGGACATCGAGGGGCGCCCGCGCGACGGCAAGGCGAAGCCGAAGCGCAAGAAGGAGCGCCCCACCGGGGAACAGGTCACCCCGCCCGAGCCGGTCACGCCTCCCCACCCGGACCCGGCCCTGCCGGTCGCGGAGCTCGGCAGCTGGCCGGACGTCGCGCTGGAGCACCAGCCCGGCGGCCCCGCGGCGGGCTAGCGCGGCCCTACTCGCCCACGGCCTCCGCCTGGCTGGGCGGCGCACTGCCGTCGACGAGCTTGACGAAGATGCGCGACAGCTGCGCCAGCTCCGTGGGCGTGAGCCGGTCGAAGACGCGGTGCTGGATGCCCCGCAGGTGGACGGGCGACGCCTCCCGCAGCCGGTCGCGGCCCGCAGGGGTCAGGACCGCCAACATGCCGCGGGCGTCGTCGGGGCAGGCCTCGCGGCTCACGAGACCGTCGCGGACCAGCCGGTCCACGAGCCGGGTCAGCCCGCTGCGCGACAGCAGCACCCGCTCGGCCAGCTCGCTCATCCGGAGCTGCGACCCCGGGGCCTCGGCCAGCTGGACCAGCACGTCGTAGTGCGACAGCGGCAGGTCGTGCGCCGCGAGCAGGTCCGCCTCCAGCACGCGGGTGATCTCCGCGTGCGCCCGCAGGCCCAGGCGCCAGGCGTTGAGCGCGGCAGCCGTCGACGGCCCCGGCTCGGGCACCGACACCGCCGCGCCGGAGGCTGCGGGCATGCGCGCAACAGTTGCCATCGCAACAGGTTAGCGTGCCAAACGGCCTCGGCCACCTCCTATGATGGACTCCGACGCGCCTGTCGCGCGCCGCTCTCCCCGCCGACCTGAAGGTCACGCCATGTCCGTCGTACCGCCCCCCGGCCCCCCCGCCCGCGACGCCATCGACGCGGCGCTCGCGACGGTGTCCGACCCCGAGATCGGCCGCCCGCTGCCCGAGCTCGGGATGATCAAGGACGTGGCCGTCGACGGCGGCCAGGTGCGGGTGGACGTCTGGATCACCGTCTCGGGCTGTCCCATGCGGGACGAGATCTCCAAGCGGGTGACCACGGCCGTCGCCGCCGTCCCCGGCGTCACGGGCGTCTCGGTCACGCTCGACGTCATGAGCGACGAGCAGCGCAAGGGGCTGCACACGCAGCTGCGCGGCGACGTCGCCGTCCGCGACATCCCGTTCGCGCAGCCGGGCTCGCTCACCCGCGTCTACGCCGTCGCGTCCGGCAAGGGCGGGGTCGGCAAGAGCACGGTCACCGTGAACCTCGCGGTCGCGATGGCCCAGCAGGGCATGTCCGTGGGCGTCCTCGACGCCGACATCTACGGCTTCTCCGTCCCCCGGCTGCTGGGCTGCACCGGCAAGCCCACCATGGTCGAGAAGATGATCATGCCGCCGCAGGCCTACGGCGTGAAGGCCATGTCCATGGGCATGTTCGCGCCCGAAGGCGCGCCGGTCGCGTGGCGCGGCCCGATGCTCCACCGCGCACTCCAGCAGTTCCTCGCGGACGTCTTCTGGGGCGACCTCGACGTGCTGCTGATGGACCTCCCGCCGGGCACCGGCGACATCGCTATCTCGCTCGGCCAGCTGGTCCCGTCCAGCGAGATCCTCGTCGTGACGACCCCGCAGCTCGCGGCCCGGGAGGTCGCCCAGCGCGCCGGCTCCATCGCCACGCAGACCCGGCAGAACGTGGTCGGGGTCGTGGAGAACATGGGCCCGATGCTGCTGCCCGACGGCAGCACGCTCGACCTGTTCGGAACCGGCGGCGGTGCGGCGGTCGCGGCGGGGCTGACCAACGTGCTGGGCCACGACGTGCCGCTGCTCGGCAGCATCCCGCTGGACCCGGCGCTGCGCACGGGAGGCGACGAGGGCGTACCGCTGGTCGTCTCGCACCCCGACTCGGCGGCCGGCAAGACCCTGCGGTCCGTGGCCGAGCAGCTCGCCGGCCGACGGCGCGGGCTCGCGGGCCTCTCGCTCGGTATCTCCCCGGTCCGCAAGGGCTGAGCCCGGCGGCCGGTCCGCCCCTCGGGCGCCCCGTCAGCCAACGCGGTGGTGCGGCGCGGCCGGCCGCACTCGGTCAGGTGGTGTCCGGGTCGAACGACGGCGCCGCGGCCGGGTCGACCGGGCGCGGGGTCGTGCGCCGGGGCGCCGCGGTGCCCTGGGCCGGGACGCCAGGGCGACTGCCCACCGGCGCCTCGTCGTCCGCCAGGTCTGAGAGCAGGTGCCGCTCGACGAAGCGGCGGGGGTGCAGGTCCTCGAGCTGCAGGTCCTTCATCTCGGGCCCCAGCTCGCTGCGCAGGTCCTGCGTCACGTCGTTGGCCATGTTCCGCAGCTGACGCAGCACCTTCGCGGCGTCGCGGGCCACCCCGGGGAGCCGCTCGGGCCCGAACAGGAAGAGCGCCAGCACCAGCAGCACCAGGATCTCGGGCATCCCCAGGCCGTTCAGCACGAGGACACCTCCCTGGTCGACGCCGCCCGGGCCGGGCGTGCGCTCACTGCTGTCGCTCCACCAGTGTGACCGTCGCCGTCCGGGGCTGGCCAGAGCGCACGTACGTGATGCTCACCTTGTCACCGATCTTGTAGGTCCGCAGCGCCACCACGAGGGAGTCGCTGCTGTCGATCGTCGTGGCGTCCACCTTGGTGATGACGTCGCCGCGGCGGATCCCGGCCTTGTCCGCGGGGCCGCCGCTCACCACGCTGGCGACCAGCGCCCCGCGCGGCAGACCCTGCGCCTGCGCCGTCTGGCTGCTGACCGTCTGCGCGTTCACGCCGATGTACGGGTGGGTGGCGTGCCCGGTGCGGATGATCTGCTCGGCGATGCTGCTGGCCTCGTCGATCGGGATGGCGAAGCCGATCCCGATGGAACCGCCCTGCGCGCTGCTGCCGGTGCCGCTGCCGGACAGGCTGGCGATGGCACTGTTGACGCCCACGACCTGGCCGAGGCTGTCGACGAGTGCGCCGCCGGAGTTGCCGGGGTTGATGGCCGCGTCGGTCTGGATGGCGTCGAGGACGTTGGAGCCCTGGCCGTTCTGGGTCGGCACGTCGACCGGCCGGCCCAGCGCGCTGACGATGCCGAGCGTGACCGTCGACGAGAGCCCGAGCGGGGCGCCGATGGCAACCACCGGGTCGCCGACCACGAGGCTCGACGAGTGCCCGAGGACGGCGGGCGTGAGCGTCGTCGTGCCCTGCACCTTGATGACCGCGAGGTCCGTCGTCGGGTCCGGCTGCCCCACGATCGTCGCGGGCACCGGGTCCTTCGAGGCGTTGAAGGTGACGGTGAGCTCGCCGCCGGTCTGCGACGGCGCGACGACGTGGTTGTTCGTGAGGATGTAGCCGTCGGTCGTCAGGATGATCCCGGAGCCGGTGCCCTCCTCGGTGGCGTTGGACACGTTGATCGTCACGACGCTGGGCAGCAGCTTGGCGGCGATGCTCTGCACGGAGGTCGAGCTGCGGTCGACGGGGGTGTCGGTGCCGCCGCCCCGGCCGAGGTTCACCGGCAGGGCCGCGACGGGGCCGCGGGACGAGCCACGCGTGATGAGCCCGCCGACCACGCCGCCGAGCAGCGCGGCGATGACCGCCACGACCGCCACCAGCGCCAGGATCCGGCGGCCGGAGCCGCCCGCGGGGGGTGGTGTCCCCGGCGTCGGTCCCCCGGGGCCCGTGCCGCCGCCCTGCGGCCGGGGCTGCCAGACGCCCTGCTCCCGCGGCGGCGCGTACGCCGCCTGCGGGGCGAACTGCTGCTGCCAGGCACCGTCGGCGCCATAGCCGCCGGGAAGCCACGGCTCGGCCCCCGGCCGCGGGGCCCAGGCCTCGGGGCCGACGGGGGGCGCCGACGGGGCGGTCCAGGGGTCGGGCCCCGCGGCGGGGGTCGGCAGGGGCGGGGCAGGTTCGGTGCGGTCGGTCGAGGCGGCGGGGTCGATCGGCGCGGTGCCGCTCGGGGCACCGCCGGTACGGCGCCATCGGCCGCGTCGGGGCGGGGCCGCCGCGCCACCGGGGGCCAGCCAGGCATCGGGTCCGGGACCCTGGTTCTGCTCGCTCACACGACTCCCTCGACCGTGAACGCCGTCGGCGTTCCTCCCGTCGCAGTCATTGTGACGGCCCCGCCGACGGCCGTCCCTCCGGCGGGGCCCCGGACCCCGTGCGGGGCGCGGTCACGGCAGCCAGGCCGCCAGCTTGTGGTAACCGCGGGACAGCCGGGCACCGACCCCGGTGGCCCGCTCCGCGGTGCCCGCCGGGAAGGCGAGGGTGATCCCGTCGGCAGCCGCGGCGGGCAGGTCGCTCACCACCGTCACCACCGTGCTGGGGCCTTGCCAGGCCCACCGGGACGGCAGCCCCTGCGGGGCCCACACCGTCCGGCCGGCGCGAGGCTGCGAGGTCCAGCCGGTGCCGGCCCCGACCCCGCTGAGCCGACCGCGCTGTTCGAAGACGGAGACGGTCGACAGGCCGTCGGTGTAGGTGAGGTGGAGGGCGGCGGCCGCGCCGGGGACCCACCGGGCGTCGAAGAGGTCGAGGTCCCCCGGCAGCTGGGCGGGGACGGACCAGCCGCCCGACCGCAGCGCGCCGACCGCCGCGGGGCCGAGCGCCGTCCCCCCCGGGGCGGGAGCCGCCGTCGCGGCCAGCCGCGGGGCGGTGCCGCCGGGTTGGACGCGCAGGAACGCCGACAGCTGCGTCACGGTGCCGTCCACCGCCAGGACCTCCCGACGCAGCGGCAGCCCGGTGACGTCGTCGAGCCAGAACCGCCCCGCCGGGGAGCCGTCCGTACGGCTGGCGACGACCGCGGTCGACGAGCGTCCCGCCACGGTCGACGTCCCGGCGACAGCGAGCGCGTAGTGCCGGCGGAGCTCGGCGAGCGACTCGGAGCTCAGGTCGAGCCCGAGCGCGCTGTCCACGGGTCCGCTGTCGGGCTCGAGGACCACCTGCGGGGTGCGGCCGGACTGGGTGGTGAAGGTCGAGCCGACGCCCACCTGGTGCGCCACCCAGAAGACGGCGCCGGCCCGGGAGACCCCGTCGGTGCCGGCGACGACCTGCGTGCCGGTGTAGGGCAGCTCCGTGCGGGCGTGGACAGCCGCGGACAGCAGGGCGGCGGCCGAGACGGTGGCCGTACCCGGCGTGATCGCCGGCGACGGCGCGGCGGCCGTCCACCCCTGCCGGAGGGCGTCGGCCACCTCGTCGGGGCCGTCGGCGTCCGCGCCGCCCGCCACGGGGGCTGCGGTCGGCGAGGCGGTCGGCGAGGCGGTGGGCTGGGCCCCGGCGAGTGGCGCCACGGCCGCCACGGCCGAGCCCGCGCCCGGGCGGCCCACGACCAGCCCGGCCGTGGCGGCGACCGCGAGGACGGCCCCGGCGCCCGCGAGCCGCCGGACGACGGCGGCCCTCACGGCGCCGCGCTCAGGACGGCGAGCGACAACCCGGGCTCCGACAGCGGCACCTCCGTCGTGACGGCCCAGTGCTGGTCGACCAGGCGGGCGCCGGCCGGCGCGACGGGCGGGGAGGTGGCACCGCCGCCGATCAGGAAGGCGGCGGTGACGGAAGCAGCCGCCGCGAGCGTGCCGCCCACGACGGTGGCCCGCAGGGCGCGGCGGCGGCCGCGCGGGGCACTGGGGCGCC
>JAOPWU010000101.1 GCA_025965515.1 Mycobacterium sp.
AGCATCACCGCGGTGGACACCACCGAGACGAGGAACATCTTCAGGCCGGCCTCGGCGGAGCGGCCGTCGTAGCGGCGCAGCGCGGCCAGCGCGAACACCGGCAGCGACACCACCTCGAGGCTCACGGCCAGCGTGATGAGGTCCCGCCCGGCGGCCAGGCTCACCGCCCCGGCCAGCGCCGCCAGCACGAGGAAGTGGAACTCGCCGGCCGGCAGCCGGGTGTCGCGCACCTCGGTGCGGGACACCAGCAGCACCACCACCCCGGCCACCAGCATCACCAGCTGGAACAGGAGGGTGAAGTTGTCGATCACGTACGAGCAGGAGGCCGCGCCGTCCGGGCCGGCCGTGCAGAACGTGCCGCGCGGCCGGCCGCTGTGCAGCACGTCCACGGCCAGCACCACCTCGACGGCCACCGCGACGGCCAGCCCGGCGAGCGCCGTGTCGGCCACCCGGCCCGGCCGGTCGGGCGCGAAGGCGTCCACCAGCAGCGCCGCCAGCGCGGCCAGCACGAGCGCCAGCGGCGGGGCGACGGCGAGGTAGTCGATGGCCTGGACGCCCGGCATCAGACGCCCCCGAGCAGGGAGCGGACGGCCCCGCCGGTCAGCCCGAGCAGCAGCCGCGGCCAGAGCCCCGCGGCGACCAGCAGCACCACCAGCGGGGTCCACGCGGCCAGCTCGTAGGCCGTGACGTCCGGGAAGCCCACGGCGCGCCACCGCGTCGGCAGCGTGCCCTGGGCGACCCGGCGCAGCATCGCGACGAAGTACCCGGCGGTGAGCACCGTGCCGACCCCGGCGACGGCCAGCAGGACCAGGTACACCCCCCGGTTCAGCCCGGGCGCCGGCTGGTACGCCGCGAACATGCCGAGCATCTCGCCCCAGAACCCGGCGAGTCCGGGCAGCCCGAGGCTCGCCACCGCGGCGAGTACCAGCAGGGAACCCAGCCGCGGGGCCGCGGTCAGCAGGCCGCCGCCGAGGGTCTCCATGTCGGTGGTTCCGTAGCGTTCCGCAACCCCACCGACCAGGAAGAACAGCAGCCCGGTGATCAGGCCGTGGGCGATGTTGCCGAACAGTGCCGCGTTGATCCCGACCTGGGTCAGCGTCGCGATCCCCAGCAGCACGAACCCCATGTGCCCGACGCTGGAGAAGGCGACCAGCCGCTTGAGGTTGCGTTGCCCCAGGCAGGCCAGCCCGGCGTAGATGATGCCGGCCACCCCGAACGCCCCCAGGAAGGGCGCCAGCCGGTGGGCCCCTTCCGGCAGCATCGGCACGGCGATCCGCACCAGCCCGTAGGTGCCCATCTTGAGCAGCACGCCGGCGAGCAGCACGGACCCCACGGTCGGCGCTTCGCTGTGCGCGTCGGGCAGCCAGGTGTGCAGCGGCCACATCGGGGCCTTCACCGCCAGGCCGCCGGCGATGGCGAGGAAGCCCAGGGTCTGCACGACGCGGCTCAGCCCCGCGCCGTGCCGGGCGGCCAGCTCCACCATGTCCAGGGTCCCGGTCTGCGTGGCGAGCAGCAGCAGGCCGACCAGCAGCACCCCCGAACCCAGCAGCGTATAGAGAATGAACTGACGTGCCGCGGCCGCCCGGCCCGGCCCGCCCCAGCCGGCGATGAGGCCGTACATCGGCAGCAGCACGACCTCGAAGAACACGAAGAACAGCAGCAGGTCGAAGGCCACGAACGTGCCGAGCATGCCGACCTCGATCAGCAACAGCAGCGCCACGAAGGCGCGCGGCCGGGCCGGCCGGGCGGACGGCCGCAAGGTGTACACCGCGCACAGCGCGCACAGCAGCGCGGTGAGCAGGACCAGCGGCAGCGAGATCCCGTCCACGCCCAGGTGGAACCGGAGCCCGATGGCCGGGACCCACGACCAGTTGACGCTCTGCTGCACCCGCCCGGTGTGCCCGTAGTCGAAGGTGGCCGCCAGCGTGACGGCCAGCAGCAGGGTCACCCCGGTGACCCCCGCCGCGTACGGGACGGCCCGGCGGGGCGACAGGGTCGGCACGATGAGGCTGCCGGCCAGGGGCACCGCGAGCAGCAGCACGGTGAGCACCCCGTCGCCGCTCATCGCAGCACCACCACCCCGAGCGTGATCGCGAGGACCCCCGCGAGCACCCCGGTGACGTAGAACTGCGGGTTGCCGTTCTCGGTCAGCCGCAACGCGCCGCCGAGCCGGCGCGCCGAGCGGCCGGCGCCGGACACCCCGCGGCCGAGCACGCCGCTGTCCCAGCTGACCACCCGCGCCGCCAGCCGCAGCACCACCGGCACGACGGTCCGCTCGTACAGGTCGTCGGTGTAGAAGGCCCGCCCGACGAGCTGGCGCGCCGGGCCGAGCAGGACGGCCGGGTCGCGGCCGGGCGCCCGGCGCCAGCTCAGGTAGCTGGCCAGCGCCCCGAGCAGGAGCAGCGCGAGGGAGAGCAGGGCGCTGCCCAGCGCCGGCGCGAGATCGGCGTAGGACACGAGGGCGAACCCGAGCAGCAGCGCGGCGGCCGCCAGGACGACGACCGGCCCCAGCAGCACCGTCCCGGGCTCCTGCAGCCGCCGGCCGGCCTGGCCCGGTCCGTAGAACACCAGCAGCCACGCCCGGGTCGCGTAGGCGGCGGTGACCGGGACCGTGAGCAGCGTGCAGCTCAGGAGCACGACCGCGACCGAGGTGCTGACCGGCGTGGGCGTGGCGCCGGTGGCCGCGTCGGTGACCGCACCCACGATCGCGTCCTTGCTGAAGAACCCGCTCGTGGGCGGCAGGCCGGCCAGCGCCGCAAACCCGATGCCCAGCGCGGCGAAGGTGACCGGCAGGCCCCGGCGCAGCCCGCCCATGGTGCTGAGCAGGTTGCTCCCGACCGCGTGGATCACCACCCCGGCGCCGAGGAACAGCAGCGCCTTGAAGGCCGCGTGGCTGAGCAGGTGGCCGACGGCGGCGGTGCGCGCGCCCACCGCCAGCGCGACGAACATGAAGCCGAGCTGGCTGATGGTCGAGTAGGCGAGCACCCGCTTCAGGTCCTCCGCCGCCAGCGCCGCCAGCGCGGCGCCCAGCATCGAGATCGCCGCGAGGATCCCCAGCACCTGCAGGCTGGCGGGAGCGGCCAGGAAGGCCGGATAGAGCCGGGCCACCACGTACGCGCCGGCCGCGACCATCGTGGCCGCGTGGATCAGGGCGCTGACGGGGGTGGGGCCGGCCATCGCGTCCGGCAGCCAACTGTGCAGCGGGAACTGGCCGGCCTTCGCGACCACGCCCAGGGTGAGCAGCAGGGTGCCGGCCAGCACCGTGCCGGACGCCATGGTGGGGGCCGCGGCCAGCACCCGGGTGAGCCGGAACGACCCGGCCGCGGCGCCGAGCACGAAGATGCCGAACAGGAAGCCGACGTCACCGAGCCGGGTCATCAGGAACGCCTTGACCGCCGCGGCCGAACTCGCCCGCTCCTCCCAGTGGTGCCCGATCAGGAAGTACGAGCAGACGCCCATGACCTCCCAGCCGACGTAGAGCACGATCAGGTCGGCGGAGAGCACCACGGTGAGCATCGCCGCCGTGAACAGCGAGACCAGGGCGGCGAACGAGCTGTACCGCGGGTCGCCGCGGAGGTAGCCGATCGAGTAGACCTGCACGGCGAGCGCGACCAGCACGACCATCAGGGCGACCGTCGCGGAGGTCGCGTCGACCCGCACCCCCAGGGTGATCGGGATGACCCCGGTGGGGGTGAGCAGGGCCGAGCTCTCCCAGGTCCGGGTGGAGTCGGCCAGCAGGGGCTGGGCCACCAGGGCGGCGAGCACGACGGCGATCCCGGTACCGCCCACGGCCGCCACCGCCGGGCCGCCCGGCAGCCGCCGGCCCGCCAGCAGCCCCAGCACGGCGGCGGCGAACGGGACCAGCACCAGCGCCGCCGCCAGGCCGGGCGTCACCGCGGCACCTGCTGCTGGCCGGCCACCGGCACGGGCTCGGGCGCCGGCTCGGTGGCGGGTCCGGGGAGGGGCTCCGGCTCGGCGGCGGGCCCGGGGGCGGGCTCGTCCGCCTGCTCGGACAGGCTGCGCAGGCTGTCGATCGCCACCGTCTGCCGGTGCCGGAACACCAGCAGCACGATGGCGAGCCCCAGCCCGACCTCGGCGGCCGCGATGACGATCACGAACAGGGCGAGCACCTGCCCGCCGTGCAGGGGGTCCGCGTGCCAGGCGTCGAAGGCGACCAGGTTCAGGTTGACCGCGTTGAGCATCAGCTCGACGGACATCAGCACGAGGATGGCGTTGCGCCGGGCGAGGACGCCGTAGACGCCAGTAGCGAAGAGCAACGCAGCCAGCGCGACCGGGTAGCCGAGGTGCATCAGCTGCCCCCGTCGGCAGCCCGGCCCTGGCCGTCCGCGCCACGCCGGTCCGGGCCGCCGCCGGCGCGGGACAGCACGATCGCGCCGACCAGCGCGCCGAGCAGCAGCACCGACAGCAGCTCGAACGGCAGCACCCAGGTGCGGAAGATGCTGGCCCCGAGATCGTGTGCCGTCCCGGCCGGGGGCCCGTGGACGTCGAGGTAGGCCCGGCGGAAACCGCCGACCAGCACCGCGACCAGGGTCCCGGCGGTGCCCAGCGCGACCACCACGGCGGCCGGCCCGTTCCCGCTGTCCAGGTCGGCGGAGCGGCCGATCGGGGCCCGCGTGAGCATGATGCCGAAGAGCAGGAGCACCACGATGGCGCCGACGTAGATGAGCACCTGCACCCAGGCCACCAGCTCCGCGGTGAGCAGCAGGTAGCACCCGGCCAGCGCCGCGAAGCTGACCACCAGCCACAGGGCGGCCCGCACCAGCTGCTTGCTGGTGACGACCAGCACCGCGGAGGCCAGCACCACCACGCCCAGCAGCAGGAACGCGATCTCCACGGCGGACGGCGGGAACGCGGCTGGCGCGGCGGCCGGTCCCACGGCCGGCAGGCTCATCGCGGGTCACCGTCCGGCTCCGGGTCGCCCGGCGGGACCGCGCCGCCGACGTCCTGCTGGGGCGGGCGCAGCGGCTCCTCCCGGGCGGCCAGCAGCTCCTTCGGGTCCTCGGCGGCCGGATCGAGCGGCGGGGGCGGCGGGACCGTCCACATCCACTCCCGCAGCCGGTCGCTCTCGTGGGTCATCTCCCGGATGTCGTACTCGGCGTACTCGAACTCCGGCGACCAGAACAGGGCGTCGAACGGGCAGGCCTCGATGCAGATGCCGCAGTACATGCAGAGCGAGAAGTCGATGGCGAACCGGTCCAGGACGTTGTGGCTGCGGGCCCGGCCGCCCTCGACGGCCGGCGGCGTCGTCTCCTTGTGGGACTCGATGTAGATGCACCAGTCCGGGCACTCCCGGGCGCAGCGCATGCAGACCGTGCAGTTCTCCTCGAGCAGGGCGATGACTCCGCGGCTGCGCGGTGGCAGCTCGGGCGCGACCTCGGGGTACTGCCGGGTCACCGAGCGGCGGGTCATCGTCCGCAACGTGACGGCCAGCCCCTGCAGCAGTCCGCGACCGTGGGGAATCACCCGCTCACCACCTTCACCACGCCGGTGAGCGCGAGCTGCGCCAGCGCGATCGGCACGAGGACCTGCCAGGCCAGCCGTTGCAGCTGGTCCTCCCGCAGCCGCGGGTTGCTCACCCGCAGCCAGATCACCAGGAAGGCGAGCAGGAAGGTCTTGGCCAGGGTCCACACCCAGCCGAGCTCGGCGGCCGGCCCGGGCCCGCGCCACCCGCCGAGGAACAGCACGGTGGTCAGCGCGCAGAGCACGACGATGCCGGCGTACTCGGCGAGCAGGAACAGGGCGAACCGCATGCCGGTGTACTCCGTGTACGGGCCCATGATGATTTCGGAGTCGGCCACCGGCATGTCGAACGGCGGCCGGGCCAGCTCGGCGAGCCCGGCGATGAAGAACACCACCCCGGCCGCGGCCTGCCACAGCAGCCACCACGGACGCCAGGCCGCGACGATCCCGGACAGGGAGAGCGTGCCGGCGGCCATCGCCACCGACGAGGCGGCCAGCACCAGCGGCAGCTCGTAGGCCATCAGCTGGGCGGCGGAGCGCATCCCGCCCAGCAGCGAGTATTTGTTGCCGCTGGCCCAGCCGGCCATGATCTTCCCGAGCACCGCCACGCTCATCACGGCGAGGACGAAGAACAGCCCGATCTCCAGGTCCAGCGCGACCTGGTGCGGGCCGACCGGGATGACGACGAGGATCAGCAGGTACGGCAGCAGCGCGACCGCCGGTGCGAGGGCGAAGACGGAACGGTCCGCCTGGGTGGGGACCACGAACTCCTTCTGGGCGAACTTCACGCCGTCGGCGATCAGCTGCGCCCAGCCGTGGAACCCACCCGCGTACATCGGGCCGAGCCGGCCTTGCATGTGCGCCATCGCCTTGTGCTCCAGCTGGCCCACCACCAGCGGCAGCAGCAGGAACGCGGCCACGACGAAGACCAGCCGCAGCGCGACGTCGACGGCGGTCACGCCGGTCACGCCGGGCCCCGGGGGTGGCGCGGCCTGGGGGGCTCCGCGGCCGCGGGCGGGCCCCACTCGCCGGGGGCCGGCACGCCCGGCGGCAGGTTGCGCCGCCGCCGCGGGGCGAGCTCGCCGAGGGACTGCCCCGGGTCGACCTCGCCGGGCCACTGCTTGGCCACCCGGGACGCCAGCACGAAGTCCTTGCGTAGCGGGTGCCCCTCGAACCCGTCGGGCAGGAGCAGCGGCACCAGGTTGGGGTGGCCGGGGAAGTCGATGCCGAACATCTCGTGCGTCTCGCGCTCGTGCCAGGCGGCGCCCCGGAACAGCTCCACCGCGCTGGGCACCGCGGGCCGCTCCCGGTCGACCAGGGTGCGCAGCAACAGGTGGTGCCGGTCGCGCAGCGAGTACAGGTGCGCCACCACCCGGAACCCGTCGTCGAGCTCGTCCACCGCGGAGAGCCAGTCGAAGAAGTCGCAGCCCGCATCGTCCCGGGCTGTCTGCAGGGCGGGCAGCCAGTCCGGTTCCGGCACGTCCACGGTGAGCAGCCCGTCGGTCACCTCGGCCCGGGCCGCCTCGCCGAGCCGGGCGAGCAGCAGCTCGCCCAGCGCGTCAGGCCCCATGGCCGGTCGGCAGGCCGGCCGCCCGCGTGGCCCCGGGGCGCGCCGTCTTCGGGTTCCGGTACTCCCCGGCGATCTTCTCCTGCAACTTGACGATCCCGTGCAGCAGCGCCTCGGGGCGGGGCGGGCAGCCGGGGACGTAGACGTCGACCGGCACCAGCTGGTCCACGCCCTTGGTCACGCAGTAGGAGTCCCAGTACGGGCCGCCGCAGTTCGAGCAGGCCCCGAACGAGATGACGTACTTGGGGTCGGGCATCTGCGCGTACAGCCGCTGCACCGCGGGGGCCATCTTGTCGGTCACCGTGCCGGAGACCACCATCAGGTCGGCCTGCCGGGGCCCCGGCGCGAAGGGGATGACCCCGAGCCGGATGAAGTCGTGCCGGCTCATCGACGTCGCGATGAACTCGATGGCGCAGCAGGCCAGACCGAAGTTGAACACCCACAGCGAGTACTGGCGGCCCCAGTTCAGGATGAATTTGATGGGTTCCGGCACCTGCTCGATGAGCCCGACCTTCGGGGTGGGCAGCTCCACTAGAGCCACGACAGCACCCCCTTGCGCCAGGCGTAGACGATGCCGACCGCGAGGAAGCCCAGGAACACGAACATCTCCACCAGCGTCACCGCGCCGAAGCCCGGCGCCGCGAACACCGTGGCCCAGGGGAACAGGAACACCGCATCCACGGCGAACACCACGTACAGGTAGGTGAACACGTAGTAGCGGACATAGGACTGGGCCCACCCGCCCCCGACCGGGTCCACGCCGCATTCGTACGTGAGCAGCTTCTCGGCGGTCGGCCGGTGCGGGCGCAGCAGCCGGTTCGCCCCCAGTCCGCCGGCGACGAAACCGACACCGGCCAGCAGCAGCAACCCCACCAGCGCGTAGGACCCGAAGTAACCGTGCACCGGCAGTACCTCCTGGCTTGCGCGACGCGGAGGGGCCCGACTTATGGTCAGCGTCAACCGGTCGGTTGTCCATCAGCACGTGGGGACTCAGGATCAAGCGAAACCTTGAGCCTCGGCACGCGCCGACCACCCTTTGCTCCGGAAGACACGGTTTCGTGGACGAACTGGCTCCCGGTCCAGGGAGCGCCGGCCGGGCCGCTGCCCCCTGGCCTCACCCCGCGGGGGGATGACAGTCGGCCCCCGCTGTCTAGCGTCGGGCGCCTCGGCCCAACGCGTGAGGACGACGAGCGTCCCGGCGTCCCCAGCGGCCAGGCCGCGGCCCGGCGGCGACGACCGGGCCAGGGGAGGACACCCCATGACCGTGCGCGTCGAGTGCATCCTGCCGCTGAGCGAGCCGGTGGCCTCGCTCGCGGACTACCGCGCTCGCGGCGGCGGGGAGGGACTCGCCGCCGCGCAGCTCGACCCGGCGGGCGTGCTGGCCGAGCTGGCGGCCTCGGGCCTGCGCGGCAGGGGAGGTGCGGGCTTCCCGACCGCCGCCAAGTGGGCCTCGGTCCGGGGCGCGGGCGGCCCGAACACCTACGTGGTGTGCAACGCCGCCGAGGGGGAGCCGGGCACGTTCAAGGACCGGTTCCTGCTCCGCCGCAACCCCTACCAGGCGCTGGAGGGCGTCGCCATCGCCGCCTGCCTGCTCGGCGCCTCGCGGGCGTTCATCGTCATCAAGCGCGGCTACCGGCGGGAGATCGCGCGGCTGCGGGTGGCCCTGGACGAGCTGCAGGCGGCCGGCCTGCTCGGGCCGTCGCCGGTCCAGCTCGTGCTCGGCCCGGACGAGTACCTGCTCGGCGAGGAGAAGGCCGCCGTCGAGGTGATCGAAGGCGGCGACCCGCTGCCCCGGGTCTTCCCGCCGTACCAGGTCGGGCTGTTCGCCCGGCGGGACGCCCGCAACCCGGTGGCGATGAACAACGTCGAGACCCTGGCGAACGTGCCGAACATCGCGCGCTGCGGCGCCGCCTGGTTCCGCGCGAACGGCACCGACGACTCGCCGGGCACCATGCTGTTCACGCTGTGCGGCGACGTCCGCCGGCCCGGCGTCCACGAGCTGCCGCTCGGGCTGCCGCTGCGGGTGCTGATCGACCTCGTCGGCGGGGGAGCGGCCAGCGGCAGCGTCAAGGCGGTCCTGCCGGGGGCCTCCGCCGGCCTGCTGACGGCGGACCAGTTGGACACCCCGCTGGACTTCGAGCAGCTGCGCGCGGTCGGCTCCGGGCTGGGCTCCGGCGGCTTCGTGGTCTACGACGACTCCGCGTGCATCGTCGCCGCCGTGTCGGCCTTCGCCCACTTCCTGGCCATCGAGTCCTGCGCGCAGTGCCCGGCCTGCAAGCAGGGCACGCACGGGATCGCCGCGGCGCTGGCCCGGATCGAGGAGGGCAGCGGGAGCGACCAGGACCTGGACACCCTCCTGGCCAAGTGCTCGACGGTGACCGGCGGCCGGCGGTGCGCGCTCCCGCTGGGCGCGGCCCTGCTGGTCCGCAGCGCGGTCGAGGCCTTCGGCGACGAGTTCCGGGCCCACCTGGGCCGGCCCTGCCCGCGGCCCCGGGTCCTCCCGGTGCCCAAGATCGTCGACTACGACGAGGAGGCCGGCCGGTTCTGCTTCGACGAGCGGTACCGGCTCAAGCAGCCGGACTGGACCTACGCCGAGCCGGAGCCCGCAGCCCAGGAGCGGTCCGCGTGAAGATCGGTGACCTGGCCGCCCGGGACCTCGTGGTGGTGGCGCCGGCCGACCTGGTGCGCACGGCCGCCCGGGCCATGACCGATGCGGGCGTGGGCACCGTGATCGTGCTCGACGAGGGCCGGCTGGCCGGCATCCTCACCGAGCGCGACGTGCTCCGTGCGGTGGCCGAGGAGATCGATCCGGACGCCAGCCCCTGCGCCGACGTGATGACCCGCGACGTGGTGACCGCCGAGCCGGACTGGGAGGTGTACGAGGCCGCGGCCGAGATGTCCGCCCGGCACATCCGCCACCTGGTGGTGACGGAGGCCGACCAGGTGATCGGGATCGTCTCGGTCCGGGACGTGCTGCTGGCCGGCCAGCGGGTGCAGCTCACCGACGGGCACTGGGCGGTGCTGCGCGACTCGGTGACGTTCAGCGTGCGGGAGCGCCGGAAGCTGCAGCGGTACCTGCTGGAGCTGCGCGGCGCCGGGGAGGACGACGTCGACCTGGCGGATCTGCTCGGCCTGCTGCTCGGCAGCTGGTCGTTCGGCCTCGCGCTCCCGCCGGACGCGGCCACGCTGGGCACCCTGCCCGAGGGGGACTACGCCGCGCTGCGCGAGGCGGTGCTCGCCGAGCTCCCCGAGCTGCAGCGCGCCGTGCATCCCTCCCCCGGCTGGCGCCGGCGGTGACCGCGGGGGTGCCGCCCACCCTGGTCAACGGGGTCCCGGTCGCCCACACTCGTCCGGACCCGCGACCGGAGCGGGACCGGGGGGTGCTGATGGCCGCTGAGCCGGCGGACGTGACCGGGCCGGACCCGCTGGTGGCCGAGGGGACGAAGAAGGCCGGGCTGGTCTGGATCGCCACCCCGGGCAGCGACCGCAGCCGCCCCGCCTGGCAGCACTGGTCGGGGCAGGCCGCGTACGTGCTGACCGGGGACGGCGAGCAGCCGCTGCCGGAGCTGCTCCTCGCCGAGCGGGCCACGGTCACCGTGCCGAGCAAGGACACCCGCGGCCGGCTGGTGAGCTGGGTGGCGGCGGTCTCCCGGGTCGCCCCCGACACCGACGAGTGGCGCCAGGTGACCCCGGCGCTGGCCGCCCTGCGGCTCAACGCCCGCGACGGCGAGACCCAGGTCGAGCGCTGGGCCGGCAGCGCCGTCGTGCTGCGGCTGGCCCCGACCGGGGAGATCGTCGAGGGCCCGGGGCAGCTGCCGGACGGGTCCGGTGCCGCACCGCCGCTGCCGAGCCCGGCGACCACCTGCGGGCGGCGCCCCTTCCTCCTGGGGCGCCGAAGGTCCGCCCGGCGCTAGCGGGCGAGTTGTCGCTTGAGACTTTGGTTGATGTTCGGCCGACGATCCGACATAGACGCCAGAAGGGTCGGGCGCGAGCCTGGACGCGTACCCAGGTGCGAACCGGACAGGAGCTTGCCCGTGGCTGAGCGATGGAACGCCGGAGTCATCCCGTACGCCGAGATGGGGTACTGGCAGCCGGACTACGAGCCGAAGGACACCGACGTCCTGGCCGCCTTCCGGATCACCCCGCAGGAGGGCGTCCCCCCGGAGGAGGCCGGCGCGGCCGTGGCGGGTGAGTCCTCCACCGCAACCTGGACCGTGGTCTGGACGGACCGGCTCACCGCCCACGAGCACTACCAGGCCAAGTGCTACCGCGTGGACGCGGTCCCCGGGACGCCCGGCCAGTTCATCGCCTACATCGCCTACGAGATGGACCTGTTCGAGGAGGGGTCGATCGCCAACCTCACCTCGTCGATCATCGGCAACGTGTTCGGCTTCAAGGCGCTGAAGGCGTTGCGCCTGGAGGACATGCGGATCCCGCCGCACTACATCAAGACCTTCCAGGGGCCGCCGCACGGCATCGTGATGGAGCGCGAGTACCTGAACAAGTACGGCCGGCCGCTGCTGGGCGCCACCACGAAGCCGAAGCTGGGGCTCTCGGCCCGCAACTACGGCCGGGTCGTGTACGAGGCGCTGCGCGGGGGCCTGGACTTCACCAAGGACGACGAGAACATCAACTCCCAGCCGTTCATGCGCTGGCGCGACCGGTACCTGTTCTGCATGGAGGCGGTCAACCGGGCGCAGTGCGAGACCGGCGAGATCAAGGGCCACTACCTCAACGTCACCGCCGCGACGATGGAGGAGATGTACGAGCGGGCCGACTTCGCGAAGGAGATCGGCAGCGTCATCGTGATGATCGACCTGACGGTCGGCTACACCGCGATCCAGTCGATGTCGAAGTGGGCCCGCCGCAACGGCGTGATCCTGCACCTGCACCGGGCGGGGCACGGCACGTACACCCGGCAGAAGAACCACGGCGTCAGCTTCCGGGTCATCGCCAAGTGGATGCGGCTGGCGGGGGTGGACCACATCCACGCCGGCACTGTCGTGGGAAAGCTGGAGGGCGACCCGGCCATGGTGTCGGGGTACTACGACACGCTGCGCTGCGGCCACGTGGCGGCCGACCTCAGCCGCGGGCTGTACTTCGACCAGGACTGGGCCTCGATGCCGGGGACCATGCCGGTGGCCTCCGGGGGCATCCACGCCGGGCAGATGCACCAGCTGCTGCACTACCTCGGCGAGGACGTGGTGCTGCAGTTCGGCGGCGGCACCATCGGCCACCCGATGGGCGTCTCGGCGGGCGCGACCGCCAACCGCGTCGCCCTCGAAGCGATGATCAAGGCCCGGAACGAGGGCCGGAACTTCATGCGCGAGGGCGACGACATCCTGCGCGCGGCGGCCAAGCGCAGCCGCGAGCTGGACGTCGCCCTGGCGACCTGGGGGGACATCACCTTCAATTACACGTCGACCGACACCGCGGACGTCGTGGCCACCCCGACCTCGGTCGGCTGAGGAGCGAGCGGCATGCGCCTCACGCAGGGAACCTTCTCCTACCTCCCCGACTTCACCGACGAGGAGATCACCGCGCAGATCCAGTACGCGCTGGACAACGGCTGGCCGCTGTCGATCGAGTACACCGACGACCCACACCCCCGCAACACCTACTGGGAGATGTGGGGGTTGCCGATGTTCGACCTCGCGGACGCGGCCGGCGTCATGCTCGAGGTGAACGCCTGCCGGCACGCCCATCCCGAGCACTACGTGAAACTCAACGCCTACGACGCGAGCTACGGCCGGCAGAGCTCGATGCTGTCCTTCATCGTCCAGCGGCCGGATCCCGAGCCCGGCTTCCGGTTGGACCGGCTGGAGTGGAGCGACCGTCAGATCCGGTACAGCTCGCACGCCTACGTGACCGACCGGCCGACCGGCGAGCGCTACCCCGGACGCTGACGTGACCTCCGGCTCCGCGACCGGCCCCCGGCAGGGGTTCGGGATGCGCCCGCCCGGGGCCGGCGCCGGAGCCGACGATCGGGCGGCGGACGAGCCGCTGCCGGCCGACGCGCTCGTCGACCTGAGCGAGGTGCGCCGCGCGACCGGCATCGACGAGGTGCTCGACGGGCTGGACCGTGAGCTGGTGGGGCTCGCCCCGGTGAAGCAGCGGATCCGGGAGATCGCCGCGCTGCTGCTGGTGGACCGCACCCGGGCCCGCTTCGGCATCGCGTCCGCCACCCCGAACCTGCACATGAGCTTCACCGGTAGCCCGGGCACCGGAAAGACCACGGTGGCCCTGCGCACCGCCGACCTGCTGGCCCGGCTCGGCTACCTGCGCCGCGGTCACCTGGTCGCGGTGACCCGCGACGACCTGGTGGGGGAGTACGTCGGGCACACCGCCCCCAAGACCAAGGACGTCATCAAGCGCGCCATGGGCGGCGTGCTCTTCATCGACGAGGCCTACTACCTGTACCGCGCGGACAACGAGCGGGACTATGGCCAGGAGTCGATCGAGATGTTGCTGCAGGTGATGGAGAACAACCGCGACGACCTCGTGGTGATCCTGGCCGGCTACGCCGACCGCATGGACCAGTTCTTCCGATCCAACCCGGGCATGAGTTCGCGGATCGCGCATCACATCGACTTCCCGGACTACACGGTCGACGAGCTGCACCAGATCGGGCAGAAGATGGCGCGAGCGCTGGGCTACACGTTCGCCCCGTCCGCCCTGCCCGTGCTGCGTGACTACCTCGAGCACCGCAAGACCCAGCCGCGGTTCGCCAACGCGCGCAGCGTCCGGAACGCGGTGGAGCGGGCCCGGCTGCGGCAGGCGGGCCGGTTGATGGACGGCGATGCCTCGCAGGTGGGGATGACCGAGCTGACCACGCTGGAGGCGGCGGACCTGCTGGCGAGCCGGGTCTTCGGCGCCGACCCGCAGCCCGGCGCGGCGGACGGCCGATGACCACCAACTCGCAGCTGCGCGCCTTCGTGGAGGTCGCGGACACCGGGTCGGTGCGCTCCGCGGCGCAGCGGCTGTTCGTCACGGAGTCGGCGGTGTCCGCGGCGATCACCACGCTGGCCCGCGAGGTCGGCGTCCCGCTGCTGGAGCGGGACGGCCGCGGCGTGCGGCTGACCCGGGCCGGCACGCTCTACGCCGGCTACGCCCGGACGATCCTGGGGCTGCACGAGCAGGCCGCGGCGGCGGCCCGCGACCAGGGCCGGCCCGACGAGGGGCTGGTCCGGATCGCGGCGGTGACCAGCGCCGGCGAGTACCTGCTGCCGGTGCTGCTGGCCTCGTTCCTGCGCCAGCACCCCCGGATCCAGCTGCGGCTGGAGGTCGCGCCGCGGGACCGCGTCTGGCCGATGCTCACCCACCACGAGGTGGACCTGGTGGTGGCCGGCCGCCCGCCGAACGGCCTCCGGGCCCGGATCCGCGCGGTCAGCCCGAACACCCTGGTGGTGGTGGGCGCGCCCGCCCTCGCCGAGTGGTTCAGCCCGGAGTCGGCCACCTGGCTGCTGCGGGAGGCCGGGTCCGGCACCAGGGCCACCTGCCTGGCCCTGCTGGACCCCCTGAACATCGAGCCGACCCAGCTCACGTTCGGCTCGCACGGCGCGGTGGTGGCCAGCGCCGTGGCCGGGCTGGGGGTGACGCTGGTGTCCCGGGAGGCGGTGGCGCAGCACCTGGCCGCCGGGCAGCTGGTGGAGCTACCGGTGCCCGGCACCCCGATGAAGCGCCCCTGGCACGCGGTGACCCATCCCGACGCCACCGCGACCACGGACCTGCTGGTGCGGCACCTGCTCGCGCACGCCCACTGGGGTCCGTCGGCCGGTCAGCCCGGCGGCGAGGACGGCGAGGACCCGCGGGGCGGCCCGGCGGGCAGGGTGGCGACCAGGCTGGTGCCGGAGCCCGGCCGGGAGCGCAGCACCACGCTGCCGCCGACCAGCTCGGCCCGCTCGGCCATGCTGTTCAGCCCGTAGCCCCCGACCCGGGAGCCGGCCGCCACCGGCAGCTCCGGGCTGAAGCCGACCCCGTCGTCGCGGACCTGGAGCCGGGCCACCCCGTCCTGCACGTGGAACCCGAGCCAGACGGTGCTGGCGTGGGCGTGCTTCACCACGTTCTGCAGCGCCTCCTGGGCGATCCGGTACAGCGCCACCTCGACGTGCTCCGGCAGCCGCTCGTCGCACAGGTCGAGCACCACCTGCAGCTCGGGCAGCGACCCGGCCAGGCCAGCGAGGCCGTCGGACAGGCCGAGGTCGTCCAGCACCGGCGGCCGCAGCCCCCCGATCGCCGCCCGGGCCTCGTCCAGCGTGAGATCCGCCAGCCGCCGGGCCAGCACGATCTGCTCGGCGGCGTACCCCGGGTCGTCGTGCACCGTCCGGTCGGCGGCGTCCAGGTGGTAGCTCAGCCCGACCAGCCGCTGCGAGATGCCGTCGTGGATGTCCGCGGCGAGCCGGCGCCGCTCGGCCTCCTGCGCGGCGACCACCTGCGTGACGAAGCATTCGTGGGACCGCTCCCGGGCCGCCAGCTGGCGGTGCAGCCGGGCCTGGTGCACGGCGCCGGCGACCAGCCGGCCGATGACGGTGAGCAGCCGGACGTCCCGGTCGGTGAAGGCCCGCCGGAGCCGGGTGTGCACGTTGAGCACCCCCACCAGCCCGGCCGGGTCGCTGGCCATCGGCACCGACGCCATGGAGGTGTACTCGGAACCGCGCAGCGCGGGGATCGGCCGGTAGCGGGGGTCGCGCTCCTTGTTCTCCAGGATCACCACCGGGCGCTGGTGGCTGGCCACCCAGCCGGTCACCCCGCTGCCCAGCGGCAGGTGCACCTCGCCGACGGCGGCGTCGAACGGCGGGGTGGCGCCGGCGAGGGTGAGCGAGCGGCCGGCGTCGTCCAGCACGTGCACGAAGCACGCGTCGGTCGCGGTCGCGGTGGCCACGAGCCGGGCCACCGCGGCGGCCAGCGGCTCGACCCCCGGCCCCTCCGAGGTCGCCTGGATGATCGCGAGGAGCACGGCGTTCTCCCGCTCGGGGTCGGTGACCCCGGCCAGGCCGTCCCCGCCCGGCGGTTCCGGAGCCGCGGCCCGGCTCACCGGAACAGCCCCTCGCGCAGGGCCGCCGCGACAGCGCCTGTCCGGTCGGAGACGCCGAGCTTGCGGTACAGGGACTTGAGGTGGCTCTTCACGGTCTGGTCACCCACCACCAGCCGGTGCGCGATGGCGTGGTTCGACAGGCCGGTGACCACGAGCGCGAGCACCTCGCTCTCCCGGTGGGTGAGGCCCTGCCGGGCGCCGGGCCAGAACTCGCCGCTGGCCAGCCGGGCCGCGGTGCCGACCGCACGGCCGGCCAGGGTGGCATCGATGGCGCTCTCGCCGGCGTGCACGAGCTCCAGTTGCCGGACCAGCTCGTCCCCGGTGATCTTCTTCAGCAGGTACCCGGCCGCGCCCGCCCGCAGCGCCTGGAACAGGTACTGCTCGTCCTCGTACACCGAGAGCAGCACGACCCGGCGGCGTGGGTTGCGGTCCACGAGCGACCGGCACAGGTCGAGGCCGCTGGCGCCCTGCAGCCGGACGTCGCAGAGCACGACATCGGGGTCGAGGCCCTCCACCACACGCAGCGCGTCCTCGGCGTCGCCGGCCTCGCCGACCACCCGGATGCGCCCGCGGAAGGGCGCGAGCATGGATTTCAGGCCCCAGCGGACCATCTCGTGGTCGTCGACGAGGACGACCCGGATCGGCGCGTCCGCCATCCCTGAACGATAGGGCGATCACCGGGGGGTGTCAGCACACCCCGCACTCGGAGGTCACCGCCCGGAGGGGCTTCTCCCCTGTCCTCCCCCCACTGCGGGGGGCGCGCCGGTGCGCCTGGCGGCCTAGCGTCTGTCCGGCCGCAGCCGTCGAACTGCTGACGCGCGCCCTCGGTGCGAAGGACGGAGCCAGCATGCCGGACAAGGCCTTTCGGATGACACGAGCCGCCTCCGACCGGACGCGCCGGCCGGTGCTGCTGGCGATCGCCGGGGACAGCGCCAGCGGCAAGACGACCCTCGCCAAGGGCCTCGAGCAGGCCCTGGGGCCCGAGCGCTGCGTGTCGGTCTGCGTGGACGACTACCACCGCTACGACCGGGAGGAGCGCAAGGACAAGACGTTCACCGCGCTGCACCCGGACTGCAACTACGTCGAGATCATGGAGCAGCACCTGCAGCTGCTGGCCACCGGCCACCCGATCCTCAAGCCGATCTACGACCACTCCACCGGGCTGCTGACCCGCCCGGAGCTGATCGAGCCGCGGGACTTCGTGATCGTCGAGGGCCTGCTGCCGCTGGCCACGAAGCTGTCCCGCGCCTGCTTCGAGGTGACGGTGTTCCTCAACCCGTCGGAGGAGGTACGCCGCGCCTGGAAGCTCAAGCGGGACACGGCGAAGCGCAACTACACCGAGGAGCAGGTGGCCGTCGAGCTGGCGCGTCGCGAGCCGGAGTCGGCGGAGTTCATCCGGCCCCAGGAGAAGTTCGCCGACATCGTCGTGCGGTTCGGCCCGATCCCCGGGCGGGAGGACCCGCCGGACACCCCGCTGTCCGCGGAGCTGATGCTGCGCCCCACGATCCGCCACCCCGACCTCACCGGGGTGCTGGCGCCCAGCATGCAGCGGGCGATCCACCTGAAGCTGACCCGGGACGACGACGGCCGGCCGGTCGACACGCTGCACGTGCACGGCTACGTACCGCTGGAGGAGAGCCGCACCGTGCAGAAGGCGATCTGGTCCTCGCTCGGGCAGGCCGGCGAGGCGCCCGCGTGTCTGGGCGAGCTGGCGCCGGGGCGGCGCAGCGAACCGGTGACGATCACGCAGCTGCTGCTGCTGTACCACCTGCTGGATGCCGCCCGCTGACGGGCGGCTTGGCGGGGTTCCGGGCAGGGTCACAGCGTCCCCCGGTAGATGACCTCCTCGGCGAGGTCCCGGAGCTTGATGTTGCGCTGCATGCTGTACTGCCGGAGCAGATCGAAGGCCTGTTCCTCGGTCAGGTGGCGCGTCAGGAGAATCCCGATGGCCATGCCGATCCGGCGGTTGCTCAGCAGCGCGCGCTGCAGGCCGTCCGCCCGGGCCTCCGCGGCGCGCAGGCGTTCCGCCAGGTCGGCGACGGTGGCTGATGCGGCTGCGGTGTAGTCGTGCGGCGATTCCTGGCGCGCCGGGCGGAAGCGCTCCCGGTGCAGGGCTGACACGGTTCTCCCTCCGGCCCCGGCCCCGGCGGTCCCCAGCGCCGCCGCGCTCGTCCGCGGTCGTGGGTTGATCGAACCGGCCCGGTCGCCCGGAACGACATCGGCAGTTTTGCCAGTTCTGCGCGACATTCCGCCATCCCGGCGCGGCCGATCGCCCGCCGGGGAGCCCGCCCGCGCTCTCGACAGTGGGGGCGGCGGCTGGCTAGCGTCCTTACAGGTGGACCGCTTGTCGCGGGACGCGGTCGTGGGCCAGGAGTTCACCGAGGTCGCCGCCTCGGCCGACCCGCTGCCCCGCCGCGCGGAACAACTGGTGACGCTGGTGCGCCGCGTCATGCCGTACGACGGGGCCTGGCTGGCCCTGACCGATCCGGACCACACCCGCTACAGCCCGCTCGTCGCACGGGACCTCGCCGACCCGGTCCGGCTGTTCCTCGCCGGGTCGACGCACGCCCGCGACATCGAGGGTGCCGGCCTCGCCCGCCCCGCCCCGCCGCGGAGCCTGTCGGACGCGCCGTACCCGGCCGAGGAGATCGAGACCTGGGCGGAGTGCCTGCTCCCCGCGGGCTACCACCAGGGGATCGCCGTCGCGCTGTTCGCGGGCGACGGACGCCACGTCGGCTTCTTCGCCGGGTTGTGGGGCGACCCGGAGCCGCCGGGTCCCGAGGTCCATCGCCTCCTGGCCCGGCTGACCCCGCTGCTCGGCCAGGGCATCGACCCGATGCGCTCGTTGACCGCCGCGGCCGGTCTGGTGCGGGCGGCGAGCGCGGGCGTGGTGCTGCACGCCGACGGCGGCATCGTGGGCCTGCCCGGCCTGGGGGAGGACGCGCTGCTGGCGGCCGGCTCGCCGGTACTGGGGGCCGCCCGGGCGGCGATCGAGGGGGGTGCGGTCTACCGGTCCTTCCTGTGGCCGCGCGGCGGTGACCACGCACCGTGGGGTCACGCCCGCATCACCGTCCTGGCGCGCAGCACCGAGCTGCCGGTCAGCTTGATCGGCATCGTGCTGGTCTCCCCGGCGGGGGACCTGCAGGGGCTCTCCCCCCGCGAACTGCAGGTCCTCGGGCTGGTGGTCGAGGGATGCTCGAACCGGCAGATCGCGCGGCAGCTGGTCATCACGGTGAGCACCGTCGCGGCGCACATGGAGAACATCCTGGCGAAGCTGGCGGTGCCGTCGAGGACGCTCGCCGCCACCCGCGCGGAACGCACCGGGTTGTACGTGCCGCGCCAGGACGTCCGGCCGGATCCGTAGGACTGCCCGCTGCAACTGCGACGGTTTCGTGTCAGCCTGGTCGGCGGCACCGTTCCCTGACGCCCCGCGCAGCTCGTGAGGACTGCTTCCGCCATGAACACGCGCAGGCCCGACCTGGCGCCGCTGCGGCTGGACCTGGCGCGCATCGCCCTCTCCCCCATCAGCCTGGAACAGCGGGCCGAGGCGGTCCTGGCCGTGTTGCAAGGGATGCTGTCGTTCGACGCCGCCTGGCTGGCCATCCGGGACCCCGAGTTGCGCCGGCACGTCCCGGTGGGTACCTCCGGCGCGGCCGAGCCCCTGCGCCGGAGCTTCCAGGCGCCGGACGCGGACGACGAGGTCGAGCAGCTGGGCCTCAACCGGCACCGTCCCCCGGTGCTCGCCAGCGAACTCCCGGTGCCCCTGGCGGAGAGCCGGACCTGGGCGGAGCACCTGCTGCCGGCCGGGTTCCGCGGCGGGCTGGCCGCCGGGCTGTTCACCCCGGGCGGGCGGCACGTGGGCTTCCTGTCCCTGCTCAGCGGCGACGCGTGCCGGCCCGGCCCGGCCGACCGGGAGCTCATCGCGGCGGTGACGCGGCTGGTCGCCCACGCCCTGGACCGGACGCGGGACATCGCCGAGACCGCCCGGATCGTCCAGGGGGCGACCGCCGGCGTGGTCGTGACCCGGGGCGGGGTGTCCTGCCCCCTGCCCGGCCTGCCCGGTCATCCGCTGCTGGCCGACGGTTCCCCGGTCCTGGCGGCCGCCACCGCCGAGTTGGCCGCGAGCGACACCTACGTCACGTTCCTCGCGCCGGCGAGCGCCGCCGAGCGCGAGCGGTTCGTCCGGGTGACGGCCCTCGACTGCGCCCGGCCGGATCTCGACCACCTCGCCGCCGCAGTGCTCCTGTCGGCGCCGGGGGACCTGCTCGGTCTCACCGCGCTGCACCTGCGCATCCTCGGGCTGCTGGTCGACGGGACCCCGCCCGTACCGACCACCCTCGCCGCGGAGCTCGGCGTCTGCGAGGGGACCGTCGCGGCCGCCCTGCCCCTGATTCCCGCGTGCATCGAGGCTCCCGGCCTGGCGGCGGCCGCCGCGCGCGCGGTGCGGTCCGGGCTCCGCGTCCCACCGCAGCTGGTGCCGGGCGGCTGACGGCGCGTCATGCCGCGGTCGTCGCTCCGCCGGCCGCCCGGACCGCGGTCCACGCGCCATCCTCGTTGCGGGCCGCCACCCGTAACGCCCACCATGCGGCAACCGCCCGTGACCGGCTGTCGAGGGGGCCCGGTGACCTCACCACGCGAGCTGCCACTGCCGGTCCGCCACCCGGTGGCCTGGCTGCGTGCCCACGACGCGGACCTCGCCGCGCTGCGCCGGGCGACGCGGACCGCCGTCGTGATGCCGTCGGTGTTCGCCCTCGGTATCCACGTCATCGGCGATCCCACCGTGGCGACCTTCGCAGCATTCGGGTCGTTCGCGATGCTGCTGCTGGCCGACTTCGACGGCAGGGTGCGGGACCGCCTGCAGGCCCAGGCGCTGCTCGCGGTCACCGGGGCAGCACTCGTCACCCTGGCGACGCTGGCCGGCGCGCACGCGTGGTCCGCCGCGGTGGCGATGGCCCTGGTGGCGTTCGTGGTGCTGTTCGCCGGGGTGACCAGCTCGGTGATCGCCGGCGCCGCCACGTCGCTGCTGATCGCGTTCGTCCTGCCGGTCACCACGCCGGGCGGCTGGGCGTCGCTCCCGTCCCGGTTGGCGGGCTGGGGCATCGCCGGCGCGGCGGCCCTGCTCGCCACGGCGGTGTTGTGGCCCGCCCCGCCCCGCCACCCGCTGCGGGCACCCGCCATCGAGGCGACCCGCCGGCTCGCGGACCGGCTGCGGGCCGAGGCGGGGTACCGCCGCGGCGACCCCGGCTGGACGGCCGCGGAGGTCGACGCGGCGATCGAGCGGTCGCGGATCGGCCTCGCCGCCCTGCAGGCGGTGTTCTACCTCGCTCCGTACCGGCCCGGCGGGCTGAGCACGCCGGCCCGCACGGTCCTCCGGCTGGTGGACGAGCTCGGCTGGCTCGGCCAGATGCTCGACGGCGACGACCAGGACACGACCAGCGGCCCACCCGGCCAGGGCGATGAGACCGTGTGCGCCGTCAAGGTCGCAGCGGCCGACGTGCTCGACCAGGGCGCCGAACTGCTGGAGGCGCCGGAGGACCGGTCGCGCGGCATCGACCACGCGGCCCGGCACCTGCGCGTGGCGGTCAGGGCCATGGAGCAGCACGCGATGCACTCCCTGCCGGTGCGGCGGACGCCCGCCGGTGCCGGCGACATCGCCGATTTCGTCAGCTCGCTCGAACCCAGCTTCCGCGCGCAGGAGGTGAGCTACGCCGTCTCGCTCATCGCCACGAACGTCGCTCTCGCGGCGGCCGCCGAGCGGCGCACCTGGTGGGCCCAGCTGCTGGGTCACCAGCCGGCGGGGGTCCAGGGGAGCCTGCGCGCGGCGCGGCAGCGCGCGCGGGGGCATCTCCGGCGGCACTCGGTCTGGCTGCACAACAGCATCCGGGGCGCCACGGCGCTGAGCCTGGCGGTCCTCGTCGCCGACCTCACGGGCGTCCAGCACTCGTTCTGGGTCGTGCTGGGGACGCTGTCCGTGCTGCGCTCCAACGCGCTGAGCACCGGGCAGAACGTGGTGCGGAGCCTGCTCGGGACGTCCACCGGCGTCGTGGTCGGCGGCGTCATCGTCGGGGCGATCGGCACGGACACGACGGTGCTGTGGTTCCTGCTCCCCGTCGCCATCGTCGTCGCAGGCGTGGCGCCGGCGACCGTCTCGTTCGCGGCGGGGCAGGGCGCGTTCACCGTGACGCTGCTGATCCTCTACAACATCGTGGCGCCGATCGGTTGGCAGGTCGGCCTCATCCGGGTGGAGGACATCGCTGTCGGGTCGGCCGTCAGCCTCGCCGTCGGGCTGCTGTTCTGGCCCCGGGGCGCCTCCCGGGAGCTGCGCGCTGCGCTCGCCGATGCGTACGCCGCCGGCGCGGCCTACCTGGCGCGCGCGGTGGCCTTCGCTGTCCATCGCTGCGACGCGACGGCTGCGGCGGCGCCCGCGCCGACCGAGGCCGCGGTGCGCGCGGCTGCCGCGGCCCGGCGCCTCGACGACGTGTTCCGCACCTTCCTCGTGGAGCGGGGGCCGAAGGCGGTGACGCTCGCCGAGGTCACGAACCTGGTCACCGGCGTGGCGGTCCTGCGGCTCGCCGCGGACGCCATCGCGCAGCTGTGGGCGTCGGGCGCCAGCGCGGCCGACGGGGACCGCTCCGCCGCCCGGCGCGAGGTCGTCCGGCAGACCGCCGACGTGGCCGGCTGGTACGACGCCTTCGCCACCGCGCTGCGGGGCCGGCGGGCGATCCCCGACCCGGTACCGCCCGACCGGGTCGCCGGCGGGCGGTTGATCGCGGCGGTGCGGCGCGACCTGGCCGACGTGCACGGGCACGGGACCGCCACGGGGGTGCGGCTCATCTGGACCGCCGACCACCTGGACGCCGCGCAGCGGCTGCAGGGGGAGTTGGCGGCGTCCGCTGCGAGGGCCCCGGTGCCGGCGGTCCCGCACGCCCGGCGAGGCGGTGGGGTCGCCTCGGCTGCCGTGCCCACGGGCTGAGGGCGCGGTCCGACCTCACCGCAGTACCGGACGTACCGGGTCGATGCCCGCTACAGGGCCGACCAGCCCCCGTCCGCCGGCAGCACGATCCCGTTGATGTTCGACGCGTCGTCGCTGAGCAACCAGGTGATCGCCGCTGCCAGCTGCTCCGCCGTCGCCAGCGAGGAGATGGTCGCCTGCAGGAACGGCCCCACGACACCCGCGGCGTGCTCCGACAGCATCGGCGCGTCGATATTGGTCAGGACCGGCCCCGGAGCGACGGCGTTCGCGCGGATCCCCTGGCCCCGGTGGAAGACCGCGATGCTCCGGGTCAGGCCGTTCACCGCGTGTTTGGACGCCGTGTACGCCGCCCCGGCCGCGGCACCGCGCAGGCTCGCCTCGGACGAGACGTTGACGATCGCGCCCCCGCCGGCCGCGATCATGCCGGGCAGGACCGCGCGGCACAGCCGCATCGGCGCCGTGAGGTTGACCGCGAGCACCCGCTCCCAGGTCGCGTCGTCGACCTCCGCCGGCGGCAGGAAGCCGTCCATGATCCCTGCCACGTTGGCCAGGGCGTCCACGCGCCCGTCGGCCGCGGCGACGATCCGCGCCACGTCCGCCG
>JAOPWU010000116.1 GCA_025965515.1 Mycobacterium sp.
GGGGCCGCCCGGCAGCGGCGGGTCAGCGTCCCGTCAGCGGCGGCGGCGGTGCCGGCCGCCACGGTCGGACCGGTCGCGGTAGCCGGCCGCGTCCCCCACGAGGTCGGGCTTGCGCGTCGCGAGCACCCCGCCGACGCCGGCTGCGCAGAGCAGCACGCAGACGCAGAGCGCGATGATCAAGTCGCGCCGGATGGTGTCGCCGGTGCCGCTGCCGCTGCTGGCGGCGACCGCGGACAGCGACGGGGCGGGCGCGTTCGACACGTCGTCCAGCGACTGCTCCGGGACCTGCCCGACGATGAAGGTGGCGCTCGGGAAGGCGCCGGTCGGCCCGTTGTCGAGCCCGTCGGTCGCCGCGGCCTGCGGGGCCTGGGTGACGAGCCGCCGCACGGTGGCGGGCGGCGACGTGCGCACGGGTTGGTACGTCCGGGTGGCGGTCGCGGTCGGCGCCGCCGAGGTCCGGGTCGCGGACGGCGTCGTGGGCGCAGCCGTCGCGGTCGCGACGCCACCCACCTTGCCGGTGGCCTGCACGGCCGGGGCGGGCTGGGCGGCGGGGCCGGCGGTGGCACCCGCGGCCGGGACGGCGAGGGCCAGGGCAGTGCCGGTCGCGAAAGCGGTCACCGACAGCACGCCCACGGCGCGGCGGGCCCTGCAGCGCACGGTCATAGTGCGCCGACTGTACGTCCCCTCAGGGCCTCGCGCAGTGTGTTCAAGCAACTACTCGCCGTAGTGTCGCTCGGTGGTCCACCGACCCGTGGCCCCCAGCACCAGGGCCGCCGCCACCCCGCCGGCCGTCGACGTGCGCAGCACGGACGGCCCCAGCCGGACCTCGTCGGCGACCGCCGCCAGGCGAGCGCGCTCCGCATCGTCGATGCCCCCTTCGGGGCCCACCACGAGGACGACCGTCGCCGGCGCGGCGGCGCACGCGGCGGCGATGCGGGGCAGGGCCACGGCGAGCGCGGCGTCCGCCTCCTCGTGCAGCACGAGCCCCACGGTCGCCGCGCCGAGCAGCTGCGCCACCCCCTCCAGGCCGACCGGCTCGGCCACCGTGAGGTGCCGCGCCCGCCGCGCCTGCTTGCCCGCCTCCCGGGCGTGCGCCCGCCAGCGGGCCAGCGCCTTGGCGCCCCGCTCCCCCTCCCAGCGGGTCACGCAGCGGTGCGCGGCCCACGGCACGACCGTGTCGGCGCCCACCTCGCTGAGCAGCTCGACGGCCTGCTCGGCGCGGTCACCCTTCGGCAGGGCCTGCACCACCACCAGCCGCGGGGAGGGCTCGGGCTCGACGGTGATCGTCGCGACCGCGACCTCGAGGCTCGCGGCGCCCACGCTCGCGACCACACCGGTGCCCCGGCGGCCGGCCCCGTCGGTGAGGTCCACCGCCTCGCCCACGGCCAGCCGCCGCACCCGCGCCGCATGCCGACCCTCGTCGCCGTCCAGCAGCACCACGCCGGGGCGCTCGAGCGCCGCGGCCGGGCAGACGAAGACGGGACGGGTCACGCTCAGCGGCCGTCGAACGCGTCCCGCAGCCGGCCGAACAGGCCGTGCCCGCCGGGTCGGCCCGCGGCGGGCTTCTCCTCGCCCCGCAGCACGGCGAGCTGCCGGAGCAGTCGCTCCTGCTCCTCGTCGAGCCGGGTGGGCACCTCGACCTTGACGTGCACGGACAGGTCGCCCCGCCGGTGCTCGTCCCGCAGGTGCGGCACGCCGCGGTTCCGCAGCGTGATGACGTGGCCGGGCTGCGTGCCCGGCCGGACCTCGAGCGTCTCCTCGCCGTCCAGCGTCTGCAGCGGCACGACGCAGCCGAGCGCCACCGCCGTCATCGGCAGGGTGACCTCGCAGTGCAGGTCGGCGCCGTCGCGGACGAAGACCGGGTGCTCCCGCTCCGCGATCTGCACGTACAGGTCGCCGGCGGGGCCGCCACCGGGGCCGACCTCGCCCTCGCCGGGCAGCCGGATGCGCATGCCGTCCTCGACGCCGGACGGCACCCGGACCGTCAGCGTGCGACGGGCGCGGACGCGTCCCTCACCGCTGCAGGCGGGGCACGGCGACGGGATGACCTCGCCGGTGCCGGCGCACGCGGGGCAGGGCCGGGAGGTCATGACCTGGCCGAGGAAGGAGCGGGCCACCTGCTGGATCTCGCCGCGGCCGCGGCAGGTGCCGCAGGTCTGCGCCGAGGTGCCGGGGGCCGCGCCCCGGCCGCTGCAGACGTCGCAGCGGACGGCGGTGTCGACGGTGATGTCCTTGGTGACACCGAACGCCGTCTCGGCGAGGTCGAGGTCGAGCCGGATCAGCGCGTCGTTGCCCTGCCGGACTCTCGACCGCGGCCCGCGGCTCGTGCCCGCACCCCCGAAGAAGGCGTCCATGATGTCGCCGAGGCCGCCGAAGCCGGCCCCGCCGAACGGACCGCCCGCGCCCCCGCCGCCGTTGCCGAGCGGGTCCGCGCCGAGGTCGTGCATCCGGCGCTTCTCCGGGTCGGACAGCACCGCGTAGGCGGCGCCGATCTCCTTGAACCGCTCCTGGGCCCCCGGGTCCGGGTTGACGTCCGGGTGCAGCTCACGGGCCAGCTTCCGGTAGGCCTTCTTGATCTCGGCGTCGTCCGCGCTCCGCTCCACCCCGAGCATCGCGTAGTAGTCAGGCACTGCACATCACCGCGTACGTCTCCCAGGGTTGCTTCGATCATGGTCCCGCCTCGGCGGGGAAAGGGGCGTGCGCCCCGGTCAGCGGCGCAGCGGTCCCCCGGCCAGCAGCTCGCCGACGTACTTGGCGACGGCCCGGACCTGCGCCATCGTGTTCGGGTAGTCCATGCGGGTCGGGCCGACGATGCCGATGCCGGCGAGCGGCCCCCGGTCCAGGCCGGCGCCGTACCCGCTGCGGACGACGGACGTCTCCCGGAGCTCGGCCAGGTCGTTCTCCGCGCCGATGCTGACGCTCACCGTGCCCGGGCCGGCAGCCGCCGCGCCGACGAGCTTGAGCAGGACGACCTGCTCCTCCAGCGCCTCGAGCACCGAGTGCAGCGAGCCGGGGAAGTCCGCGGGGTGCCGGGTGAGGTTGGCCGTCCCGGCCAGCACGATCCGCTCCTCCGGGCGCTCGACCACGGCCTCCAGCAGCGACGCGGTGACCACGCTGACCAGGGGCCGCAGCAGCGGCGCCGCCTGGTCCGGCAGGTCGGCCAGCCGGCTGGGGGCGTCGACGAGCAGGTGCCCGCCGATGCCCACGTTCAGCAGCCGGCGCAGCTCCGCCACGGCGTCGTCGTCCACGGCGGCGGGCGCGTCGACGACGCGCTGCTCCACCCGCCCGGTGTCGGTGATGAGCACCAGCAGCAGCCGGTCGTTGCCGATGTCCACGACCTCGACGTGCCGCACGGCCGACCGGGACAGCACCGGGTACTGGACCACCGCGACCTGCCGGGTGAGCTGCGCGAGCAGCCGCACGCTGCGCCGCAGGACGTCCTCGGTGTCGACGGCCCCCTGCAGGAAGTTCTCGATCGCCCGGCGCTCGGCTGCGGACAGCGGCTTCACCGTGGAGAGCCGGTCGACGAACAGGCGGTAGCCCTTGTCCGTCGGGACGCGGCCGGCGCTGGTGTGCGGCTGGGTGATGTACCCCTCGTCCTCCAGCGCGGCCATGTCGTTGCGGACCGTGGCGGGGCTGACCGCCAGGCCGCGGCGCTCGGTCAGCGCCTTGGACCCCACGGGCTCGTTCGTGGAGACGAACTCCTCCACGATGGCGCGCAGCACCTCGAGCCGTCGGTCCTCGAGCACGTCGCACCTCCGCATCGCGTCCCCGGCGCCGTCCCGGACACCCGGACGGCTGGCACTCTCAGGGTGACAGTGACAAGTCTAGGACGGAAACGGGCGTGCGTCAGTTGAGACTGGGGTCCAGCGGAGCGGTGGAGGCGAGCGCCACACGCCCCTGCTGGCGGCGGAGCACCTGGGCGTAGAGCGCCTCGGGGTCCGGCGAGAAGGCGTCGCCGGGCAGCGCCTCGAGCACGAACCAGCCCCCGTCGGCGATCTCGCGCTCCAACTGGCCGGCCGACCAGCCCGCGTAGCCGGCGAAGATGCGGACCGCCCGCAGCCCCGCGGCGAGCGCCAGCGGGTCGGCGTCGAGGTCGATGGTGCCGAGCTGGCCCTCGAACGGGAGGAAGCCCGCCGGCACCGCACCGGTGCACCAGCCCACCCCGATCGCCGACGACGTCCCGACGGGGCCGCCCCCGAAGAGCACGTCGGGGTTCCCCACCGCGGCCTCCCAGCCCGGCAGCACGGCGCCGACGGCGGTCCGCGACGGGCGGTTCAGGACGACGCCCAGCGCCCCGTCGGCGTCGTGACCGAGCACGAGCACCACGGCGCGGGCGAAGTTCTCGTCCCGCAGCCCCGGGGTGGCCACCAGCAGGTGACCGGTGAGCACAGTTGCCACGTCCCCAGTCTCGCAGCAGTCGGCGACCCACGACGGTGAAGCCGCCGGAGACAGCACCCACCGGTACAGCAAGCCGCGGCGGCGATGAGTTCTGCCCCCGGGAACGGTCCTAGAGCGCGACCACCCACCGCGAACAAGGAGGACTCCGATGAGCACCACCACCACGGGCGTCAGCAGGATCGCCAATGTCGTCGTGCCCGTCGCCGATGTCGACCGGGCGATCGACTTCTACACGGGGACGCTGGGCCTGGAGAAGCGCACCGACGTCCCGTTCGGCGGGGAGTACCGCTGGGTCGAAGTTGCCCCGGCCGGCGCGGACACCGTCATCGCGCTCTGCCCCCCGGCGCCGGACACGGAGGTCGGCGGCAGGCAGACGGGGATCAGTCTCCAGACCGCCGACATCGACGCCTACCACGCGCAACTGACGGCCAGCGGCATCGACGTCGACGCGGAGGTCAGCCGGATGGGCGACCCGGTCCCGCCCCTGTTCTGGCTGCGCGATCCGGAGGGGAACACGTTGCTGGTCGTGGAGGTTCGCTGAGGCGATCGGTTCCCGCGAGGTGACCCTGGTGCTGCGGCGGCGTCGCCGTCCCGCGCCTGCCCGGGGGGCGGCGAGGCTGTCCGCGACAGCCGCCCCGGAACGGTCATGTTGTGCGGCACGTCGATGTGACATAGTGCGGCTTATTGTCACATGGCTGGTCGGGAGTCCCTCATGACACTGCGCGTCGACACGCCTCCGCCGCGGCCCGCCACGGCGGCATCGGCCGCGGTCCCGGACGTGCCCTTCAGCCCCGGCGGCGGCCGCCGGGGAGCTGTCTCCCCCGCCACGATGACAGCTCTCCTCGACGCTGGCGAGGCGTGCCTGCTGCAGGTGGGGCTGCGCCGCACGACGCTCTCGGACGTGGCCCGCGCCGCCGGCGTCAGCCGGATGACGGTCTACCGCGCGTGGCCCGACGTGACGGCGCTGCTCTCCGACGTGCTGAGCCGCCGGCTGGCCACGGTCATCTCCGAGGTGCTGCGGACCACCCCGGCGGGGACCGGCCGGGAACGCCTCGTGCACGCCGTCGCCACCAGCGTGCTGCGGCTCTGCCGCGAGCCGCTCGTCATCCGGCTGCTCGAGATCGACCCGGAGGCCCTGCTGCCGTTCGTGGTCGACCGGTTCGGGTCGGCGCAGCTGCTGGCGATCGGCACCATGGAACTGCTGCTGCGCGAGGGCATCGCCGATGGGTCCGTGGCGACGGACGACCCACAGCTCACGGCGCAGTGCCTCATGCTGACGGCGCAGTCGCACCTGTTCTCGGCGCGGGTGGTGCGCGCCCGCGTGGACCTGGCCGTCATGGCCGACGAGTTGCGCCGGCTGCTCGACGGGTGGCTGCGGCCGCGGGACGCCGCGGCCTGAGCCGGGTTCCGCGGCGCTCCCCGGGCTCCGTCGGGGCTCAGCCGGCGTGGCGGGCGGCCAGCTCGGCCGACACCTTGCGCTCCATCACGAAGGACAGCCCGGGGATGACACCCGCCGCCAGGATGAGCACGGACCGGACGAGGCTGAACCGCGCGCGGCCGCACATCTCCAGCCCGACGACCAGGTAGACGAGGAACAGCACGCCGTGGATCGGACCGGCGATGGCGACGATCCCCTTGCCCCCGCCGGCGAGCTGCACGATCACCCCGACGGTGAGGATCAGCAGCATCGTGCCGGTGATCCACGCCATCCAGCGGTAGCGCTGCAGCGGGCCGGCGAGCCCGGGACCGAAGTCGAACAGCCCCCCGCGGCGGGCCGCCGGGGCGGTCACGGGCGGCCTTGCTGCTCGGCGCCGGCCGACAGCTCGGCCAGCATGCGGTTCCAGGCCACCACTTCGGGGTCCTCCTCGTCCTCGCGCCGACGCTGCTCCGCCTGCTGCTGCGTCATGAGCTTCTGCCCGGGCCGCAGCAGCGAGAGCGGCAGGTCGGCCGTCGCGGACCCCTGCTCGCCGTCACGCGCACCGGGGATCAGCGGGCGTACCTCGGCCGTCTGCGGCTCCTCGCCGCCGGCGAGCTGCCGCGCGCGGTCGAACCGCAGCGCCTTGAACCAGACGAGCACGAAGAACCCGGCAATGAGTGGCCACTCCATCGAGTAGCCGAGGTTCTGCATGGTGCCCGACGAGCTCTGGCTGCGTCCCCACTGCCACATGCCCAGCCGGATACAGGCGATGACGGCCGCGACCAGCAACACGTGCCGCAGCAGCCATTTCGGGGAGAGAAGCAGCCTGACCACGCCCCCAGCCTACGTCCCCGGCGGAACGCCCCGCCCGCCGCAGCACCTGGGGACGGGCTGGGACCCGGTGCTCCCGATCAGCCGAGCAGCCGACGCACCACGAGGTCAGCGAGGAGCCTCCCCCTGTCGGTCAGCACCAGCCGGCCGCGATCCCAGCCGGCCGGCTCGAGCAGCCCCTCCTCGACCAGCTCCCGGGCGCGACCGAGCGCGGCAGGGTCGGGCGTGCCCGGTGCCGCCGCGCCGGCCAGCGCGGCGACCGGCAGGCCGTCCCGCACCCGCACTCCGAGCAGCACCCGTTCGGTGCGCCGGTCCGCCGCCGTGAGCAGCTCCCGGCCGACCGCCGGGGACAGCCCGGCGGCCACCCGGTCGTAGTACGTCCCCGGGTGCCGGGTGTTCCACCAGCGCACCCCGCCGACGTGGCTGTGCGCGCCGGGTCCGACGCCCCACCAGTGCGCGTTCTCCCAGTAGAGCCGGTTGTGCCGGCTGGCGGCCGCGGGGCTGCGCGCCCAGTTCGAGACCTCGTACCACTCCAGCCCGGCGGCCCGCAGCAGTCCATCGAGCAGCTCGTACCGATCGGCCAGCACGTCGTCGTCGGGGGCTGCGACCTCACCCCGGCGCACGCGCCGGGCGAGCGCCGTCCCCTCCTCGACGACGAGCGCGTAGGCGGAGACGTGGTCGGTGCCGTAGGACAGGGCGGCCTCCGCGCTGGCGGCGAGGTCGACGTCCGTCTCCCCCGGCGTGCCGTAGATCAGGTCCACGTTGACGTGTTCGAAGCCGGCCCGGTGCGCGGCGGCGACCACCTCGCCCACCCGCCCGGGGGTGTGCCGCCGGTCGAGGACCCGCAGGACGTGCGGGGCGGCGGACTGCATCCCGACCGAGAGCCGCGTGTACCCGGCGGCGCGGGCCTTCTCCAGCAGCTCGGGCGTCGTCGACTCGGGGTTGGCCTCGGTGGTGACCTCGACGTCGGCCGCGACCGGGAAGCGCGTCCGCACGGCGGCGAGCAGGCGGGCGAGACCGTCGCCGCCGAGCAGCGAGGGGGTCCCGCCGCCCACGAAGACGGTGCTCACCAGCGGCGGCGCGCCGAGCACCCGGACGGCGAGGTCGAGCTCCCGCTCCACGGCGTCCAGGTAGCTGATCGGGTCGCTCCCCGGCCGGGCGGCGAGCTCCCCCGGCGCGTAGGTCGTGAAGTCGCAGTAACCGCACCGGGCCGCGCAGAACGGCACGTGCAGGTACAGCCCGAAGGGGACGGCACCGAGCTCCGCGCGGGCGGCGTCGGGCAGCGCCCCGTCGTCGGGCGCGGGCTCGCCGTCGGGGAGTCCTGCCATACCTCCAGTGTCCGCCGTACCCGCGGACCGATGAGACGGCGCCCCCCGCGGCGTCTCCCTCCCGGACGCCGACGCCGCACCCGAAAACCGGAAGCCTTCTGTCGGACCCGGGGTCCACCATGGCCGCCACGGCACCGGCCCGCTCGTGCCGCACCGCCCCGCTCCCGGGGATCCGGAGGAGGACGCAGCATGACGGACGCCATCGTCGTCGAGGGGCTGCGCCGCACCTTCGGCCGCACCGAGGCGCTGCGCGGGGTCGACCTGCGCGTCGCCCAGGGCACGGTGCTGGGCCTGCTCGGCCCCAACGGCGCCGGCAAGACCACCGCCGTCCGGATCCTCGCGACGCTGCTGCACCCCACGTCGGGGCGGGCCAGCGTGCTCGGGCTGGACTGCGTGCGCGACGCCGCCGCGCTGCGGCAGCGCATCGGGCTTGCGGGGCAGTACGCCGCCATCGACGAGAAGCTCACGGGTCGCGAGAATCTCCGGATGGTGGGGCGGCTCTACCACCTGCCCCGGCGCCGGTCGGACGCCCGCGCCGACGAGCTGCTGGAACGGTTCGACCTCTCGGCCGCGGCCGACCGGGTGGCCCGGACGTACTCCGGCGGCATGCGCCGCCGGCTGGACCTCGCGGCCTCGCTCGTGAACGCGCCCGAGGTGCTGTTCCTCGACGAACCGACCACCGGCCTCGACCCGCGCAGTCGGCTCGACCTGTGGGGCGTCATCGAGGACCTCGTCCGCGACGGCACCACGCTGCTGCTGACGACCCAGTACCTGGAGGAGGCCGACCGCCTCGCCTCCCGGATCGCCGTCATCGACGGCGGCACCGTGATCGCCGAGGGCACCGCGGACCAACTGAAGGGGCAGGTCGGCGGCTCGACAGTCGTGGTCCGGCCCGCGTCGGCCCGGGACGCCGACACGGTCGCGCGGCTGCTGGAACACATCACCGGCTCCGGCGCCGTGACCAGCGGCAGCGGCGAGATCGCCGCCGGCACCACCGGCGGCGCCCAGGTCGTCGCCGACCTCGCGCAGGCGCTGGCCGACGTCGGCGTCGCCGTGTCGGATCTGGCGCTGCGCCGTCCCACGCTCGACGACGTCTTCCTGACTCTCACCGGGCACACGGCCGAGGACGCCCCGGGCGCCGGCACCGCCCACCCCGCGACCGCGAAGGAGCTCGTGTGACCGCCGTCCTCGCTCCGCCCCCACCGTCGGCGCAGCCCGTGCCGGAGCCGGCGCTCCACCGGCTGCGGTGGGCCGCCAGCGACGCGCTGACGCTCACGAAGCGCAACCTGATCCACAACGTGCGCTCCCCCGAGCTGCTCGTCTTCGCGACCATCCAGCCGGTGATGTTCGTGCTGCTCTTCCGCTACGTGTTCGGCGGCGCCATCGCCACCCCGGGGGTGCGGTACGTCGACTACCTGATGCCGGGGATCTTCGTGCAGACCACGGCCTTCGCCTCCACGAACACCGGCATCGGGCTGGCCGAGGACCTCTCCAAGGGCATCATCGACCGCTTCCGGTCGCTGCCGATGGCCCGCTCCGCGGTGCTCGCCGGCCGGACCCTCGCGGACCTGGTCCGCATGGTGTTCGTGGTCCTGGTGATGACGGCGGTGGGCGTGGCCGTGGGGCTGCGGTTCCACGTGGGCATCGTGGCGACCGTGGCGGCGCTGGGGATCACGGTCGTCTTCGGGTTCGCGATGTCGTGGATCTCCGCGACCATCGGGATGGCGGTCAAGGACGTGGAGACGGCCAACGTCGCGGGGTTCATCTGGCTGTTCCCGCTGACGTTCGCCTCCTCGGCGTTCGTCCCGCTGACCAGCATGCCGGGATGGCTGCAGTCGTTCGCGAAGGTGAACCCCGTGACCAACACGGTCGACGCGGCACGCGCGCTGATCGTCGGCGGTCCGACGGCGCGGCCGCTGCTCTACACGACGGCGTGGATCGTGGGGCTGCTGGCGGTGTTCGTGCCGCTGTCCGTGGCGCGGTACCGCCGGGTGGCCTGATGGGCCGGATGGGCCGGCCGGCGTCCCTGCGGGGCCCCGGCCCGCGTCACTTGCCGGTGGGCGTGTCGGTGGAGAGGGCTGCGATGAAGGCCTCCTGCGGGACCTCGACCCGCCCGACCATCTTCATCCGCTTCTTGCCCTCCTTCTGCTTCTCCAGCAGCTTGCGCTTGCGGGTGATGTCACCGCCGTAGCACTTGGCGAGCACGTCCTTGCGGATCGCGCGGATGTTCTCGCGGGCGATCACGCGGGCGCCGATCGCGGCCTGGATCGGCACCTCGAACTGCTGGCGCGGGATGAGCTCCCGCAGCTTCGAGGTCATGAGCGTGCCGTAGGCGTAGGCCTTGTCGCGGTGGACGATCGCGCTGAACGCGTCGACCTGCTCGCCCTGCAGCAGGATGTCGACCTTGACCAGGTCGGAGACCTGCTCCCCGGCGGGCTCGTAGTCGAGGCTCGCGTACCCCCGCGTCCGCGACTTCAGCGCGTCGAAGAAGTCGAACACGATCTCCGCGAGCGGCAGCGTGTAGCGCAGCTCCACCCGGTCCTCGGAGAGGTACTCCATGTTCGTGAGGGTGCCGCGGCGGGTCTGGCAGAGCTCCATGACCGCGCCGACGTAGTCGCTCGGCAGCAGCAGCATCGCCGTCACGATCGGCTCGTGGATGGCCGAGATCTTCCCGGTCGGCATCTCGGACGGGTTCGTCACGATGATCTCGTCGCCGGTCTCGAGGTCCACCCGGTAGACGACGCTCGGCGCCGTGGAGATCAGCGACAGGCCGAACTCCCGCTCCAGCCGCTCGCGGACGATCTCGAGGTGCAGCAGCCCGAGGAAGCCGCAGCGGAAGCCGAAGCCGAGCGCGGCGGACGTCTCCGGCTCGTAGACGAGCGCCGCGTCGTTGAGCTGCAACTTGTCCAGGGCCTCGCGCAGCGCCGGGTACTCGCTGCCCTCGATCGGATAGAGGCCGGAGTAGACCATCGGGCGTGGGTCGCGGTAGCCGCTGAGCGGCTGCTGCGCCCGGTTCCGCGCGGTGGTCATCGTGTCGCCGACGCGGGCCTGGCGGACGTTCTTCACGCCGGGGATCACGTAGCCGACCTCGCCGGCGGAGAGCTCCTCCGTCGGGTTCATCTCCGGGCTGATCACGCCGACCTCGAGGATCTCGTGCGTGTTCCCGGTCGCCATCATGAGGCCCTTGTCCTTGGTGGACAGCGAGCCGTCGATCACCCGGACGTAGGAGATGACGCCGCGGTAGGCGTCGTAGACCGAGTCGAAGATCATGGCCCGCGCGGGGGCCCCGGGGTCGCCGATGGGCTGCGGCACGTCGCGGCAGATGACGTTCAGCAGGTCCTGCACGCCCTCGCCGGTCTTGGCGCTGATGCGCAGCACGTCCCCGGGGTCGCAGCCGATGATCGAGGCGAGTTCGGCGGCGTACTTCTCCGGCTGCGCGGCGGGCAGGTCGATCTTGTTGAGGACGGGGACGATCTGGAGATCGTTCTCGATGGCCAGGTAGAGGTTCGCCAGGGTCTGCGCCTCGATCCCCTGCGCGGCGTCAACCAGCAGGACGGCGCCCTCGCAGGCTGCCAGCGAGCGCGACACCTCGTAGGTGAAGTCGACGTGCCCCGGGGTGTCGATGAGGTTCAGGACGTAGCTGCGCCCATCGTCGGCGGTCCAGGGCAGGCGCACGTTCTGGGACTTGATGGTGATCCCGCGCTCGCGCTCGATGTCCATCTTGTCCAGGTACTGGGCGCGCATCGACCGCTCGTCGACCACGCCAGTGAGCTGCAGCATGCGGTCGGCCAGGGTTGACTTCCCGTGGTCGATGTGCGCGATGATGCAGAAGTTACGGATGGTCGCCGGATCGGTGCGGGGCACGTGGCCATCGTCCCATGCCGGACGAACCGCTCCCGCGCGGTACGCCGGGGCTCCCGGAGAGCACCCTGTTCCACGGCGGATCGCCTCCGCGGGTGGGCTGGTATGCTCGCTGGGTTGTCGTGCGCCGAGATCGGCGTGACCAGACCGCCGACTCTTCCAGGCTGCAGAGGAACTACGCGTGGCGAACATCAAGTCCCAGATCAAGCGGATCAAGACGAACGAGAAGGCGCGGCTGCGCAACAAGGCCGTCAAGTCCTCGCTCAAGACCTCGATCCGCAAGTTCCGCGAGGCCGCGGACGCCGGTAACGTCGACGAGGCGCTGCAGCTGCAGCGCGCCGCCAGCCGGCAGCTCGACAAGGCCGCCAGCAAGGGCGTCATCCACGCCAACCAGGCGGCCAACCGCAAGTCGGCGATCGCGCAGCGCGCGGCCTCGCTCTAGCACGACCCGACCTCCGGAGCCGGTTCTCCCCTCGCGGGAGGGCCGGCTCCGTCGTGTGCCCGGCAGCCGCAGGCTCAGGCGGCGATCCAGCGGAACCGGCCGTGGCCCAGGCGCCAGCCCAGCCGGTAGGTCACGGCTGCGCCGGACGGGGCACGCCAGGCCAGCCCTACGGCCGAGCCCTCGGCGTAGAGCCGCTCACAGACGACCGCCGATCCCGGCGCGGCGGGGAGCAGGTCGGTGACCTCCTGCAGCACCTGCACGAACGCGGCGCGGTCGTCGGCGGCCGGCGAACCGTTCGACGAGCCGGGGATGGCGGACAGGGTGCCGTCCGGCGCGCGCACGAGGGCGGGCAGCGATCCCCGGTGACGCGCCGCGAGGGTGCGCAGCCGGAGCTCTGCGGCGGCCAACAGCGGGCAGACGTCCCCGCGGGCGGCCCCCGCCAGCCCGGGGGCGGGATCGGGCCGCCAGCCCACCAGGGCGAGCCGGTCGTGGAAGAGCACCACGGCCGCCGAGGTCAGCGGAAGCAGCGGGATGAGCCAGTAGCTCGCCAGGTCGGCCGCCCCCAGCAGCAGACCGATGACCGCGAGCACCTCGCCGAGGACCGCGCGCTGCCAGGCGCGCAGCTGCAGCATCCGTAGCCGCAGCAGCCGCGGCAGGAACGGCCCTCCCCCGTGGGCGGGGCGGCCGGTCAGGGGATCGGCGCGGACTGCGGCGCCCAGGCCCGCGATGTCGGCCGGCAGCCACCAGTGGGGCGGCAGTTCCACCGCGAGGACGTCGGCGAGCGGCGCGGAGCGGCCGACGGGCCGCACGCCGGGGGGGCGGCCTGGGGTCCGCGCGGCCCCGGTGGCCGGCG
>JAOPWU010000179.1 GCA_025965515.1 Mycobacterium sp.
GAGGACAACGCGTCGCTGCCGTACGCCTCGTCGCTGTGCGGGGCCTGCTACGACGTCTGTCCGGTGGCGATCGACATCCCCGCGATCCTGGTGCACCTGCGGGCCGAGCACGTCGAGGCCCAGCAGCGGCCGACCGCGGAGGCCGTCGCGTTCCGGGCGTTGGCGAGGACGATGTCGAGCCCGCGGCTGTGGCGGTTGGCCCAGCGCGCCGCCGGCCTCGGCCGGTTCCTGGCACGCGGCGGGCCGACCCTGCCCGCCGCGCTGCCACCGCCGGCCTCGGCGTGGACCCGCAGCCGCGACCTGCCGGCGCCGCCGCGGGAGACCTTCACCGCCCGATGGGCTCGGGAGCACCGCTCATGAACGCCCGCGACGAGGTGCTCGGGCGGATCCGGGCCGCGCTCGGCGCGACCCGCCCGTCCCCGCCCGGCATCGCGCGCGCGTACCGGACCACCGACGACCGGCCGGCCGAGGTGCTGCACGCCGTGCTCGTCAACCGGCTGGAGGACTACAAGGCCACGGTGCTGCGGTGCGCCCGCGCCGACGTCGCCGCCGCGGTCGCCGGGGCGCTCGACGCCGGCCTCGGTCCCGGCTGGGCGGGGTCTGACGTCGTCGTCGCGCCAGGCCTCCCTGTCCAGTGGCGCCCGGCCGGTGTGCGCGAGGACGACGGGCGGCCCGCGGTGGGCCTGGCCGCAGCAGCCGCCGCCGTCACGGGAGTCGCCGTCGCGATCGCCGAGACGGGCACGCTCGTCCTCGACGGGACTCCGTCCACCGGTCGCCGGGCCCTGTCGCTGCTGCCGGACTGCCTGGTCTGCGTCGTGACCGCCGACCAGGTCGCCGCGGGTGTCCCCGAGGGGCTGGCCCGGCTCGACCCGGGCCGGCCGCTGACGCTCATCAGCGGACCCTCCGCAACCAGCGACATCGAACTGTCGCGCGTCGAGGGCGTGCACGGCCCCCGCACGCTGGTCGTCGTCCTCGCCGACTGACGCCCGGGCAGGAGCTTGTCGCCCCACGGGGCCACGCGTAGCGTCGAACAGGGGCATGCTGCCCCACGGGCCCATCGCCGTACCGGCCGATGCCCCTGGCATCCCTTCTGATCCAGCGCTCCCGGAACCGCCGCCGCGTCGGCCGACCGCAGGTCCCCCTCGCCCCGGCCCCGGAGTCGCTCGAGAGGGCTCAGACATGGACTACGACACCTTCACGAAGACGGCTGCCGAGCGGGCCGGACTGCCCTACGGGGAGATGGAGCGGCTCGAGCGGGCCACCCTCCGGACGCTCGGCGACCGGATCAGCGGCGGTGAGGCGCACGATCTGGCATCGCAGCTGCCCAAGCCCCTGAAGGACGCTCTCGAAGTCACACCGGAAGAGGCGGAACGCTTCGGCGTCGAGGAGTTCGAGCGGCGGGTCGCCGAGCGGGGGCTGGTCGACCTGGAGCAGGCGAGGACAGGGGCGGCCGCGGTGCTGACCACGGTGCGGGAGGCCGTCACGCCCGGCGAGTTCGAGGACGTGATCTCCCAGCTGCCCCAGGAGTACCGGGAACTGGTCGGCCCCATGGCCTGATCGGCGCGCCGCACAGGAGCGTCCGGCTACCGGGGGCTGACCCGGTTCGTCGAGGCGTTCCAGAAGAGCGAACCGCGCTGCATGATGTTCTGGCGCCCGCCCGCGACGCCGAACTCGTCGCTCGTCGGGTACCCCTGCGGGGCACGTTCCCAGCCGGCGGCGGCCCAGGCCGCGCGGATGGCGCCGTGCACCTCGTGCGCCCCGGTGGTCGGGGTCCAGTAGACCGACCCGGCCTTGGCGAAGTGGTTGAAGCGGCCGACGCCGTCGGGGGTGCCGGTCTCGTCGGTGGTCGGGTACCCCAGGGGGCCGTTCTCCCAGCCGGTGGCCGCCCACTCGCCGCGGATCGCGCCCTGGACGGCGTGGGCGCCGGTGTTCGGCGTCCAGTAGATGGACGCGCCCCAGCCGCCCGTGAAGTGGTTGAAGCGGCCGATGCCGTCGGGGGTGCGGTTCTCGCTGCTGGTCGGCAGCCCCAGCGGTCCGGCGGGGCCGCCCGTGGCGAGGTACTCGCCGAGGATGGCGCCGTGCACCTCCTGGGCGCCGGTGGCCGGCGACCAGTAGATGCGGCCGAAGGAGAAGTCCTCCGCCCGGCCGCCCGGCACGGCGTACTCGTTCGTGACCGGGGCGCCGAGCAGGCTTGCCGCGCCGCCGATGCTCGACCACAGGCCGCCGATGGCGCCGTACGGCGCGGGCGCTGTCGCCGGTGCCCACGTCGCCGGGTTGCCGTTCACGCCCACGATGAGCGTCGCGAACGACGCGGGGCTGGTGCCCGTCGCGTTCCCGCTGACCGCCGCGCCCATGATCGTCTGCTGGCCCGGGAAGACCGAGAGCACGTTGTGGCGGTGGCCCCAGCAACCGGAGTGGTTGGTGGCGGTGCAGTCGATGTTCGACCCGCCGGGGCCGTCGTTGTACATCCAGTCGTAGTCGCTGCCCAGCGCGCCGTAGTCGCTCGCCCAGTTGGCCGCCCACGCGAACCACTGCGTGACGCCCGGGGCGTTCGGCGTGTACGACGGGTCGGTGCGGCGGTCGGCCCCGGACTGCGCGGCGGCGCCCACATAGGCGTTGAGCCCCGTCAGCGGGGGCACGCCGCGGTCGGTCCGCTCGGCCTGGGTCACCACGAACAGCTGCTGGTCGGCGGGGAGCGTCGTGTAGTTCCCCGGGAGGTGGAGCGGACCGACGCCTTCGCGCGCCCGGGCGTTGTCGATGGCCTGGACGGTAGCGGTGACGCACTGCGGGGACAGGGCGCCGTAGGTGCCGCAGGGGAAGTAGAAGGACGGGTTCGGGGGGGTGTTGACGGCCGGGTCCGGGATGGGGTCGTACGCGGTGGGCCCGCCGGCCGCCGTGGCAACCAGGGCTGCGGGATCCGCCGGCAGGCCCGCAGCGGAGGCGGAGGTCGCCGCGGCCGGCGCCACGGCGACGGCGGCGGCCGCCAGTCCGATGGTCATTCGGCGGACGCCTCGGCGTGACGACGGGCGGAGCGGAAGGATCCTCGGGGAAACACGCATGCGACGGATATCGGCGCCTGCGCCACCGGACTTCACCCGTCAGAACAGATTCGGCACCCGACCGGGTGATCGACGGTCGCGGGCACCGGGTGGCGGCGGATATCGGCAGATCGACCGATCCGGGCGCCCGCCGGCCCCGGCGGTCATCGCGCGCATGGGGGCCGTCGGGCCGGGAATCGGTCGCGCTGCCTATGTCGCAGACGCCCGGTCCCGGCGTCTCATGGGGGGGAGCACCTGCCTGCTCCGGCGCTCCGCACCCGTCCCTGAGGAGTTCCATGCGGATCGGGCTCATCGCGCCCCCGTGGCTGCCGGTGCCACCTCCCGCCTACGGCGGTACCGAGGCGATCGTGGACCTGCTGGCCCGCGGACTCGTGCATGCCGGGCACGAGGTCGTGCTGGCCGCGACCGCCGACAGCACGTGCCCGGTGCCGCGCGTCCCCGGCATGTACCCCGCCCTCGAGGGGGCCACCATGTGCGGGGCCAGCCTCGGCGAACTCCGGCACATCGTGACCGGGTACGCCGCCATGGCGACCGTCGACGTCATCCACGACCACACGGTCGGGGGGCCGCTCTACGGCTGCCTGCGGCGGGACGCCCCGTTGGTCACGACCAACCACGGTCCGTTCGAGACCTCGCTGCTCTCCTTCTACCGCTCATTCCGTGACGTCGCGGTCGTGGCCATCTCCCAGCACCAGGCGGCGATGGCACCGCAGGTGCCCATCGCCGCGGTGATCCACCACGGCATCGACGTGGGAGCCGTGCCGGTGGGCCGCGGCGACGGCGGGTACGCCGCGTTCCTGGGGCGCATGAGCCCGGTCAAGGGCCCCCGGCAGGCCGCGCTGATCGCGCGCGCGGCAGGCGTTCCGCTTCGGATGGCCGCGAAGGTGCGGGAGCCGGCCGAGCGCGCCTACTACGAGGCGGCCGTCAAGCCGCTGCTGTGCAGCGACGTCGAGTACGTTGGCGAGCTCGGTCCCCGGGAGAAGCTCGAGCTGCTCGGCGGGGCGGTCGCCCTGGTGAACCCCCTGCAGTGGGACGAGCCGTTCGGCCTCGTCATGGTCGAGTCACTGGCTGCGGGCACCCCCGTGGTCGGCACCCAAGCCGGTTCGGCGCCCGAGATCGTCGACGACGGCACGACGGGGTACCTGCGCCACGGGCTGCGCCCCCTGGCCGACGCCCTCCTGGCCGCCACGGCACTGCGCCGCGGCGCCTGCCGCGCGGCTGCGGTCGAGCGCTTCACCGCCGAGCGCATGGTGGCCGAGCACATCCGGCTCTACACGGACCTGCTCGGGGGCCTGGCCGAGCCCGCGGGTGTGGTGCACGCCGCCCGCGCGGGGTGATCCGGCGGCAGTACAGCGGGCGGAGCGTCAGCCGGCGACGAGCGCCCCGCCGTTCGCGGAGTACGGCTCCCGGACCACCTCCACGGCGGGTGAGAGCCCCTCGACCGTGGTCCGCTCGTCCGACACCTCCAGGCTCATGCGAGCTCCGCCGAGGGCGACGCCGTCGATGCGCACCGGCGCGAAGCCCTCGGGCAGCACCGGGGCCACCCAGAGCCGGTGGCGCGGCATGTAGGGGTCGAACCGCAGCAACGACCGCATCAGCTGCACCGGCGTGGCCGACGCCCACGCCTGCGGCGAGCAGGAGGTCGGGTAGGGCACCGGCTCGGGGTACTCGCTGCGGTCGAAACCGCAGAACAGCTCGGGCAGGCGCCCCCCGAAGATCTGCGCAGCCTCCAGCAGCGACGTGGCGATCTTCTGCGCCTCGGCCACGAAGCCGTACCGCATCAGGCCGTCGACGACGAGCGCATTGTCGTGGGGCCACACGGACCCGTTGTGGTAGCTGACCGGGTCGTAGGCGCCCATGGCGTTGCTCAGCGTCCGGACGCCCCATCCGGTGAACATCTTGGGGGACAGCAGGTGCTCCGCCACCGAGGCGGCCTTGTCGGTGTCGACGATCCCGATCCAGAGGCAGTGGCCCATAATGGAGGCGCAGGCGTCCACAGGCTTCTTGTCCCGATCGAGTGCTATGGCGAACCAGCCCTGCCCCGGCAGCCAGAACTGCTCGTTGAACGCCGTCTTGAGCGTGGCCGCGCGCTGGGTCCACTGCGCGGCCGCGGCGTCGTCCCCCGCCTCCCGGGCCAGCTGCGCCCGGGTGAGGTAGGCCTGGTAGACGTAGCCCTGCACCTCGCAGAGCGCGATGGGCGTCTCCGCCAAGTGCCCGTCGGCGAAGTTGACACCGTCCCAGGAGTCCTTCCAGCCCTGGTTCTGCAGGCCGCGGTCCGTTGCCCGCTGATACTCGACGAACCCGTCGGAGTCCCGGTCGCCGTACTGCTGCACCCAGTCCAGGGCCCGGTCCGCGTGTGGCAGCAGTTCGCGGATCGCCTCGGGCTCGGCCCCCCAGCGCGCCAGCTCCCCCAGCAGGACGACGAACAGCGGGGTGGCGTCCGCCGTGCCGTAGTAGATGCTGCCGCCGCCGAGGGACAGCCCCGAGTCCACGCCCAGCCGCACCTCGTGCAGGATCCGGCCCGGCTGCTCCTCGGTCAGCGGATCGGTCTCCCGGCCCTGGCGGCGCGCCAGCGTCCGCAGCGTCCCCAGTGCGAGGGAGCGGTCCACCGGCAGGGCCATGTACGCGGTCAGCAGGGAGTCGCGGCCGAACAACGCCATGAACCACGGTGCGCCGGCCGCCACCGCGGCGAGCGAGGGATCGTCCGGGGCGAAGATGCGCAGCGCGCCGAGATCCTGCTGGCTGCGGCGCAGCGCCAGCTGCAGGCCCACGTGGCCGCTCGTCGCCAGCGGCGTGTTCTCCTGCCAGCGCTGCAGGCGCACCGCGGGGACGGACTCGCCGACGGGTCGGTCCAGTGGGAACGACGACTCGACGCTGCTCTCGTCCACCACCGGCGTCACCAGCAGGGTCGCGGTCCACTGCCCGCGGGAGGGCACGACGACGCGGTAGGTGATGGTGCCGGCGCTGCGGTCGCCGTCGGCGGTGACCTGGCTGCCCGGCGCCTCCACCACCGTGCCCCGGTGGCTCCCGCGCCAACGGTGCTGCAGCACGAGGCGCTCGCCCTGCGCCTGTCCCCGCCGAACGCCGAGGTTCTGGACGCGCCCCGCCTTGACCGCGAACAGGTCGGCGAAGTCGGCCTCGGCCGTCATGGTGACGGTGCACGCGGCCGGTTCCCCCGCCGGGTTACGGATCACGAGGTTCTCCCGCAGCCCGTTCCCCACGAGGCGTTCGCGCTCCACCAGCAGGTTGGCGTCCGTCCGGCCGGTCCGGCGGGGTACCCGGGCCAGGAAGGTCGCGCGGTACGGCTCCGGCGTCATGGCGGCGAGCGCCTCGGGGTGCTCGCCATCGATGCGCAGGTCCCAGCGGGACAGGACCCTCGTGTCCCGGAAGAAGAGGCCCTGCGGCCCCACGCCCCGCAGGTTGCCGCTGGGGCCGCAGATGCAGAACGACGACCCCTCGACGAGGGTCACGGAGCCGGCGGCCATCCCCACCGGCTCCCGCTCGGGCGTCCAGGGACCCATCCAGCACCGTCCTCGGTCGTCGGCCGACGTCGGCCGGCGTCGGCGCGGGTCGGCCGGGGGCCTCCGGCCCGCGGCCCCGCCGGTCACGCTGGCCGCAGCCGCGCCCGGCAGCAATCGGTCGATCTGCCACTAGAGGGGTTCCCCGAGCGCGGCTGTCATGGACCCGACCGTCTCCACCACCGTGACCTGCCAGGAGGGATGCCATGCAACACGGCTCCGCCGCAACACTGTCGAAGCACGCGGCCGGCCCGCGGCGCAGCGCATCGCTCCGTGACGACCCCCTCCCCCGTGCGCTGGGCTGGGCCAGCGCGGCGCTGGGGGTGCCGCCGCTCGCGAGCCCCGGCGGGTTCGCCCGGAGCCTGGGCGTCGGCGACGCGCCGCGGCACCGGGCCGTCGCCGCGGTGGTCGGCGTGCGCGAGCTGATGGCAGCTGCGGGGCTGCTGGGCAAGCCCCACCCGATCTGGCTCTGGACGCGCGTCGGCGGGGACGCCATGGATCTCACGCTGATGGCCCGCGCCCTGAAGAACCACGACGGCAAGGGCCTGCGCCGCACCGCGTTCGCAACCGCGGCGGTCACGGCGATCACCGGGATCGACCTGTACGCCGCGGTGACACGCACCCAGCGGGAAGAGGGCTCCGTCATGGAACTGACCGCGACCACTACCGTGCTGCGCCCGGCCGAGGAGGTGTACGCGTTCTGGCACGACCTAGCGCGGCTGCCCAGCTTCATGGCCCACCTGGACGAGGTGCGGATCACGGCGCCGGGGCGGAGCCACTGGCGGGTCAGTGCGCCGTTCGGCCGGACCGTCGAGTGGGAGGCCGAGATGATCGAGGAGGTGCCCGGGCGGAGCATCGCGTGGGCCTCGCTCGAGGACGCCGAGGTGCGGAACTCCGGGGAGGTCCGGTTCGACCCGGCACCGGGCAACCGCGGCACCGAGGTGCACGTGACGCTCCGGTACGACATGCCGGCCGGACCCCTCGGCGCGGCGATCGCACGGTTCTTCGGCGAGGAGCCGCACCAGCAACTCGACGACGACCTGCGGCGGCTGAAGCAGGTTCTGGAGACCGGTGAGGTCGTCCGCTCGGACGGCGCCCCCGGCGGCAAGCGTGCCCGTGGCGAGGTCCCGCAGCACCCCGCCCGCCCGCTCTCTCGGGACGAGCTGAAGGAGGTCCAGGTATGAAGGCGAACTGCTGGATGGGGCGGAACACCGTCGAGGTCCGGGACGTCCCCGACCCCAGCATCCTGAACAGCCGCGACGCGATCGTGCGGATCACCTCGTCGGCGATCTGCGGGTCCGACCTGCACCTCCTCGACGGCTACGTCCCCACCATGGAGAAGGGGGACGTGATGGGGCACGAGTTCATGGGCGAGGTGGTGGAGGTCGGCAAGGGCATCACCGGCGACACGTTGCGGGTGGGTGACCGGGTCGTCGTGCCCTTCCCCATCGCCTGCGGGGGGTGCTCCGCCTGCCGGGCCGAGCTGTTCTCCTGCTGCGAGAACAGCAACCCCAACGCCGGCCTCGCGGAGAAGATGTTCGGCCACCCCACCGCCGGCATCTACGGGTACTCGCACCTCACCGGCGGGTTCGCCGGCGGCCAGGCCCAGTACGCCCGCGTCCCCTTCGCCGACGTCAACCCGCTCAAGATCGAGTCCGACCTCGACGACGAGCAGGTGCTCTTCCTGTCCGACATCCTGCCCACCGGCTACATGGGCGCCGAGATGTGCGACATCCAGGGCGGCGACGTCGTCGCCGTCTGGGGCGCCGGCCCGGTCGGCCAGTTCGCCATGGACGGGGCCAGGGTCCTGGGGGCCGAGCGGGTCATCGCGATCGACAAGGAGCCGTACCGCCTGGAGATGGCGGCCCGGCAGGGCTACGCGACGCTCAACTTCGAGGAGGTCGACGTTCGGTCGGCCCTGCTCGAGCTCACCGGCGGCCGGGGACCGGACAAGTGCATCGACGCGGTGGGCATGGAGGCCACGCACGGCAGCGCCCACGTCCACATGTACGACCGGGCCAAGCAGGCCGTCCGCGCCGAGAGCGACCGGCCGCACGCCCTACGGCAGGCGATCCTGTCCTGCCGCAGCGGCGGCATCGTCTCCGTGATCGGCGTGTACGGCGGATTCATCGACAAGTTCCCGGCGGGCGCGTGGATGAACCGGGCGCTGACGCTGAAGACCGGCCAGTGCCACGTGCAGCGGTACATGCGGCCGTTGCTGCAGCGGATCGAGCGTGGCGAGATCGACCCCACCCGGGTCATCACACACCGGCTGAGTCTGTCCGAGACGCCGCACGGCTACGACATCTTCAAGAACAAGCAGGAGGGTTGCGAGAAGGTCGTCCTCACGCCCTGAGCGGGTCACCGGGTCCGTACCCCACGTCCGGCCGACGGGCGTGGGGTAGGCGCGGCTCGAGCGCGGTCGCGGGGTTGTGGGCCGCCGCGGCCAGGGCGTCGACCAGGCTGCACACGGCGGGCCGGGGCGGTTCCCGGTAGACCACCTCCAGGTCCACCCGCAGCGGGGGCAGCACCGGCCGCACCGCCACGCCTGCGGCGGACCGGTCGGTCCCCAGAACGACCGGCGCGACGCCCCTGCCGTCGGACACCGCCCGCAGCAGCGCCTCGGGCGCGTCGAGCAGGTCGGGCTCGATCACGACCTGTCCCCGGCCCGCCCCGGCGGGCAGCAGGTGTGCGACCACGGGGTCCCAGATGCCCGCGAAGGGTTCCCGCGGGAACATCACCAGCGTCTCGTCGCGCAGTCGGTCGACGGGCACGGCCGGGAGCACGCTCAACGCGTGCCCCGGCGGCAGGGCCACCCCGAACGGCACCTCGCCCAGGACACGGCCGGCCAGGTCCCGCTGGTCGGCGGCCCGTGTCCAGACGACCGCGGCGTCCGCGCGGGCCTGCCGGACCGCCTCGAGCGCGTCGTCCCCCGGACTCAGGGCGACGCGGACCTCGAGCCCGGGGATGCCGAGCGCCGTGTCGTGCAACGGGCCGTCCAGCACCTGGTCCGCCAGGGTGCACACGCGCAGGCTCAGCTGCTCCACGAGGCCGGCCCCGGCCGCGCGGACCTCCTGCTGGGCGCGGTCGGCCTCCGCCAGGATGATCCGCGCCCGGATCAGGAGCACCTGTCCCGCCGGAGTCAGCTCCACGCGGTGAGGGTTCCGATCGAAGAGCGGGATGTGCAGCTCCCGCTCGAGCGCCTGGATCTGCTGGGACAGGGTGGGCGCGGTGATGTGGAGCCGCTCGGCCGCGCGCGCGAACCGCCGTTCCTCGGCGACCGCGACGAAGTAGCGCAGCTGACGCAGATCCACGAGAACCAGTCACCCACGATTGATGTCGGTGCACCACCCCGCGTGGGGGTATCCCGGACATGTGGCGTGGGCTCAGCCCCGTGTAGTTCTGCGTCATAGGCGCGACGGCTGCCGATGTAGCGCCGGCGGTACGTCCTTCTTGCGTCGGTTGATGTGTCCCGCGGCGAGGCGCGACGGCGCGGGGACGTAGACGAACGACCTGGGGAGCTGCCATGCGGAGAGAGGCCGACATGGGCCCGGAACTGGGCGCGATCGCGTCCTCCTCCGCTCCGCTCCCCGAGCGCGCCCGGGAACTCGTGCTGACGCTGCGGCACGTCCTTCCGTTCGACGGCGCCTGGCTCGCCGTCCCCGACGGCCGGAGCGGCACCTACACCTCACTGGCGAACGTCGACCTGGACGACGGCACGGTCAGCTACCTCACCGGGCCGGAGGTGGCGCGGGACATCGACCTGACAGGGGCCAACCGTCCGCGTCCGCCGCTGAGCCCCTCCGACCTCCCGTACCCGGCCGAGACGCTCCCGACCTGGGCGGAGTGCCTCTTGCCCGCCGGGTTCCGCGAGGCGCTGGCAGGCGCGCTGTTCGCTCGCGACGGCCGCCACGTCGGCTTCTTCGCGCTCCTCTCGGGGGACGACCAGCCGCTCTCCCCGACCGTGCGACGCCGGCTCGCGCGCGTCACGCCCCTGCTCGGCGACGGCATCGACCCCATGCGGTCCCTGCTGACCGCGGCCCGGCTGGTGCAGGGGGCGTCGGCGGGCGTCGTGCTGCGCTCCGACGGCAGCAGCGAGGAGCTCCCGGGGCTGCCCGGCCACGCCCTGCTGGCCCCGGATTCCGCCCTCCTGGGCCCCGCGCGGGCGGCCCTTGAGGCGCGACACGTCTACACGAGTTTCCTGTGGCCGCTCGGTGGTCACCACGCTCCCGGGGGGCACGTGCGGGTCACCGCCCTCGGGCGGTGCGAGGACATGCCCCCGCCCATCACGGGCACGGTGCTGCTGTCGCCCCCCGGGAACCTCCACGGCCTCACGCCGCGCGAGCTCGAGGTGCTGGGGCTCGTGACGGAGGGCTTCTCCAACGCGGAGATCGCGCGGGCCCTGGTCGTCTCCCCGCGCACCGTGGCGGCGCACCTCGAGCACATCCTCGCGAAGCTGTCGGCACGCACGAGGACCCTGGCGGGGGTGCGGGCGGAACGGGACGGACTGTTCGTGCCCTGGCTGCCCGCGGGGTCACCGGACGCGCGCTAGGTGGTCGGCGGCAGCCCGCGAGCGCTCGTCCCGCCGCCGCCGCCCGGCTGCCGCGCGCCGTACACGGCCCGGACATCTAGATCGGCCAGCGTGACCGTTGTGGAGTGGTCCCTGGCTGTCGCGGACCCCGCCGCCCTGCGGCGATGGCCGCGGCGACGTGCCCTGGTGGTGGCCGCGGCTGCGCTCCTCTGCGGTGCCGCGGTGCTGCTCTGGGGCCGCCTGGCCTCCGTCGACGGCATCGCGGACGGCGCCGACCCGCTGGTCCGGCTGGCCGGTGGCCTGCGCCGGGTGCCCTGGGTGGCCCTTCCCCCCTTGGTGGCACTCAGTGCCCTGCACTACCTCGCCGCAGCCCTGTGCCTGCGCGCCGCCGCCGGGCTGCGCGGCCGGCTGCCGGAGACGGTGCTGGTCCAGCTCGCGGCGGCCGCCAGCAACCGCATCACGCCGGCGGGACTGGGCGGCGCCGCGGTGAACGTCCGCTACATCGTGCGCCGCGGGCTCTCGGCGCCGAGCGCCGTCGGCGTGATGACCGCGATCGGCGCCCTGGGTGCGGTCGCCGACACGGTGCTGCTGCTGGCGGTCTGGCTCGTCGACCGCGGCCGCGGCACCGTTCCCGGTGGGGCGGCCCAGCTCATCGGCGGCCGCATCGGGTCGGCCCTGCGGATCCCGCCGCCCACCACGCCCGTGCTCGTGGCGCTGTCCGTCCTGGCGGCGCTGGCGGTCGCCGGGGTCGTCCTGGGAGTGGCCGGGCGGGTGGGCCGCCTGCGGGAACGGCTCCTGCGGCTGGTCGCCGCCGTCCGGGAGGGCGCCCACGCCGTCCTGGCGCTGCGCCGCCGGCCCGCTGCGCTGGCCCTGCTCCTGACCACGTCGGCAGGCACCACCCTGGTCATGGGTGTCGCCTTCCTGGTCTGCGTCCACGCCACGCCGGGCCCCCGTACCGCTGCCGGGGCCGGGACCGTGCTGCTGCTCTTCCTCGTCGGCTCGGCGGCCAGCTCCGCCGTGCCGACGCCCGCCGGGATCGGCTCCACGGAGGCCGCCCTGGTCGGCGCCCTCCTGGTGACGGGCGACCCGGTCCGGCACGCGCTGGCCACCGTCCTGCTCTTCCGGGCCGTGACCTTCTGGGCGCCCGCCCCGTTCGGCGTCGTCGCCGCCCGCTGGCTCCGCCGCCGCCGGCTCCTCTGAGGCACGCCGGAGCCGCCCGGAACCCGGTCCGCGACCATGGTCCCTGGCGGTAGCTCCGCGGCAGGGGTGTACTGGAGGGGCGACCGGAGGGCGGCGTGCTGGCCTCCGGTCCGGTGCTCCCACCCGCCTGGTCGAGGAGGAGCGGTGGACATCGACAGAGCCGCCTCGGGCCGTGGCCGCCATCGGTGGCCGGGCCGTGCCCGCCGCCCGCATTCCCGGGCGGGCGCCGGGGCCGGGGTCCAGGACGGTGGGCTGCTGTACCTGCGCTCGCTGGGCCGAACCGTGCGCGCCGTCGACGCCGTGCACCATCCGCTGGTCACGGGCGTGGTGGTGGAGGACGCCTGCTGGTGTGCCGGGCAGGACTACTGGCGCGCCCATCGGCCGCCGTGGTGGCGCCTGAGCGACCTGCTGCGCTGGCGGGAGCAGGGCCGGGAGCTCGCCCGCAAACGGGAGCGGATCCGCGCGCTCGCGGCGAGTAGCCCGCCCCTGTCCCCCGGCTAGGTGTACCGCCGGGTCCATGTCGCCGTCCGTGCCCCCCTGTCCAGCGGCGCCGCCGCGGAGGACGCTGGAACTGCGACGCGGGTCCCCGCCGACGGCGACGGGCCGCGCCGCGGGGAGGGAAGCTGCCATGCGCGCTGTAGCGGGAGACCGGATCGTCGTCCGGTCGCGACACCAGGGCGAGCCGGAGCGGGCCGGCGAGGTGATCGAGGTGCACGGGACCGACGGCGCCCCGCCGTACCTCGTGCGGTGGACGCAGGACGGCCACACGAGCCTCGTGTTCCCCTCGTGCGACGCGCACATCGCCGCGGTCGTCACGGAGACGGTCACCGAGACGGTGGTGCTGGACGCGGTGCCCGAGGGCGCGGCCGCCGGGCGCTGAGCAGCCTGGCCCGTCAGACCGCCGCGGAGCGGCGGATCGACAGCAGGCGGTCGAGGCCGGTCGCGCGGGCCAGCTCGAGGGCGTCGTGGGACAGCCCCTCGAGAGCGAGGCGGTGCCCGGTGGCTGCGGCGCGGCGGCTCGCCGACAGCAGCAGCACCAGACCTGCGGCGTCGAGCTGACGCACCGCGGACAGGTCCACGACCACGTCGGTGTCGGCGCCCACGGCCCGGAACAGCTCCGACCGCACGTCGTGCACGGTCGTGAGGTCCAGGGTCCCCCGGAGCCGCAGCCGGGCCTTGTCGCCCGTGAGGTCGACCACGAGGCCGCACCCGGGCCCGGGGGGCGCCACCCGCGCGGCGCCCCCGGGGCGGGCATGCCGGCTCGTGCGGAGATCGTTCGGCGGAGCCATGGGCGCCTCCTGCGTGCGGTGATGCATGGCAGTTCCACGATGGTCCGCGCGCCCCTGCTGGGGAAGGGGCTCGGGGCGGGAAGGACCGGGACGGTCCGACGACCCGGCCGGACGGTGGAGCTACCCGGTGCGTTGCGGGACCGGGGTGCCGGCGGTGGCTAGCCTGTGGCGGCTGGTCGTCGCGCACCGCGCTCACCGGCGTGACGGGGGTGCCGTGCCGGTCCGGCTGGGAAGGCAGCCCTCATGGTGAACAACGGGACAGCGGTCGTCACGGGGGCCTCGGCCGGGATCGGCGAGCAGTACGCGAGGCAGCTCGCCGACCGTGGGTACGACCTCGTTCTGGTGGCCCGCCGGGAGCATCGGCTGCGCCGGCTGGCCGACGAGCTGGCCACCCGGTGCGCGGTGCGGGTGGAGACCTGCTGCGCCGACCTCGGCGGCCCGGACGGCCTGGCGGCCGTCGAGCGGCGGCTCGTCGCGTCGGACGTCACGCTGCTGGTGAACAATGCGGGCATCAACGGCTACGGCCGCTTCGTCGACGTCGCCCCGGACGTGCTCGACGCGGTGGTGACCCTGAACGTCGATGCGCCCCTGCGGCTGGCCCGCGTGGGACTGCCGGGGATGCTGGAGCGCGGCGCCGGCGCCATCATCAACGTGGCCTCCCTGCTGGCCTTCTCCGGGGCGGTGACCGACGCCCGGCTGCCGGAACGGGCCACCTACGCGGCGACCAAGTCCTTCCTCGTCACCTGGAGCCGGCTGCTCGCGGCGGAGACGGCGGGGACGGGCGTCACAGTCCAGGTGGTCTGCCCGGGCTACACGGCCAGCGAGTTCCACCTCAGCACCACGGCCGCGCCCGTCTCCGACCAGGCCGCCGCGACCCTGGCCGACCAGCCGCGGGCGATGCCCGCCGAGGACGTCGTGCGCGCCTCGCTCTTGGCACTCGACCGCGGCGAGCTGGTCTGCGTGCCCGGGTTGGCCGACCCCTCCGCACTCGACGCGCTCGCCGCCGCGGAGGCGCTGGTGCGCTCCGGGAGCCGCCGCGAGCTGGCCGACCGGTACCGCTCCCAGGGGACCGGAAATCGTTGACCTGACGACCTGTCAGGACCATGATCACGGGCGTAGCGTGGGGCGCCGTGCAGAGCTGCAACGTCCGCGTCCGCCGACAGGGAGAGCTCCCGATGCAGAGGTCCCGTCGCTTCCTCGCCGTGCCCGCACTATTGCTCGTGGTGGGAGCTGCAGTGGTCGGTCTGGCCGGGACGGCGGTTGCTGGCACCGCACCATCGGCGTTACCGGACCCCCTCTGCTCCCTCACCGCGGTGCTGACGGGGCCGTGCCCATCGGCGTCCACGAATGCCTCGCCGTCACCCGCCGCCCCGGTGACGGCTGCCGTGCCGGGCGCCGCGGTGGCGGCTGTGCCCGCGAGCGGCCCGGAGCTGTGCCTGCCGGCCGCGCTCGTGTCGGCTCTCCAACTGCCGGCCAGCACCCCGACGTGCCTGGCCGTCGAACCGACGGGGAGCGTCGTCCCGGCCGGCTCCCTGTGCTTGTCCCCCACGGTCATCACGAACGCGTTGAACTCGCTGCTCTCCGTCCTCGGCAGCCAGGTCACGTCCCAGCTGAACCAGGCGCTCGCGCCGCTGACCGCCAACGAGCTGTGCCTCGAACCGGCGCCCGCCGCACCCACCCCGGCGCCCAGTACGGCCGCCGCGCAGGGTGGCGGGGCGGCGTCCGTCGCGGTCCCGGTGGCTCAGGTCGTGGCGCCCAGCGGCGGGGTCGCGACAGGCGGCGGGCCCCGGGGAGGGTCTGACGTGGCGGCCGTCGGCCTCGGCGTCGCGGTCCTCGCGGCGGGGGGCATCGCGGGCGGTGTGGTCGCCCGGCGACGCCGGGCCTAGGCAGCGCACCCATGGGGCGCGCGGTCTCGCGGCTGTGGTGGGGAACCCTCGCCGTGGCGCTGCTGGCGCTGGGCTGCGGTCTGCTGGCGCAGGCGGTCGGGACGACGCCCCCGGCCCCGCCGCTGCCCGACGCGGCGGCGACCGTCGGGGTCGCCGCGCCGCAGCAGCCCGCGGCTCCCCTGCCCGGCAGCACGCCGGTGCGGCTCGCGATCCCGTCCCTCGGGATCACGTCGTCCCTCCTGCACCTCGGGCTGAACCCGGACCGCACCCTCGCGGTGCCCGCACCGGGGCCGACCTACAACCAGGCCGCCTGGTACACCGGCAGCCCCACGCCCGGCCAGGTCGGCCCCGCGGTGATCGTCGGCCACGTGGACTCGGCCGCGCAGGGCCCGTCCGTGTTCTACCGGCTGGGCGCCCTGCAGCCCGGCGCGGAGGTGGACGTGACCCGCGCCGACGGCACGGTCGCGGTGTTCGGGGTCGACCGGCTCGCGGTCTACCCGAAGGCGGCCTTCCCGACGGCGACGGTGTACGGCGACACCAGCGACCCGGAGCTGCGGCTGATCACCTGCGGCGGCCGGTTCGACCAGGTGTCCGGTGCCTACGTGAGCAACACGGTGGTCTACGCGCACCTGGTCACCAGCCGCACCTGACCTGTTCTCGCCACCGCCGGCGTGGGCTCGGGGGTTCGTGCCGGACGGGATCGTGGGGCCGCTGACCTGCAACCAGCTGCTCGGAGGCTGCCTGTCGTTCTGCCCGCTCACCCGGCCAGCACGGCCCAGCCGTGGCCGGCCAGCCGGATCCTGGCCCCCGCGCTCGGATCCGGCGGGCCCCCCTCGAGCGTGCCGGTGCCGGCCTCCAGCGCGGTCGCCCCCGGCACCGGGAGGGTGGCCGGTTCGTCGCCGAGGTTGAGCGCCAGCAGGAGCCGGCCGTCGGCGTCTCCTCGCACCTCGAGCACGAGCCGGGTGTTCGACAGCGTGAGCGGCGTGGTCCGCGCCCGGTGGAGCCACGGGTGCCGCCGCCGTACCCCGATGAGCTGCTGGTGCAGCCGGAAGGTGTCCCACCCGAAGGGCGCGAGGTCCCCCGGCGTGGCCGGGAAGGCCGGCCTGATCGCGTCGTCACCGCCCGCCCGATCCTCCTTGACGCCACGGAAGGCCTGCTCGTCGCCCGCATAGATCGCGGGGGTACCCGCGACGGTGAGCAGCACGGCCAGGGCGTGCGGCAGGTG
>JAOPWU010000191.1 GCA_025965515.1 Mycobacterium sp.
CTGCTCGCAGATGCACATCTCGCGCATCATCCGCTCCTCGCTCGAGAAGCTGGGCGCGTACGGCAACGGCATGAAGGTGGAGGCATGAAGCTCGAAGTCCCCGGTCCCGTCGAGCCCGCCCAGCCGATCGTCCCGGACGCACCCGTGACGCCCGCCGTCCCGCAGGAGCCCGCCGTGCCGGCCGACCCGGTCCCGGCCCCCGAGGCGCCGCCGGAGCCCGACGACCCGTCGCCGCCGCAGCCTGACGGGCCCGAAGTTCCGCACCCCGACCGCTAGCGCGAGGCCCTACGCGGCGATCTGGGCGACGCCCGCCGCGTCCTCGCGCTCGTTGAGGAGGTCGAGCACCGCCTCCTCGATCTCGCGCCGGTGGATCGGCAGCTCGCCTTCCTCGGTGTCGAGCGCGCGCAGCAGCACGTCGCGGTCGATCACCAGGCCGCCGCGGTAGGCGTCGAACACGCGGGGGTCGATGTAGGAGGCGCGGCAGACCGCCGGCGTGTTGCCGAGGTAGTGCGACGTCTCCTTCACGGCGCGCGTGATCGCGCGGGCGCGCGATGTCTTCGCGCGCGCCGCCGGCCCGGACACGGCGAGCGCGACCGCGGCCAGCACCGTCGCGCTCCACGTGCGGAAGTCCTTGGCCGAGAAGTCGTCGCCGGTCGCCTCCTTGAGGTACGCGTTGACGTCGGGCGAGCGCAGGTCGTGCCAGGCGCCGTCCTCGCGGTACGCGAGCAGCTCCGGCCCGCCGCCGCGACGGCGCTTGAGGGTGCCGACGATGTCGGCGACGAGCGGGTCCACGACCGCCTGGATGCGGCGCCGGCCGCTCTTGGCCGGGTAGTCGAACACCATCGTCCCGCCGGCCTCGAGCGAGACGTGCTCCTTGCGGATCGTCGCGAGGCCGTACGACTCGTTCGTGACCGCGTACTCCTCCGTGCCGATGCGGAAGAAGCCGCGGTCGAGCAGCCGGACGGACCCCGCCAGGACGCGCGCCCGGGTGAGCTTGCCGGTCGCCGCGAGGTCGGCCTCTACGCGCTCGCGCAGCGCCGGCAGCGCGCGGGCGAAGCGCGTCATGTCGTCGAACTTCTCGGCGTCGCGGCGCGCGCGCCAGGCGTCGTGGTAGCGGTACTGCTTGCGGCCGGCGGCGTCGATCCCGGTCGCCTGCAGGTGGCCGTTCGGGTCGGGGCAGATCCAGACGTCGCGCCAGGCGGGCGGGATGCCGAGCTCGCGGATGCGGGTGAGCACCTCGGCCGCCTCGACCCGCTGCCCGTCGTCGAGATAGACGAACCCGCGGCCGGCGCGGCGGCGCACGATCCCAGGGCGGGAGCAGTCGGAGCGGCGCAGGCGCGGCATACGGTGGCCCTTCCCATCGCGTGGGCGGTTTAGGCTTGCGCGGTGTCGCGGTTCAGTTACGAATCGCACGATCGCGGCGCGACCGCGATCGTGGCGCTGCGAGGCGAGCTCGACCTGCTCTCGAGTGCGGAGCTCGAGCCCGCGCTCGAGCGCCTGGCGGACCGGCCGGGCGTCGCGGTCGTGGGGCTCGACCTGCGCGAGCTGACCGGCGGCGTGTACGGCCCGGGCTTCGGGCGCGGCTTGCCGCCGGGGAACGCCAGCCGCGCGATCGTGCGCTGGACCATGCCCCACTGCTTGAAGAACGGGCCGGTGTTGTACGGCAGCCCGTAGCGGGCGCAGATCTCGCGCACCCGCGGGGCGATCTCGCCGTAGCGCGTGCTCGGCATGTCGGGGAACAGGTGGTGCTCGACCTGGTAGCCGAGGTTGCCGCTGATGACGTGGAAGAGCGGGCCGCCCTCGATGTTGGCCGCGCCGATCAGCTGGCGCACGTAGCGCGCGCCGCGCGTCTCGTCCTCGGTCTCGGCGATCGAGAACGTGTACGTCTGGTCCGGGAAGTGCCCGCAGAAGATGATCGCGTGCGACCACACGTTGCGGACCACGTTGGCGACGACGTCCGCCCATAGCGTGGTCGTGAAGGCGCGGCGAGCCTCCTCGAGCGGATCGAAGTCGCGACCCTGCACCCGCGCGGCAGCCCAGCGCGCGCCGGTGCTGAGGGCGGCGCCGAGCGCGGGCCACGCGACGTAGTCCTTCTGGATCTGCGCGCGCGCCTTGCCGGCGATGCCCTTGAGCTCGGCGAGCAGCTCCTGCTTGGACTTCTCGCCCGAGCGGATGGCGTCCATGTCGAGGTCGTGCAGCGCGACGCCCCACTCGAACAGCGCCATCAGGATCACGTTGTAGACCGGCTGCAGCAGGTAGACCGGGTGCCACGGCTGCTGCGGGTCGATGCGCATGATGTCGTAGCCGAGGTCGCGGTCCTTGCCGCGGATGTTCGTGAAGGTGTGATGGATGTAGTTGTGCGAGTGCTTCCACGCCTGCGAGGTCGACGCGGTGTCCCAGTCCCACGTCGACGAGTTGATGACCGGGTCGTTCATCCAGTCCCACTGCCCATGCAGGACGTTGTGGCCGATCTCCATGTTCTCGAGGATCTTGGCCGCGGCGAGCATGCCGGTGCCGACCACCCAGGCGGGCTTCCAGCGCGCGCCGAACAGCACGACCCGGGCGCCGGCGACGAGCCCGCGCTGCACCTTGATGACCTTGCGGATGTAGGCCGCGTCCGCGGCACCGCGGGAGTCCTCGATCTCCTTGCGCAGGGCGTCGAGCTCTGCGCCGATGGCTTCGACCTGCTTGTCGTCGAGATGGGCGAAAGCCTTCACGTCGGAGATGGCCATGCGGGGTGCTCCTTGGGGGGGAGGGCGGGTCAGGCGTCGATGGTGCAATTGCCCGCGGGCGCGGAGATGCATGTCTGGATGCGTTCGCTGTCGCTGCTGTGCTCGGTGCCGTCGCGCAGGTCGCGGACCGCGCCGTCGAGGAGCGGGACCACGCACGTGTGGCAGATACCCATCCGGCAGCCGAACGGCAGCTGCAGCCCGGCGGCCTCGCCGGCCTCCAGCAGGCTGGTCGCGCCGTCGACCGTGATGGTCTTGCCGGAGCGCTCGTAGGTGACCTCGCCGCCCTCCCCGCCGGCGCCCTTGCGGGAGGCCGTGAACCGTTCGGTGTGGAGGCGCTCGCAGTCGCTGTGGGCGTCCCACCAGCGCTCCGCGTCGTCGAGCAGCGCCTCGGGCCCGCAGGCCCACGTCTCCCGCTCCTGCCAGTCCGGCACCAGGGCGCTCAGCGTCTCGACGTCGAGGCGGCCGGCGTGGCGGGTCAGCTGCGTGTGCAGCTGGAAGCCGGGGTGCTTCTGGGCGTAGGCGTGCAGCTCGTCGCGGAAGAGGACGGAGTTCTCGTCCGGCGCGCTGTGCACCAGCGTCACGTCGGGCAGGGTGTTGCGCCGGTCGAGCATGCGGAGCATGGCGATGACGGGCGTGATGCCGCTGCCGGCGGTGAGGAAGAGGACCTTCTTCGGCGGCGGGTCCGGCAGCACGAAGCCGCCCTGCGGCTTGGCGAGCCGCACCACCGTGCCGGGCTGCAGGCCGCGGACCAGGTGCTCGGAGAGGAACCCCTCCGGCATGGCCTTCACGGTGATGGCGATGTGGCCCTGACTGCGCTTCGGCGGCGAGGTCAGGGAGTAGGAGCGCCAGTGCCAGCGGCCGCCGACGTCCACGCCGATCCCGACGTACTGGCCGGGCTCGTACGTGAACGACCAGCCCCACCCCGGCTTGATGATGAGGGTGGCGGCGTCCTCGGTCTCGGCGACGACCTTCGCGACCTTGCCCCGCAGCTCGCGGGCGGACCAGAGGGGGTTGATGAGGCTGAGGTAGTCGTCGGGCAGCAGCGGGGTGGTGATGCGCTTCCCGACGGTGCGGAGTGCCTGGGAGATCGCCATGAGGGCACTCTAGGTGACCTAGGTCATATGTGAAGGGGGGCGGCGGACCGGATTGACCAGCGGGTCAGTCACGGCGGCGGCGCTTCAGCCCCGACGAGTCGGGCGGCCTCGCGTTCCGCGTGCGGGTTGGGGTAGCCCGCGCGGGAGCCGCCGAGCTTCGCGGCCAGGTGATCCGCCACCGTCACGGGTTCGTACTTGGCCGGGTTGTCCGCCGACACGCACCCCGGCAGGCAGGCGATGACGGCGTCCACGTTGCCGTCGTGGAAGTAGGCGGCGGACCGCCGGGGGACCAGCACGCCGTCGACCCGCGGCGCGGCGACGCGGTGCAGGGTCGAGCGCCACCGGTCGTTGGTCCACCGCGCCAGCGCGTCGCCGAGGTTCACCAGCAGCGCCCCGTCCGCGGGCTGCACGGGCTGCCAGCCGCCGTCGGCGGCCAGGATCTCGAGGCCAGGGACCTGGTCGGCCCACAGGACCGTGACGATGCCGTAGTCGGTGTGCGCGCCCATCCCCAGCTGCCCGGGCTCGAGCTCGACGTCCGGCGCGGGGAGCCGGTAGTTCACCATCCGCAGCACGTCCAGCGAGTGGTCGGTGAACGCGTCGAGGTACCCATCACCCAGGCCGAGCGCCACGCCGAAGATGCGCGTCATCGTCCGCGCGACGGCGCCCGCGGCGGCGACCCAGGCGCCCACCGCCGCCTCGAAGCCGGGCACCTCGGCCGGCCACGGGTTCGGGGCGTAGGAGTCCTCGGGCAGGTCGACGCCGGGGTGGTCCGCGGTGGTGGTGCCGACGTTGAAGGCCTCGAACAGGTCCGCCGCGGTGACGATGCCGAGGCTCTTGGCCAGCGCCTCCGACTTCGGCGGGGCGTAGCCGCGGTTGATGCCCGGCGGGCAGCGGTAGGCGGCCTTGGCCACCGGGTCCAGCGCGAAGAATGCGTCCGTCGCGGCGGTCAGCCCGGCCACGGTCTCCGCCGGGATGCCGTGCCCGACGATCTGCATGAAGCCGACCGTGCTCGCGGCCGCGTCGACGGCGGCGGCCACGGCCTGCCGCGCGGTGGGGTCCGCCGCCGGGTCGTCGGCGGGGATGCGGAACGGGGAGATGTCAATGACCGGGCACCGGCCGTGCTGTGCCGCCGGTGAGACCGCGAGGTAACTACTCAAAGAACACCGAGTGTCAGTGCCCACTTACCATGGGTTCATGCCGCGTTGCACAGCACCTGTCCGAGGCCACCGCACGTCAAGCGCTGCCGCGGACTGCCCTGCGTGCGGATCCCGGTCGTCCTACCGCTCCCCCTCCTACTACACCCCGCCGCCCCGGCAGTCGTGGAGTGCTGGCGGTGGGTCATCCAGTGGTGGGTCATCCAGTGGTGGGTCATCCAGTGGCGGGTCTTCCGGCGGCGGGAAGTCGCGTCGGCTGCGTGGAGGGGGGTCCGTGTCGTACACGACTGCTGAATGGCGCACGATCGAACCCGTCGCCCACCAGGCCGAGGAGCAGGCACGGGTGCACCCGGAGCGTCGCGACCTCTTCCTCTGCCATGCCTGGGATGACCGGATGGGTGCCGCGAAGGAGTTCTGCGACCTGCTGATGTCCTTCGGCGCGACGGTCTGGTTCAGCGAGAAGGACGTCGGCCTCGGCAAGTCGTTGCTCCGCGAGATCGACAAGGGGCTGGCGGTCTCCCGGGTCGGCATCGTGCTGGTGACCCCGGCGCTGCTCAAGAGCCTGGCGGCCGAGGGAATCGCCGACAAGGAACTTTCCGCGCTGCTGGCGACCGACCGGGTCATCCCAGTCGCCCATGGCACGACCTTCGACGCCCTCCGGGACGTCAGCCCCCTGCTCGCTGCACGGTCCGGTCTGAGCACCTGGGACTCGTCGATGCGGGACGTCGCCACCAAGGTCGCTGCCGCGGCTGCCGCCTCGGATGACGCCTGACGGCAACAGACGACGGGCCGAGTTTGCGCCGTCTCCCTGCACGTGAACGAGGCCCCATCCGACTTGGATGGGGCCTCGTTCACGTGCTTAGACCGAGCGGCTGACCGGGGCTTTCACCCAGTTGACCGCCCTAGGAGATGTGGGTCAACCGGCCGGACCGCGTCTTCGTCGCGCGGGGCGGCCGGTCGGAGCTGGCCACGACGGTACTGGCGCCGGGGCAGATCGCCGAGCTGGTGGAACGGATGTTGGAGGCCACCGGCCGGCGGGTGGACCTGTCCCAGCCGTTCGTCGACGCGATGCTGCCCGACGGCTCGCGGCTGCACGTCGTCATCCCCGATGTCACCGCGTAGCGGCGTAGGTGAAGTCGCGTATCCGCGAGCTATTGGTACGACCGCCTGCCGCTCGCCACCGTCGCCAACACCTCTCAACGGGGAGGGCGACACAACGCCCACTGGCCTGCGGTTGACCTGGCGCCACGTCCAGAAGACCCGCGATTCGCTCGCCCTGGACGGACCTGGCGAGTGCGGGCTGACCGCCACAGCCTCAAAAATGTAGTGCCCAGAGAACCTTGGTATACGCGCGATTGCTTGAGTACGTATACAACCCGTGCAATCCTCGCTACATGACGACTCCAGAGCAGCCAAGCACAGAGGACCGCTCCGACGAAGTGCCTCGCGCCGCCGAAGTCACTATCAAGGGCCCGGGCGTCCAGATAGTTCGCCCCGTCGATGACGCCACCATGGCCAACGTCATCGCCCTGCTGTTCGGAGTTGCGCCGACGTCCGCGCCAAGCTCTAACTTCCCGCCTAGTGGCGGGGGATCTGCTGGTCGTGGCGGTGCTGGCGACGGTCGGGCCGCTGTGCCGCCGGGCGCAAGTGGCGGTGCCGCATGGGATTCGGAGCTGACTCTCGGCGAGTTCCTGGTGGAGACGGGAGCGTCCAGCTTCCCTCAGAAGATCTGCGCCGCTGGGTACTACCTGATCAAGATCAAGGGAGCCGAGTCGTTCGACCGGGAGGACATCAAGGCGGCGCTGGTGCAGTCGCATGAGGACCTGCCTGCCAACTACTCCCGCGACTTCGGAGTCGCCGCATCCTCCAGTCTCATCGCTCAGAAGCCCGGGGAGTCGGGGCAGTACTTCGTGCCCACCACCGGTCGCAAGGCGGTCGAGTCTCACTTCCAGGAGGTGCCGAAGCGTCGCGTCAAGAGCACTCGCAAGGCGGCCACCAACGCCAAGGGCGAGAAGGGCGAGTGAGCGAGGAGTCCCTCGGCGTTCGTGTGCAGCGAATGCCGATGAACGACCGGACACTGGTGCTCGCTTCAATCGCGGCTGGACGGTCCAAGGAGGGGGCCCTGACTGGCGCGGCCGTGACACAGCTGTTCTACGCAGCCGCCCTGCCGCAGCCGGCGAAAATTGGGAACGTTCTGGCGTCCCTCAAGGGTGCGGGCTTCGTCACGCCGGGAAGGGCGCACGGGGCCTACTTGCTCACGCCCCTTGGTCGCGAGCGAGTGTCTGAGCTCGTCGGTGATGACTCGGCGGCGCTTCTTGCTGAAGCCTTGCCCGGCGGTGCCCAGCTCGGGCACTCCACGCACCCGCTCATACCTGCCTCGCTGGCTCCGCCTGCGCTGTTGGGGCCAGTCGCGGAGTTCACGAAGGTTTCGCCTTCGGCGACGAACGTCTTCGGCATGACCCGGTTCCCAGATGCCGACGAGGAGCCGGACGGCCCCGACCCAGTAGCCGCTGCCCTCAAGGCAACCAACGATGCTGTCAAGCCACACGGGCTCCGATTCCTCTTAGCCTCACAACGCGCTCTAGTGGATGACCTGTGGGGCAACGTTGCCGCTCACATGTGGGCCAGCAATTATGGCGTCGCGTTCTTCGAGGACCGGCGTGGTCGCGGAGTGAACTACAATCTCGTCATCGAAGTCGGGGCTATGCTGATGGCTGGACGGCGCTGTCTCCTGCTGAAGGACACGTCCCTCAAGAAAATGCCCACGGACCTAGTCGGCTTCATCTACAAGTCAGTGGACTTGGACGATCCGTCCTCCGTGACTGATGCGGTACACCAGTGGGCTCGGGAGGACCTCGCCCTCGGCAAGTGTGGTGCATGTCCTACGGCTTGAGCTTGGGTCAATCCCACTGCCTTCACCGGGACGAGGTCCTCGGGCACCTTCCAGGCAAGTTCAGTCGAGCTAGCACCTGCACCTCGGTACGCCGGCCCGTGCCGCCGCGCCGCACCAGATGCGCTCCATGGCGTCGTGCAGCACGGCTCCCCTCGCTTCGACGTCCTCCCCGGCCACAGCCAGGCGTCCTCGAACCATCCGGCGTCCTCGTACCGGAACGACACCTTCGGGGCTTCGTGCGACGCACCGGCCGTGCTGTGCCGCCGGTGAGACGTCCTCCCCAGCGCGGGTTCGCTTGCCTCCCTAGCGTTCCTGCCGTCCAGGGACGGGCGGGAGGTCGGCATGGCTGCTGCGCTGCCGGCCGTCGCCGCGCCCGGCCGCGGCGGGGCGCCTGAGCTGGTCGAGGCCGAGGTGCGCGAGCTGGTGCGGTTGCGCGGGGTGGACCCGCTGCGCGAGCCCGATGCGGCGGCCGCGCTGGTCGACGAGGTGCTGGCCGACTACGAGACCCGGGCGCTGGTCAGCGACCTGCCGCTGGTGGCCGACCGGCCGCAGCTGGCGCGCGCGGTGCTCGACGCGGTGGCCGGCTACGGACCGCTGCAGCGCTGGCTCGACGACCCGACCGTCGAGGAGATCTGGGTCAACCGGCCGGACCGCGTGTTCGTCGCGCGGGGCGGCCGGTCGGAGCTGACCACGACGGTGCTGGCGCCGGGGCAGATCGCCGAGCTGGTGGAGCGGATGCTCGAGGCCACCGGCCGGCGCGTGGACCTGTCCCAGCCGTTCGTCGACGCGATGCTGCCCGACGGCTCGCGGCTGCACGTCGTCATCCCCGACGTCACCCGCCGGGACTGGTCGGTCAACATCCGCAAGTTCGTCGTGGCGGCGGACAGCGTGGCGCAGCTGGTCGCCGCGGGGTCGCTGAGCGCCGGGTGCGCGCGCTTCCTGGAGGCCGCCGTCGACAGCGGACTCAACATCGTGGTGTCCGGCGGCACGCAGGCCGGCAAGACGACCTTCCTCAATTGCCTGGCCGGGACGGTCGGCGGCGGCGAGCGCGTCGTGACCTGCGAGGAGGTCTTCGAGCTCCGGCTGCCGAACCCCGACTGGGTCGCGATGCAGTGCCGCCAGCCGAACCTCGAGGGGCACGGGGAGATCCGGCTGCGGCGGCTCATCACCGAGGCGCTGCGGATGCGCCCCGACCGGCTCATCGTCGGGGAGGTCCGGCAGGAGGAGGCGCTCGACCTTCTGGTGGCGCTCAACAGCGGCTTGCCGGGCATGTGCACGGTGCACGCGAACTCGGCCCGCGAGGCGGTGGTGAAGCTCTGCACCCTGCCACTGCTCGCGGGGCCCAACATCGCGGCCGCGTTCGTCACCCCGACGGTGGCGGCCGCGGTGGACCTGGTCATCCACCTGGAGCGCGACCACACCGGTCGGCGGCGGGTCGTGGAGGTGCTCGCGCTCACCGGCGGCGTCGAGGGCGACGTCGTCGCGACCGCCTCGGTCTACCGCACGGACCCGGCGACCGGGGTGCTCGTCCGCGGCGACGGCTACCCGCCGCACCCCGACCGGTTCACCCGGCACGGCCACGACCTCCCTACCCTGCTGGCCGGCGGCGGCCGCCCGCGTGCCGGGGTGCTCTGATGGGCGCCTTCCTCGGCCTGGCGCTGGGGCTCGGACTGTTCCTCCTGGTCGCGCCGCAGCGGGTGTTCGTGGTCCGGCGGACGGCGGCCGGGCCGCGGGGCGCGGCGGCGCTGCTCGCCCGGGCCGGCGTCGCGGGGGTGGGACCGCGGCAGCTCTGGGCCGCGAGCGCCGGCTGCGCACTGCTGTCTTTCGCGGTGGTGCTCGTCCTGGCGCAGACGCTGGTGCTCGCCCTGGCGTTCGCGGTCATCGGCGCGGCCGCGCCGCGGGCGCTCGTGACCCGGCTGGCCACCCGGCGTCGCACGGAGCTGCGGGACGTCTGGCCGGACGTCGTCGACAACCTCGCGTCCGCCGTGCGCGCGGGGCTGTCGCTGCCCGAGGCGCTCGCCGCCCTGGGCACGAGGGGCCCGGCGGCGCTGCGGGGCGCGTTCGCGGCCTTCGCGGCCGACTACCGCGCCAGCGGCGCCTTCGTGCCGAGCCTCGAGCTGCTGGCGGTGAGGCTCGCCGACCCCGTGGGGGACAGGCTGTGCGCGGCTCTGCGGGTGACCCGCGAGGTCGGCGGCAGCGACCTGGGCCGGCTGCTGCGGACCCTGTCGGCGTTCCTGCGCGAGGACGCCCGGGTGCGGGGCGAGCTCGAGACCCGGCAGGGCTGGACGGTCTACGCCGCGCGGCTGGGGCTCGCCGCGCCCTGGGCGGTGCTCCTGCTCCTGGCGACGCAGAGCTCCACGATCCGGGCCTACGACAGCCCGACCGGCGCGGCTGTGCTGGCGGGCGGCGCCGTCGTCGGCTGGGTCGCCTACCGGCTCATGCTCCGGATCGCCCGGCTGCCCGACGAGCCCCGCGTCCTCCTGGCGGCCACCCTGCCCACCGCCGCCCCCGTCGAGGTGCCGGCGTGACGGCCGTGGCGCCCGGTGTGGGGGCGGGGGCGGCGGTCGGGGGGCTCGCCGCCGCGGGCCTGCTGCTGGCCGCCGCGCGCCTGCCCGCGCTACGCCGGCCGCGGCTCGCCGATCGGGTCGAGCCCTACCTCCGGCGCGACGTCCCCACCTCCCGCCTGCTCGACGGCGTGACGCCCCGCCCCTCCGTGGTGGGGGCGCTGCTCGGCCCGTCGCTGGCGCGCGGCGCCGCCTGGGTCGAGCGCTGGGTCGGTGGGACCGCCTCGGTCCGCCGCCGCCTGGCCGCCGCGGGGGACCGGACGCCGCTGGAGCAGTTCCGCGTCGACCAGGTCACCTGGGCCGCGACCGGGGCGCTGGCCGCGCTGGGGCTGCTGGTCCTGCGCGTGGCCACCGGCGTCGGCCCGCCGGCCGCCACCGCCCTCCTGCTGGTGCCGGCGCTCGGGCTGTTCGGCCTGCTGGCCCGGGACTGGCGGCTGTCGCAGCAGGTCCGCGCGCGGGAGGCCGCCGTGCTGGCCGAGCTGCCGACGGTCGCGGAGCTGCTCGCGCTCGCCGTCGCCGCGGGGGAGAGCCCCGTCGCCGCGCTGGCGCGGGTGGCCCGGGCCAGCGGCGGCCCGCTCGCCGATGAGATCGGCCGCGCCCTCGCCGACGTCCGCGCGGGGGAGCAGCTCACCGTCGCGCTCGACGCGGTCGGTGCCCGCAGCGGACTGCCCGCGCTCGTCCGCTTCCTCGACGGGATGGTCATCGCGATCGAACGCGGCACCCCCCTGGCGGACGTGCTCCGCGCCCAGGCCGTCGACGTCCGCGAGGAGGGCAAGCGCGCGCTGCTCGCCGCCGCCGGGCGCAAGGAGGTGGCGATGCTCGTCCCCGTCGTCTTCCTGGTGCTGCCGGTGACGGTCGTCTTCGCGTTGTACCCCGGCCTCGTCAACCTGCAGCTCCTCGTCCGATGAGCCGCCCCCGACGCCTGTTCGAGGAGACCGCCATGTCCCCGACCCTGCTGGCCCAGCGGATGGTGGGCGCGCTGGTCGCCGTCGGCGACCGGATCGCCGTGCGGCTGCGCGCGGACCGCGAGCGGGGCGACGTGCCCGGCTGGGTGCTCGTCACCGTCATGACCGCGGCCCTGGTGGCGGCACTCGGGGCGTTCGCCCGCGGCCCCCTGGAGAGCGCCTTCTCGAAGGCGCTCTCGGTGGTCGTGGACTCGGGCGGCAGTGGCGGCTGACCCGGGGCGGGAGCGGCCCCGGCGACCGCCCGCCTGCCGCCCGGCCCGCGACGAGCGCGGCTCGGCCGTCGCCGAATATGTGCTGGTCTCCGGGCTGCTGTCCCTGCTGTTCTTCGGCGTCCTGCAGGTGGGCGTGGTGCTCCACGTCCGCAACGTCCTCGTCGCGAGCGCGGCCGAGGGCGCCCGGCAGGCCGCGGCGGCGGGGGCCGACCCGGACCGGGCCGCCGCGACGACCAGTGCGCTCGTGCGGCGGGCGCTCTCCGCCGGCACCGCCGCGGCCTTCCCGCCCGTGGTCACCCAGACCACCGTCGCCGGTCTTCCGGCCGTCCAGGTCGAGCTGCACGGCTCCCTGCCGCTGTTCCTGCTGCCGCTGGGCCGGGTGCTCCCCATCACCGTGCGGGCCCACGCGCTGGACGAGCAGCCGTGACCCCCCGCGAGGACGCCCCGTGGGACGGCGAGGCCGGCTCGGCGATGGTCGAGTTCATCGGGGCCTCGGTGCTGCTGCTCCTGCCGCTGGTCTACCTGATGCTGACGGTGTTCCGGGTGCAGGCGGGTGCCTTCGCCGTCACCCAGGCGGCCCGCTCGGTGGGCCGGGTCTACGCCGCGCAGGGCGACACCGACGCCGCCCGGGAGCTCGTCGCTGCCGCGGCGACCGTGGCCGTCGGCGACCAGGGGCTCCCGGACACCATCGCGGTCGCGTACGCCGCAGCCGGCGTCCCGTGCG
>JAOPWU010000039.1 GCA_025965515.1 Mycobacterium sp.
GACGCGCGGCGGCTGCTCGCGGCCGCGCTGGCGGCCCGGCCGCCGGGGGCCGTTCCCGCCACGGTCTCGAGCTTCGACGCCCGCGTGGTCGAGGCGGCCCGCGCCCCCGGACTGACGACGGCCCTGCTGGTGGGCCTGGGCGAGCCCGTGAGCCCGGCTGTTCGCCGCGCCGGCGAGGTCGGCGCCCGCGGGCTGCACCTGCCGGTGCGGACGGTGCTGGCCGACCCGGACCCGCCGGGCGCCGTGGCCCTGGCCCATCGCGCCGGGCTGGAGGTGTTCGTCTGGACCGTCACGCGCCCCGCGGTGCTGGGGGCGCTCCGCGCTGCGGGCGTCGACGCGGCGATCTGCGACGACCCCGGCGCCGCCCGGGCGGTTCTCGCCCCCTGACGCCCGGGGGGGGACTCTCAGGCGATGACGCGCAGCGCGTCCGGCACCGCGCGCAGCACGACCCGTTCGACGTCCCCGACGTAGTCGCCGTCGAGCTGGAACGGGAGGGGCTGCTCGGCCTCCAGCGCGATCACGGCCTCGTCGTGCAGCGCTACGAGGTGGCGGCCGTGCGGCGGCTCGGGCTCACGGCGCAGGGTCTGCCCCAGCAGTCGCAGCGTCGGGACCGAACGCAGCTCGGTCAGGACGAACGCGTCGAGCCCGGTGTCGTAGGAGGCGTCGGGGCAGACGAGCAGCGGCCGGTCGTTGAGGTACGTCCACGGCCGCGTGTTGCACACCAGGGCGAGGTGCGCCTCGAACGGCTCCGCGCCGCCGGCGCGGACCGTCACGGGCACGCGCCGCGCCCGGCCGACATAGAACTGGCGCACGGCCGCCCGGATGTACAGCGCGGCCGAGGCGCGGCTGCCCGCCGCGCGCCGCTCCTCGACGCGGCGCACCGCGTCCGCGTCGAGCCCCAGTCCCGCGTTGAACGTGAAGTAGCGGTCGTCCGCCCGGCCGAGGCCCAGCAGCCGCTCCTGCCCGGCGTCCAGCCGCTCCAGCAGCTCCGAGGTGGCCTCCACCGCGTCCGGCGAGTACCCCAGCGAACGGGCGAACACGTTGGTCGAGCCGCCCGGCATCGCGGCGAGCATCGGGATGTCGCGCGGGTCCTGCGGGACGCCGTCGGCCAGCAGGCCGTTGACGACCTCGTTCACCGTGCCGTCGCCGCCGAGGACGAGGACGACGTCGTAGCCGTCCGACCGCGCCCGGGCGCCGAGCGCGATGGCGTGCCCGCGGCTCTCCGTCACGGCCTCGTCGAGCTTGAGGCCCCGCCCGAGCGCGCTGGTGAGCACATCGCGACCTCTGCGGGTGGTTGCGGTGGCTGATGGGTTAACCACCAGGAGAGCGCGCATGCGCGAAGAGTAGTCGAGGGTGCCCCCCAGGGCCTGTCCGCGACGGTCAGGCGGGAGGGGCGTCGTCGGCCCGCGCCTGCGCCAGCACGCCCAGCGCGATGACGAGCGCCGGGACCCCGACGAGGACGGCGTAGCCGTACTGCCCCGCCTGGGCGAGCCCCGTCGACACCACGACCGTCAGGATCTCGAGCAGGACGACGAGCGAGCGCGGCCACCGCGCGCCGAGCCGCAGGGACCGCAGCGCGAGGACGTACAGCAGGGCCACGACCAAGCAGGCGATCCCGGCGCTGACGAGCAGCTGCGTCGACAGGTGCTGGTCGCGGACGCCGCGGCTGCGGTCGCCCGCTGCCGCGTGCACCAGCACGATGACGGCGAGCGCCACCAGGCCGAGCGCCTGCAGCCCGAGCAGCACCCAGGCCGCTCGGACGAGCGGGGACGGCGCGGGGGCCGCAGCAGTGCCGGAACGCCCGGCGGGCCCGCTGGTCACTCCTCGACCATCAGCCCCTGGCGCAGCTGGGCCAGGGTCCGCGCCAGCAGCCGGGAGACGTGCATCTGGCTGATGCCGAGCTCCGCGGCGATCTGCGACTGCGTCATGTTCCCGAAGAACCGGAGCATGAGGATCTTCTTCTCGCGGGCGGGCAGCTGCTCCAGCAGCGGCTTCAGCGACTCCCGGTACTCGACACCCTCGAGCGACTCGTCGAGCACGCCGAGCGTGTCGGCGACGGCGGGGGAGTCCTCGTCGCCGCCGTCCGGGGCGTCGAGGCTGACCGCGGAGTAGGCGTTGGCGGACTCGAGGCCCTCGAGGACCTCCTCGTCCGACATCCCGAGGTGGGCCGCGAGCTCGCTCACTGTCGGTGACCGGCCGTTCTTCTGCGACAGGTCGCTGGTCGCCTTGGTCAGCGCGAGCTTCAACTCCTGCAGCCGGCGTGGGACGCGGATGGCCCAGCCCTTGTCGCGGAAGTGGCGCTTGATCTCCCCGACGATGGTGGGCGTGGCGTAGGTGGAGAACTCCACGCCGCGCTCCAGGTCGAAGCGGTCCACGGACTTGATCAGGCCGATGGTGGCGACCTGCACCAGGTCGTCCAGCGGCTCGCCGCGGTTGCGGAACCGGCGGGCCAGGTACTCGACCAGCGGCAGGTGCATCTCGACGAGCTGGTCGCGCAGGCCACGGTGCGTCGCGCTGCCCGGCTCGAGGGTCACCAGCTCGGCGAACATCGCCCGGGCGCGCAGCCGGTCGCCGGCGACGCGCTCGGCCCGCGAGCTGACCTCCGCGACCACGGCCTGGTCGGAGGCGTCGAGCAGCTCGGTGTCGCTCTCGGCGGTCACGCCGGCGACGGTGACGACGGTGGTCTCGGCCTGCACGGCGGGCCCGGATTCCTGCTCCGGCAGCGTCACGAAGGGGGTCTCCTCAGTGGCGGGGGGCGACGGGAGACGGCTCACAGAGGTCACCGCTCGACCAGCGGACCGCGGCTCTTCTGCAGCGAGATCGTGACCTTGCCGTCCGCGTCGACGGAGCTGTCCACCTCGCCGGCGAGCGCCGAGAGCACGGTCCACGCGAAGGTGTCGCGCGAGGGCAGCTGGCCGTCGAAGCTGAGGACGCTGACGCGCACGATGATCCCGTCGCCCGAGAGCTCGAACAGGCAGTCGAGGTCACCGCCCGGGACCGCGCTGGACAGGAGCATGGCGCAGGCCTCGTCGACGGCGATGCGGAGGTCCTCGATGTCGTCGAGCGTGAAGTTCAGCCGGGCGGCGAGGCCCGCGGTGGCCGTCCGGAGCATGGAGAGGTACGCGCCCACGGCCGGCAAGCGCAGCTGGACGACGTCGCGCTCCGTCCGCGGAGGGGCGTCGATGGCTGCGGTCATGGTCACGACCTCTCGTCGGAGGGGCGCCCGCGGGGCAGCGGCGGGACCGTCGGGCTGGCGGTGGCTCTAGCTTATCCGGCTGGGCGCTCTACGCGCGCTGAGGTGCGCAGGCAGCCGTCCGGATACGTCAGCCGGCAGCGGCCGCCGCGAGCGACGCCAGCGCGTCGCCGGTGACCCGGCGTAGCTGCTCCTCCGGGTGCGCCTGCGCGCCGATGGCGTCGTAGAACGCCCGGGCGGAGGTGTTGGAGGCCAGTACCTCCCAGTCCAGGCGGGTGTGGCCCTCCGCGACGCAGACCGCCGCCAGTGCCGCGAGCAGCCGCCCGCCGACGCCCCGCCGGCGCCAGGCCCGGTCGACCACGAGGTCCTCGAGGAAGAGCCCGGTGCGGCCCTGCCAGGTCGAGAACGTGGGGTAGTAGACCGCCGACCCGACCACGCGTCCGCCGTCCGTGGCGACGAGCGCCCGCACGAACGCGCCCGGGCCGAACAGGGCCTCGGACAGCATCGACGCCGTCATGACCACTGCCTCGGGTGACCCGACGTGCTCCGCGAGCTGCCGGACCAGGCGCAGGAGCGCCTCGGTGTCGCCCGGCTCGGCGGGGCGGACGGAGAGGACGGCGGCGGGGGAGGCCTGGGGAGCAGTCACCGCTCGACTGTAGGAGGCGCCGGACGCAGCGCGGGCCGCCCCCCGGTGGGGGACGGCCCGCGGCCGGGCGAGAAGGCTCAGGCCTTCTTGGTGGCCCAGAAGATCTCGGCGATCTCGTCGACCTGCTGGATGAGCAGGTCGGCGTTGGCCGGGTCCATCTCCTGCTTGCACTTCGACGCGGTGCCGCAGGCCGTCTTGATCTTCATCGAGAGGTCCGGGTACTGGTCGAGGTGCGGCTGCTTGAAGTAGTCCGTCCAGAGGACGAGCAGGTGCCGCTTGCAGTCGTCGGCGTGCTTCTCCTTGGTCGTGATCATGCGGACCTTGGAGTTGAGCGCGGCGTCGTCGTCGCCCTGGACCGCGGCGTACTTGTCGAACATCGCCTTCACGGTCTTGGCGGAGAGCTGCGCCTCGCTGGGGTCGTAGATGCCGCAGGGCACGTCGCAGTGGGCGCTGACGGCGGTGCGGGGCGTGAGGATACGGGCAACGATTCGGTCGAGCACCGATAAGGTCCCTTCGATCGGGAGTGAAGACACTGGCAACCCTACCCAGCGGGCAGCGGGTGGAACGAGGGCGCGTCCAGAGTGATCCGCATGCCCCGTCCCGGCCGCGTGATCGTCCACGGCCGCTCCATGGTCCCCACCTACGCCGACGGCGACGTACTCCTGGTGCTCTGGGGGGTGCCGGTGCCGCTGTGGCGGGTGGCCGTGGTGCGGCTGCCGGACCGGCCGCTCGCGGTGAAGCGGGTGCGGCGCCACGGGGTCACCGGGCGATGGTGGGTCGAGGGGGACGCACCGGACGCGTCGACCGACTCGCGGACGTTGGGCTGGCTGCCACCGGACGCGGTGTGCGGCCTGGTGGTGGGCCGGCTGTACCGGCTGCCGCCCAGCCCGGGCCCGGGCGGGGCCAGCGGTCAGGCAGCCAGGGACCGGTAGAGCGCCTGGCAGTCCGCGTGGCGGGGGAGCAGCCCCAACTCCTGTGCCTGGGCGAGCGTCGGGCCCGCCTCGTCCTTCGGGGAGAGCAGGGCAGGCAGGCCGGGCGGCAACGGCAGCGCGAGCGCGGGGTCCGTCGGCGTGATGGTGCGGTCGTGCTCCGGGTCGTAGGTGCTGCTGCACAGGTACAGCAGCGTCGTGCCGTCCTCCAGCGCCATGAACGCGTGGCCGATGCCCTCCGGGAGCCACACGGCGCGCCGGGTCTCCTGGTCGAGTTCGACAGCGTCGACGGCGCCGAACGTCGGCGAGCCGACCCGCAGGTCGACCAGCACGTCCAGCGCGCGACCCGAGGGGCACGTCACGTACTTCGCCTGCCCGGCGGCCGCGCCGGGGAGCACGTCGGTCCAGTGCACGCCCCGCACGACGCCCGCGCGGCTCACGCTGACGTTGGTCTGCTGCAGGTCCAGTCGACGCCCGGTGTGCTCCGCCAGGACGTCGGCGCGGAACGCCTCGAGGAAGACGCCCCGGTCGTCGGCGTGCTGCCGCGGGGTGATGACCAGGGCATCGGCGACGGCGAGCGGCTCCACCTGCATGGCCGCAGGCTACCGAGGGCCCCGCGCCGCGCCGCGCGACCTGCCTAGAGGACCTTGGCGAGGAACGCCTTGGTCCGCTCGTGCTGCGGGTCGGTGATGACCTGGCGCGCGGGCCCCGCCTCGACGATCGTGCCGTCGGCGAGGAAGACGACGGTGTCGGCCACCTCGCGGGCGAACCCCATCTCATGGGTCACGACGAGCATCGTCATGCCCTCGGCCGCGAGGTCCCGCATGACGGCGAGCACCTCCCCGACGAGCTCCGGGTCGAGCGCCGAGGTCGGTTCGTCGAAGAGCATGAGCTGCGGCTCCATGCAGAGCGCCCGGGCGATGGCCACCCGCTGCTGCTGGCCCCCGGAGAGCCGCGACGGGTACTCGTCCGCGCGGTCCGCGAGCCCCACCCGGGCGAGCAGCTTCTCGGCGCGGGCGACCGCCTCGTCCTTGGGCAGCTTCAGCACCTGGATGGGCGCCTCGATGCAGTTCTCCAGGGCGGTCCGGTGGGGGAAGAGGTTGAACCGCTGGAAGACCATGCCGATCTTCTGGCGCTGCCGGGCGATCTCCCTCGGCCGCAGCTCGTGCAGCTTGCCGTCGCCCTTGCGCGCGTAACCGACCAGCTCGCCCGCGACCTCCAGCCGGCCGGCGCTCACCTTCTCCAGGTGGTTCACGCAGCGCAGGAACGTGGTCTTGCCGGAGCCGGAGGCGCCGATGAGGCAGGTGACCTCGCCGGGCTGCACGGTCAGGTTGATGCCCTTGAGCACCTCGTGGCTGCCGAAGGACTTGCGGACGCCGGTCGCCCCGACCATGGGCGTGCCCGGGGGCAGGGTGGCCGGCGGGGTGACCGCCGCGGCGGACTGCGGCATGGGGGCGCTCACGGCGCACCTCCGGTCAGCGTGCGGAGCCGCTGCAGCGGCGTGGGGGGCAGGTTGCGTACGGAGCCGCGGGCGAAGCGGCGCTCCAGGTAGTACTGCCCGACGTAGGCGACGCTCGTCATGGCGAGGTACCAGAGGGAGGCCGTTGTGAGCAGCTCGAAGACCGCACCGCTGGAGCTGTAGATCCCGGCCGCCCGGCCCAGCAGTTCGACCTGGCCGATGACCACCACGAGGCTCGTGTTCTTCAGCATGCTGATGAACTCGTTGCCCGTCGGCGGGATGACCACCCGCATCGCCTGGGGCAGCACGATTCGCCGCATCGTGGTGCCGGCACGCATACCCAGCGCCTGCGCGGCCTCGGTCTGGCCGTGGTCGACGGACAGGATGCCGGCCCGCACGATCTCTGCCATGTAGGCGGCCTCGTTGAGCGCGAGCGCCAGCACCGCGGCCACGAACAGCGTGAGGATGTCGCGCGTGAAGCCGGTGTAGACGTCCAGGCCGAACACGCCGAGGGTGATCGTCCGCGGCAGGATGTAGAGCATCCCGTTGAACCAGAAGAGGATCTGCACGGTCAGCGGCGTGCCGCGGAAGAACCAGATGTAGAGCCAGCTCACCGCGGACAGCACGGGGTTGGACGACAGGCGCATGACGGCGAGCAGCCCGCCGAGCGCCGTGCCGATGACCTGGCTGAGGATCGCCAGCTCGAGCGTCGTGGCGACGCCGGACAGGATCGTCTTGGCGAACAGGTAGTGCGTGATGGTGGGGTAGTTGATCGTCGGCAGGGTGACGAGCTTGTAGCCGAACGCCGCCAGGACGACCACGACGACGACGGCGCCGATCCAGCGGCCGGGGTGCCGGGCCGGGACGACCTCCTCTACCTGACCGTCGGCACCGGCGGGCGCGGGGGTGGTCCCCGCGCCCGCCGTGTTCGCGGTGGTCACGGCGCCGTCAGCTCGTCGCGCCGTTGACCGTGGCAGTCTTCAGCGCACCGGCCTCGATGCCGTACTTGGTCATGAGCTGGTCGTAGGTGCCGTCGGCGATGACCTCCTTGAGGGCCGCCTGCACCGCAGCCGTGAGGCCCTTGATGTCCTTGGCGACGGCGACGCCGTACGGGGCGCTGTCGTACTGCTGCCCCACGACCTCGAAGTCGTTGCCGCCGCCGCTGGTCCGGGCCGTGTACTCGGCGACCGGGAAGTCGTTCATGTCCGCGACGGCCCGGCCGGTGAGCACCTGCTGGCGCGCGGTCGCGTCGTCCGGGAGCTGCGCGACCTTGATCGGGTTCCTGGCGGCGCACTTGGCGCCCTGGGCGATCTTCACCTGCACGGTGCCCGCCTCCAGCGCGACGTCCTGACCGCAGAGGTCCTCGAGCGTGGCGATGTGCTGCGGGTTGCCCTTCTTCACCAGGATCGACGTGCCGGCCGTGAAGTAGTCGACGAAGTCGACCTTCTGCTCGCGCTCCTTGTTGTCGGTCATCGACGACAGGGCGAGGTCGTAGCGACCGCCCGCGATGCCCGTGATGAGGCTGTCGAACTTCGCGTCGTCGAACGTGATCTTGACGCCCAGCTTCTGCGCGATGGCGTTGGCCAGGTCGATGTCGAAGCCCTGCAGCGGGCCGCCCGCGCTGTCGCGGTACTCGTTGGGCGGGTAGGTGCCGTCGGTCGCCGCCCGGAGCTCGCCCGACTTCTTCACCGCCGCGGGCAGCAGGGAGGCGGCGCTGCCGCTCGCCGCGGAACCGCTGGACGTGGTGCTGGTGGACGAGCTGCTCGACGAGCCGCAGGCCGTGAGCCCCGCGGCGGCGGCCAGCAGCACCGGCAGCGCCACGGCGGCCGTGCGACGGCGGAGTCCGGGACGGCCGGCGCGGGTCGGATCGGAGGGTCGGACGGAGGACACACGAACTCCTTCAACGGTATGGACTGCCGCGACGGTGCCTTGGCAGTGTTGCTCACCTGCTAACGGCGCATCACACCCGCGTCGCGCGGGTGACCTCAGCAACGGGCTCCCGGCGACTCACCGACGGCGGGTCGCAGCTTCCGCTGTGTCAGAATGACAGCCGCCGGGCGATCCCCGGACGAGGAGCTGGCAACCGCCGCACCTCCTGCGCGAGGGTCCACGCTGCGCCACCGATGCGTCGAGCGCGGACTCCCCTGGGAGGTCGTTGCCCCCGCGGGCGGCGGTGCTCAGGACACCGACCTGCGGCTCCACCGTCCCCGCACCCAGCGCACGACAGATCCGGACCCCTCATGACGCCCCGTACCGGCTTGCCCGCCGCCCCCCGGAGCTCGTCCGCGGAGGCCCCCGCACCCCGGGCCCCCCTCGCGGACCCGCCCCATCGCCCCGACAGCCGGGAGACTGCAGTGACCGCGACGCCCCGGCCGTCGGACGGCACCGACACGCCCCGCGACTCCAAGCCGGTCTTCCGGCTCCACCGCGGCGGCAAGATCGCCGTGGCACCGTCGATCACCGTCACCAACCGCGAGGACCTCTCGCTCGCCTACACGCCGGGCGTCGCGGAGGTCTGCCTCGCCATCGCGGAGACCCCGGAGCTCGCCGACGACTACACCTGGCGCGGCAACACGGTCGCCGTCGTCACCGACGGCACCGCCGTCCTGGGGCTGGGCGACATCGGGCCCGCGGCCGCGCTGCCGGTGATGGAGGGCAAGGCACTCCTGTTCAAGCAGTTCGGCGGCGTCGACGCCGTTCCGATCTGTCTGGCGCTGCGCGACACCGACGCCATCATCGAGACGGTGGCCGCGATGGCCCCGAGCTTCGGCGGCATCAACCTCGAGGACATCTCGGCGCCCCGCTGCTTCGAGATCGAGCGCCGCCTGCAGGAGCGCCTGGACATCCCCGTCTTCCACGACGACCAGCACGGCACGGCCATCGTGACGCTCGCCGCGCTGCGCAACGCCGCGAAGCTGACGGGCCGCGGCCTCAGGGACCTCCGCGTCGTCGTGAGCGGCGCCGGTGCGGCCGGGGACGCCGTGACCCGCATCCTGCTGGCCGCGGGCATCGGGGACATCGCCGTGGCCGACAGCAAGGGGATGCTCGGCCCCGACCGGCGCGACCTCACCGGCCCCAAGGCGGCGCTCGCCGCCGACACGAACCGGGAAGGGCTCACCGGCTCGCTCGTCTCCGCGCTGCGCGGCGCCGACGTCTTCCTGGGGCTGTCCGCCGGCTCGGTGCCCGACGAAGCGGTCGCGTCGATGGCCAGGAACTGCTTCGTGTTCGCGATGGCGAACCCGACGCCCGAGGTACACCCGGAGGTCGCGCGCCGCTACGCGTCGGTCATCGCGACGGGGCGCTCGGACTTCCCGAACCAGATCAACAACGTGCTGGCCTTCCCAGGGGTGTTCCAGGGTGCGCTGGCGGTCCGGGCGACCCGCATCACCGAGGGCATGAAGCTAGCGGCGGCGGACGCGCTGGCCGCGGTCGTGGGGGACGAGCTGTCCGCCGACCACGTCATCCCGTCCGTCTTCGACGACCGGGTCGCCCCCGCCGTCGCCGGCGCGGTGGCCGCGATGGCGCGGGCCGAGGGCGTCGTCCGGCGCTAGGCGGCAGGGCCCGGACCGGCGCCGGGGTCCGCGACCCACCGGCTGATCGGCGCGCCGGTAGGGTCGGCAGGTGCTTGCTGCCTCCTGCGTGTCCCAGTCCGCCACCGACCCGCTGTCGGGCCTCGAGGTCGGGCAGCGCCCCGAACCCGAGGACCGCGACGGCTGGATCCGCGTCCACCTGCGCGCCAGCGCGCTGAACCAGCACGACATCTGGTCGCTCAAGGGCGTGGGCCTCCCCGCCGACCGGCTGCCGATGATCCTCGGCTGCGACGGGGCGGGCGTGCTCGACGACGGGTCCGAGGTCGTGGTCCACGCCGTCATCGGCGACCCTGCGGCGGGTGGTGGCGACGAGACGCTCGACCCGCGCCGGTCGCTGCTCTCGGAGGTCTACGACGGCACGCTCGCCGAGCAGGTGCTCGTGCCGGCGCGCAACGTGCTGCCGAAGCCCGCGGCGCTCTCCTTCGAGGAGGCCGCCTGCACCACCACCGCGTGGCTCACCGCCTACCGGATGCTCACGACCCGGTCAGGGCTGACCGGCCCGTCGACGGTGCTGGTCCAGGGCGCGGGGGGTGGCGTCTCGACCGCGCTGGTCGCGCTGGGGAAGGCGCTGGGGCACACGGTGTTCGTCACGTCCCGGGACCAGGCCAAGCGGGACCAGGCGCTCGGCCTCGGCGCCGACCTCGCGGTCGAGTCCGGGGCCCGGCTGCCCGAGAAGGTCGACGCCGTGATGGAGAGCGTCGGCGAGGCCACGTGGGCGCACTCGCTGCGGTCGCTGAAGCCGGGCGGCCGCATCGTGGTCTGCGGCGCCACGAGCGGTGCCAACCCGCCGGCGGACCT
>JAOPWU010000205.1 GCA_025965515.1 Mycobacterium sp.
TCCCTCCGGCGCCGTGCTCGACGAGGCGCTGGCCGCAGCGGCCAAGCGGCGCCCCGAGCTCACCGCGACGCTGGAGGCGCTGGCCGACCACCTGCGCTCCCCCCGGCTCGACGAGCGCCACGGCCTCTCGGCGGCGTTCTGCGTCCGGTTCCAGCAGACCTCCGGCATGGTGATGGCCAAGGGCGTCGAGGACACGGCGTACTACCGCTACCACCGCCTGATCGCGCTCAACGAGGTCGGCGGCGACCCCGGCTCCGCCGGCGAGAGCATCGAGCAGGTGCACGCCGCGGTGGCGTCGCTCGGTCGTGCCTGGCCCGCCACCATGACCGCGCTGTCCACCCACGACACCAAGCGCTCGGAGGACGTGCGCGCCCGGCTCTCGCTGGCGAGCCACGACCCGGACGGCTGGTTCGCGACGGTGGCGGCGCTGGAGGCCCTCGCCCCGCGCCTCGACCCGGCCGGGGTCGTCGACCGGCCGACCCGCTACCTGCTCTGGCAGACCCTGCTGGGCGCGTGGCCGCTGTCCGCCGATCGCGCGGTGGCGTACTGCGAGAAGGCCAGCCGCGAGGCCAAGCAGCACACCAGCTGGACGGAGCCCGACGAGCGGTACGACGCAGCGCTGGCAGAGCTGGTCCGCGCCGCGGCCACCGACCCGGCGGTGGCGCGCATCCTCGACGAGCGGCTCGCCGACTGGGGGCCGCGGGCCGTCGCCCTGCTGGTGGCGCAGAAGGCCGTGCAGCTGTTGCTGCCGGGCGTCCCCGACGTCTACCAGGGCACCGAGCTGGTCGACCTGTCCCTCGTCGACCCCGACAACCGCCGCCCCGTGGACTACGGGGCCCGGCGCGCCCTCCTCGCCCGGCTCGACGCCGCCGACGCGGCACCGACCACCGCCGGCCCCGACGCGCTGAAGCTGTGGGTCACCTCCCGGCTGCTGCGCTTCCGCCGTGCCCACGCCGACCTGATGGCCGACGGCGCGAACTACCGGCCCGTCGCCGCCGGGGAGGGGGTCGTCGCGTTCACCCGGGGAGACCGCGTGCTGCTCGCCGCCCGGGTCCGGCCCGGCGCCGACGACCCGCAGGTGACGCTGCCGCCGGGGCGGTGGCGCTCGCTGCTGGTGCCGGACGCCCCGCCCCTGACGGGCGGTGAGCACGCGTACGCCGCCCTGGCCGGGGACCTGCCGGTCGCCGTGTGGGTTGCGGCTGCAGAGGACGCCGACGGAGCGGCGGAGCGGGCATGAGCGCGCTGCGCGTGTGGGCGCCCCGGCGGCACGCCGTCACGGCGCGCCTCTGGCCCGACGGCTGGCGCGAGGGTGACGCGGGCACCGACGTCGAGCTGCACGCCGAGGGCCCCAGCGGCTGGTTCGTCGCGGAGATCCCGCTGCTGCGGCACGGGGTCGACTACGCCCTCCTGCTCGACGGCGGGGACCGGCCGCTGCCCGACCCGCGCAGCCGCTGGCAGCCGCACGGGGTGCACGCGCCGTCACGCTGGTACGCCGACGAGCGCTGGGAGGACGGCCCGGCGGGGGACGAGGCGGCGCCGAGCTGGACGGATGAGCGGTGGCGCGGCAGCCCGCTCGCGGGCGGGGTGTTCTACGAGCTGCACGTCGGGACGTTCACGGCCGAGGGCACCTTCGACGCGGCGATCGGCCGGCTCGACCACCTCGTCGAGCTCGGGATCAGCCACATCGAGCTGCTGCCCTGCAACGGCTTCGACGGGCAGCGCGGCTGGGGCTACGACGGCGTGGCCTGGTACACGGTGTACGAGCCGTACGGAGGCCCGGACGGGCTGAAGCGCTTCGTCGACGCCTGCCACGCGCGGGGCCTCGGCGTGATCATGGACGTGGTCTACAACCACCTCGGCCCGGCCGGGAACTACCTCGGCGAGTTCGGCCCGTACCTCACGGACAAGCACACCACCCCGTGGGGCCAGGCGATCAACCTGGACGCCGAGGGGTCCGACGAGGTCCGCCGCTACATCATCGACAACGCGCTGCTGTGGCTGGACGCCTTCCACTGCGACGGGCTGCGGCTCGACGCCGTCCACGCGCTGGTGGACGAGCGCGCCACGCACCTCCTCGAGGAGCTCGCGGTGGCGGTCGACCGGCTCGGCGCCCGCCTGGTGCGGCCGTTGTTCCTCGTCGCCGAGTCCGACCTCAACGACCCGAAGGTGGTCACGGAGCGCGCGGCGGGCGGGTACGGCCTCGACGGCCAGTGGTGCGACGACGTCCACCACGCCGTGTGGGCCGCCCTGTCCGGGGAGCGGCAGGGGTACTACGCGGACTTCGGCACCTGGCCGGTCCTGGCGAAGGCGATGACCCGCGCCTTCGTCCACGACGGCACGTTCTCGAGCTTCCGGGGCCGCCGGCACGGTCGGCCGGTCAACCGCGAGCTGATGCCCGGGTGGCGGTTCGTCACCTACCTGTCCGACCACGACCAGGTCGGCAACCGGGCCCAGGGCGACCGGCCGTCGGCCGTGCTCTCCCCCGGACGGCTGCGGATCGGGGCGGCCCTGATCCTGCTGTCCCCGTTCACGCCGATGATCTTCATGGGCGAGGAGTGGGGGGCGGGGACCCCCTGGCAGTTCTTCAGCGACCACGCGGGGGACCTCGGGGAGGCCGTCCGGCAGGGGCGCCGGGCCGAGTTCGCCGGGCACGGCTGGGACGCGGCGGAGGTGCCGGACCCGCAGGACCCCGCGACCCGGGACGCGTCCGTGCTCGACTGGACGGAGCCGACGGACAGCGAGAAGGGCCACGCCGACCTGCTCGGTTGGTACCGCACGCTGATCGGGCTGCGCCGGCGGTGGACGGAGCTGGCGGACGGCGACCTGACGGCCGTGCGGGTGGACCACGACGGCTCGCCGGACCCGGGGACCCCCGGGTGGATCACGGTCCGCCGGGGCGACCTCATCCTCGTCTGCGTGACCGGGCCGGAGGCCACGATGGTCCCGGTCGACGGCAACCCCGTGGAGGTGCTCGCGGCCTCGGGGCCCTTCACGTTCGGCCCTGGGGGCATCGAGGTGCCCGGCGAGGGGGTCGTGGTGGCCCGCCTGGTCGCCGCGAGCTGACGCGCGGAGCCGCCTGACCGCAGGCAGGTCAGGCGGCGAGCGCCGCCACCTGCTCCGCGCCCTGGGCGGCCAGCGCCACCAGCCGGCTGACGGCGCGCGAGTACTTCTTTCGGTAGCCGCCCGCCAGCATCTCCGGCGGGAAGACCCGGTCGAACGCCGTTCCGGAGGAGACCAGCGCGACCCCGCGGTCGTACAGCCGGTCGGTGAGCGCGACCAGCCGCAGCGCGACGTTCTGGTCGGTGACCGGACGGACGTCGCGCAGCACTGCGACCGAGATGCCGTCCACCAGCGCGCCGTACCGCGACGGGTGGACGTCGGCCAGGTGCGCCAGCAGGTCGTCGAACCGGTCGTCGCTGGCGTCGGGCGTGGCGGCCACGACGCTGTCGCACGCGGCCTCACCCTCGGGCTCGGGGGCGTGCGCGAGGCCCCGCGCGCGGTAGTCGTCCCCGTCGATGCGGAGCGGCTCGAAGTGGCTCGCGAGCCCCTGGATCTCCCGCAGGAAGTCGGCGGCGGCGAAGCGCCCCTCCCCCAGGTCCTCCGGCTGCGTGTTGGACGTCGCGGCGAACCGCACCCCCGCCTCCCGCAGCCGCTGCAGCAGCGTCGACACCAGCACGGTGTCGCCGGGGTCGTCGAGCTCGAACTCGTCGATGCACAGCAGCGACCGGTCCGACAGCGCGTCCACCGTGGCAGCGAACCCCAGGGCGCCGACCAGGGAGGTCAGCTCGACGAACGTGGCGTAGGAGCGCGTGCCGGAGGTCGCGTGGAAGAGCGAGGCGAGCAGGTGCGTCTTGCCGACGCCGAACCCGCCGTCGAGGTAGACCCCCGCCGTGGCGGGCGCCTCGCGCCGGCGGCGCAGCAGCCCGCGGCCCTTCGCCGGGGCGTCGACCTCGGCCGCGAACCGGCGCAGCCGCTCCACCGCGGCGGCCTGCGACGGCTGGTCGGGCGCCGGCCGGTAGCTGTCGAAGCTGACGGCGGCGAACTGCGGCGGCGGGACGAGGGCGGAGAGCAGCGCGTCGACGCCGACCTCGGGGAAGCGTTCGGTGAGATGCACGGCCACGCCCCCAAGCCTCCCCCATGCCGGTGCCCGCCACCGGGGGGACGGCTGCCCGCCGTGACTAGGCTCGCACCGTGCGTGCCCTCCTCCTGGCCTCGACGGCGCTGGCGCACCTCGCGGCGGCGGACCTCGACGACGCGGCGCTGGAGCAGGTCTACGCCGACGGGCTGCCGGCCGACCGCGGCCACGTGCGGGTCAACTTCATCACCTCGCTGGACGGGGCCGTGGAGATCGGCGGGCGCAGCGAGGCCCTGGGCGGTCCGGCCGACATGCGCGTCTTCGCGACGCTGCGGGGGCTGGCGGACGCCGTGCTGGTGGGCGCCGGCACGGCGCGGACCGAGAACTACGGGCCCGTCCGGGTCCGGGCGGACCGGGCGGAGCGGCGGACCGCGCGCGGTCAGCGCCCCAGCCCCCTGGTCGCCGTCGTCAGCGCCCGCGCGGACCTGGACCCCGCCGCGCGACTGTTCACCGAGCGCGCCGATGACCCCACGCGCGCCCGGCCGCTGGTCGTCACGGTGGCCGCGGCCCCGCCGGACCGCGTGGCGGCGCTGCGGCAGGTGGCCGACGTGCTGATCTGCGGCGACACGGAGGTGGACCCCGCAGCGGCGCTGCGCTCGCTCGCCGACCGGGGAGCCCCGCGGGTCCTGTGCGAGGGCGGCCCGCGGCTCGCCACCCGGCTGGCCGCGGACGGCCTGGTCGACGAGTGGTGCATCACCAGCTCCCCGCTGCTGGCCGGGCCGGGGCGGGCGACGCTGTCGGCGGGACCGCCGTGGGAGCGGCCGCAGCGGCTGCGGCCCGTGCACCTGCTCACCGCCGACGGGCTGCTGTTCGGGCGGTGGGCCGGGGCCGACGCGGGCTGACCCGGCGCCTCAGATCGGGTCGGCGTGCGTGATCTCCCAGAGGGCGGCGAGCGCCAGCAGGACGGCGTAGAAGTCGCCGTGGTCGAACAGGCCGCCGTAGGTGCGTTGGAGCAGCAGCAGGCCGCCGGCCACGACGACGGCCCGGCCCACCTCGGCCACGGTCATGAGGATGCCCATGCTCTCCGCCGCCCCGGCCGCGAGGATCCCGACGCCAAGGGCGAGCAGGTAACCGCCGGTGAGGTCGACCTGCCACCGGCCGCCCGCGATCAGGGCCGCGCCGATGCCCCAGACGGTGATCACCAGTCCGGGCGCCCAGCTGCGCCCCGTCCGGCCGCCCAACAGCGCGGAGACCAGCAGCGCCACCCCCACGACGAGCGGCACGTAGGCGAGCACGTAGTGCGCCGGCGCCAGGCCGGAGAGCGCCGTCCCGCAGAACGCCGACACGGCGGCCGCCCCGAGCAGCAGGGGCGCCCCCCGGACGAACCCTCCCCTCACGCGGCGCCGTCCGCCCGGGAGACCGCCAGCGCCCACCGCACCAGCGGGTACTGCAGCGGCAGCCGCAGCAGCGCGACGGCGGTGACGACGGGGCCCCGGCGCGAACGGAACGCGCGGACCGCCATCGTCACGTTGGCCGGGAACACGACCACGAAGAGCGCGGCCGCGGCAAGGCCACCCAGCCGCCGGGTCGCGGGGCGGGCAACGGCGGCACCGACCGCCAGCTCCGCCGCGCCGCTTCCGTAGACCCAGGCGCGGGGCGCGCCGAGGAAGCGGGGCAGGATCGCCGCGTACGGCCGCGGCACGAGCCCGTGCAGGACACCGGCCCCGACGAGGAGGACGGCGAGTCCGGTGGCCGAGCGCGCGGACGCCCCGGCACGCTGCGGGGGGCGACGGTCCTCCGGCACGGACGCTCCTCGGGTCAGGGGGCACGGGCGGGCGCCCGCCGGGCTGCCGTCAGCCTGCCGCACCCACCGGACTGTTGTCGCGGAGGGCACGCCGCCGAACCGGGCGTGTTCCTGAGAGTTCACGCCCCGCTCGGGTGGTTGTGGGCAAACCACCCGCGAGCCGCACCGGCCGTCGTTACGTTGCGTGATGTGGCTCCCCGATACCGCCGAGCAGCGCTGCACCTGGTGCTGCTGGGCCGCGACGAGCAAGCGCTCGCCGCGCTGCGGGAGCACCTGGTCGGGGACGCCCCCTCGGCCGACGGTCCGGCCGCGGAGCTGACCGCCGACGAGGCGGCCGAGCTGCCCGTCGTCGTGGCCGCCGCAGACCCCCGGACCGCGGTGGAACTCGCCGCCCTGATCCACGCGCACGCCGTCGTGGTGCTCTCCACGTGCGGCGACGACGCGGACGCGGTTGCCGCCGAACTCGTCCAGCGGGTCGTCCCCGGCTGCATCGTCGCCGTCGCCGCCTGCGCACATCACGACCCGCGCACCTGCCACCCCGTGCCCGGGGCGAGGGTGCCGATCGCCGGGCTGACGCCCGCGTCCTGCACGGGCGCCTGCGGCCGGCTCCCCGACCAGGCGCAGGCGCGGGACGGCCGCCCGCGCACCCGGGACTGGGCGGTCCGGCGGCCGGGAACGCTGTGCTTCCCCGCCGACGGGTCGGTGACCGAGCTCGCCCGGACCCTGCGGCTGCGGGCGGCCAGCGCCTCTGTCGGCTACGCCTGAGGCCCCGCCACCACCGCCGGGTCGGCCCGCAGGATGCCCGGCAGCACCTCATCGAGGTCGAACCGGACCGGCGTCTCCAACTGCTCGAACGTGCACGACCGCGGGTCGCGGTCGGGACGCCACCGGACGAACTGCGTGGTGTGGCGGAAGCGCGTGCCCTCCATGTGGTCGTAGCGCACCTCGACGACCAGCTCGGGGCGGAGCGGGACGAACGACAGGTCCTTGCCCGCGTTCCAGCGGGAGCCCTCCGCCGAACGCGGGGTCCGCGCGCCGGGCTCCGGAGCGGCCGCCGCCCAGGGGTGCTCCGCCATCGGGACGACGAGCGGCTGCAGCTCGCTGAAGAGCTCCCGCCGGCGCGCCATGGAGAAGGAGCCGACCACCCCGACGGAGATCAGCGTGTCGCCGTCGTACAGGCCCAGCAGCAGCGACCCCACCGCGTCCGGCCCGCTCTTGTGCACCCGGAACCCCGCCAGGACGCAGTCCGCGGTCCGCTCGTGCTTGATCTTGAACATGGTCCGCTTGTTGGCCGTGTAGGGAGCGTCGACGGGCTTGGCGACGAGCCCGTCCAGCCCCGCCCCCTCGAAGGCGCCGAACCACCGCTCCGCCTCGGCCCGATCGGTCGTGGCCGGCGTGACGTGGACCGGCGGGCGGACGTCCGCGAGGGCGCTGTGCAGCAGGGCCCGCCGTTCCGCGAACGGCCGGGCCATCAGGTCGTCGTCGCCCAGGGCGAGCAGGTCGAAGGCCACGAACGACGCGGGCGTCTGCTCCGCCAGGAGCGCGACGCGCGACCCGGCCGGGTGGATGCGCTGCAGGAGCGCCTCGAAGTCGAGGCCCGCCCCCGCCGCGATGACGATCTCGCCGTCGACCACGCAGCGGTCGGGGAGCTCGGTCCGGGCCGCGGCCACCACCTCGGGGAAGTAGCGGGTCAGCGGCCGCTCGTTACGGCTGCCGATCTCGACCTCGTCGCCATCCTTGAAGATGATCGCCCGGAAGCCGTCCCACTTGGGCTCGTAGTGGCCGCTCGCGGGGATCTCGGCCACCGCGGTGGCCAGCATCGGGGCCACGGGCGGCATCACGGGCAGCTGCATGTAGCCATCCTGCCCTGTCGCGGCCGGCTCAGGAGCGGGCGCGGCTCGGCTCAGGTATTGAGGCGAGTGGGTCTGCGGTCGAGCGATGCCGCAGCTCCCCCGACTACCTGTCACTGGCTCCGCTCGGTAACGAGCCGCCGCCCGCACGCACCCGGCGCGTTCCTGGGTTGAGTAGGGGCAGCCCGCCGGCGAGCCCCTCGCGTCTCACCCGGTCCTCCAGTGCGGCGGCGGCGCGACCGTCCGAGAGCACGAGGAAGCGGTAACTCAGCTCGCTCCGGATGAAGTTGCGGGTGAGGCTGTCCAAAAGGAGATTGCCCGCAGCTATGTCGTCGATCTGTGCGCGGGTCAAGGTCGGCAAGACCAACCGGTCGCATACGTAGACGCAGAACTGGTCGCCGGACCTGCGCCCACTGGAGTGGCTGTTGAGCCGGTCCCTGAGCCCCTTCGGCTTGGTGGCCGCGGCGGCGGCCGGGTCCAGGTGGGCATCGGCGGCCATCCCTCGCCCGGACATTCCGACGTAGATGAAACGCGACCCATGCCAGACGGCGTAGACGCCGGAGCGCCAATTAGGGACAGAGGAGTTGGGCCAGTCGGCGAACCGGTACAGCGGGGCGGCGAGCAGGTTCTCCGGTTGCACGCGTCCAAGCTACCGACGGCCGCCTCCCCCGCTTCCGCGCGGCGTCTCGGCTGCAGCCGGCACCAGCTGGGAAAGGCAACCGTCCAGTCGGAGGAGCCCGGAACACCGAACGGGTCAGTTCCGTCCGAAAGGCAGGGACGGGTGCTCGAGCGGCCTAGCGTCCAGCCAAGGCGCCAGCAAGCTGGCTTCCGCTCCTTGTCGGCTGTCGCAGTTGGGGGATGACCATGGCCGAGAGCCGTGACTTTCAGGTGCCGCCTGACTGGCCGCGTCCCGCGGAGGGGTGGACTCCCCCGCCCGGCTGGCAGCCAGACCCGAGCTGGCCGCCCGCACCCGAAGGCTGGGAGTTCTGGGCAGACACCGGCGACAACGACGGCGGCCCGGATACGCCGTTGAGCGGCCCGGAGCGCCCGTCACCGGCAGGTAGCTCGCCTACTCGCTGGTACCGCGCCCGCTGGTTCCAACTTGCCGCCGTCGGGGTCGCTTGTCTGCTTGTCGGTGTCGGGATCGCGCAGGGCAGCAAGGTCAATGCCAAGCAGGTCGCGGCTGCGAACGCGGCGCGTGACGCAGCGATCACTTCGTCGAACGAGAAGGTCGCCGCAGCGAACACCGCCGCCGACAACGCTCGGGCAGCTAGCCAGAAGGCGCAGAGCGACGCCGACGCTGCGCTCACCGCGGCGAAGCAGCAGGTAGCCCAGCAGGACGCCGCCACGCAGAGCCAACTCGACGCACGAGCCAAGCAGCTCGACGCCCAGCAGGTGGCGCTCGACCAGCGCCAGGCGGCGGTCACCGCGGGCGAACAGAAGCTGGCCTCCGACACCCAGGTTGCCGTCGCGAACACCATCCCCGGCGATGGCCTGTACAAGGTGGGAACGGACATCCAGCCGGGCAGCTACCACGCCGCCGCCGCCGCGTCGGGCAACTGCTACTTCGCCCGGCTCGCCAGCGCAACTACCAGCGACATCATCGACAACGGCAACATGTCTGGCCCTGTATCCATCGTCGTCAAGTCGAGTGACGCCTACCTGGAGCTATCGGGCTGCGCCGACTTCCACAAGGCCTAGATGACCCAGCTCGCTGGCAGCTCGTCGCACCAGCTTGAATGCGAGGGCGTAACCGACGGCTCGGCTCGTTAAGCCCACCGTCAAGCCATGCAGGTGTACGGGCACGGATTCCACAGCAGGCCACTCCACCGCTAACCTGCGCTGCATCCAATCTGAGGGGGTCCATCCGTTGCGTGCCGCGTCCCTGGCCGTGCTCGTTGCCATACCCGTCGTCCTGTCGGCCGCAGGCTGTTCGAGCAGCAGCAGCGACAGCCGCGCGACTACGGTCGATCCGCCTTCAAGCAGCGCTTCGGCGGGAGCGCCGGCCGGAGGGTCCGCGACGCACTCGTCGCTCACCCAAGCCCAGGCGCAAGCGGCACTCCTGAGCGTTACCGACCTGCCGACGGGCTGGACCGCCGACACCTCGTCGACCAGCCCCGACAGCGGCTTTTCCGGCTGCTCGGCGCTAGAAGCCGTCGGCGGCCATAGCAAGGCCAATAGGGCGAAAGCCGAGGGGAGCTTCACCGCTGGCGGCGTCGGGCCACTGCTGCAGGAGATGGTTGCAGTGCCTTCCGACGAGACGGCAGCTCAGGCCATGACCAAGTTGCGGTCTGCGCTGAACACATGCCGTTCGTTCACTTCGACCGACGCAGATGGCAAGAAGACAACGTTCACCACGTCGGCGCTGAGCTTCCCGAAGCTCGGCGACGAAACGTTCGCGGTGCAGATAACAGCGCCCAACCCGCTCGGCCAGCTCGTGGCAGACGTCGTGGTCGTCCGGCTGGGCAACACCGTGGTCGAACTCGCCTACGCCGGCCTCGGCGCGACGGTGAACGGCGCCCAGCTCGAGGAGCTCGGGCGCAAGGCCGTCCAGAAAGCCCAGTCCGCGTAGGCCCAGCCTGTCTCGGCCCCAGCCAACTAGGCCACCCCCCCAACCCGCCTTGTCCGGAGGATCGGGTCAAGCTCCCTTCTACGCTCCGCCGGGTAAGGCTGTCGAGGGTGGCGGGGCGGCCTTGCCCGACGAGCCAGTCGCGGTACTGCCGGACGGCGGTGGCGTCCAGCAGCCGCGTCCGCGGAGCCTTCCGCTCGGCCTCCATCGTCGTCAGGAACGACACGAGCAGGTCGTCGAGGTGTTCGGCCATGTTCACACGATGTGCGGCGAGTGAGCGTTGTGCCTAGACGCGCCGGGGCATGTGCCCTACTGCTTGCGCAGGTCAGGAACGTGCGCGGCTCGGCTGGACCCTTTTCGGCTCGCCCGGCATCTTGGGGAACTGCGGCGGGAACGGCGCGTCGGTCCAGCCGTGGTCCCGCTCGTGCCGCGCCATGAGCTCCAGCAGCGGCTCGAGCGACACCGCAGCGTCGTCCATCCCCTCCCACGGAT
>JAOPWU010000213.1 GCA_025965515.1 Mycobacterium sp.
CGGCGGACGTTGCCCGGGCGGGCGTGCTGCCGACCGGCGCGTCGCGGTCGCCGGACGGGGACCGCGACGGGCGGCCGCTGATCGCCGCGCCGGCGATCCCTGGCTGAGCAGCCCGAGCGGGTTGAACCAGTCGGGACGACTGCGCACCGGGGAGCGTTTCGCTGGCGCGGCCGGCTTCGGCGCGGCCGTGCGCGCGGGGGACTCCTGCGGGAGGCCGGCCTGAGGGCGGGCCGGCCGCTCGAGGCCGGCGTCGCTCTCCGGCCAGGCGTCGCGACCGCCAGGCCGGCGCCCGTCCCGGAAGGCCACCCTCACCGCCCGGAGCGGCGCCCGCGGGCGCGGGCGATGGCGACGACGGCGCGCTCGAGCGCGTAGGTCGCGTCGTCGGCCCCGCCCTTCACCTCGAGGTCGGCGCGGGCGGCGGCGCGCAGGGCGGTCACCAGCCCCTCGTCGGTCCACCCGCGGCTGTTCTGGATCACCCGGCGGAGCTTCCAGGCCGGCATTCGCAGGTCGCGGGCGGCGGCCTCCAGCCGGTGGCCGTCGACCTCCCGGGCCCGGGCCATGTCACGGAGGCTTCCCGACAGGGCGCTGGTCACCAGAAGGTGGGGCGTACCGGTCTGCAGCGCCTGCCGCAGCAGCGTCAGCGCGCCGCCCAGGTCTCCGACCACCGTGGCATCGGCGATCTGGAAGCCGCTGGTCTCGGCACGGCCGCGGTAGTAGCGCGCCACCGCCTCGTCGCCGAGCGCTCCGGGCACGTCCACGGCGAGCTGGGCGCAGGCCCCCGCCAGCTCCTCGAGGTCATTGCCGACCGCGTCGACGATCTGCTGGGCGACGTCCCGGTCGACGCGTTTCCCGGCCGACCGGAGCTCGACCTGCACGAACTCCACGCGCTCCTTGGCCGTCTTCACGGCGGGGGCACGCACGATGTGGGCGCCGGCAGCCGTGACGGCATCCACCAGCGCCTTGCCCTTGGTCACGCCACTGTGGCAGAGGACCAGGCCGATCCCCTCGTCGATCTCGGGCAGGAAGCCGATCAGCGCGTCCCGGACGTCCTCGGCGAGGTCCTGCGCGTCGGCGACCACGGTGAGCGAGGCCTCGCCGAACAACGATGGGCTGGCGAGGTCGAGCAGGAGGGCGCGGTCCAACGCGCCGCCGACGACGTGCCGGACGTCGAGCCCGGGGGTGGCCCGTCGCGCCTGCGCGACGATGCCCGCGACGGCCCGGCGCACCAGCAGCGACTCCGGCCCGCTGATCAGGATCAGCGGCGCGGGCGGCACCTCGGGCATGTTCGTCAGCCTCTCACGCCGCGACGCCCACCCGGGCCGGGACGGCGTCGGCCCGGCCGCGGATACGACGGGGGGCACAGCTCACGGCGCCCCCCGCTCCCACCGGTCCGTCCAGCGCGGCCGGGACATCCAGCACGGCGGTGGGCACTGCGGACGGCGGCCGCACGGGTCCGCAGAGCAGCCGGGCGGCAGCCGTCCTGGTCCGGCGCGACCCGGCGGTGCCGGGCACGACGGTGCGGTGGGGGTGGCTGGCGAGCAGCTCCACGCGGCCGCCGCTGCGGCGCACCACGACGGAGCCGTCCTCGTCGGTGCGCAAGGCGGGGCCGAGGGCCCGGGCCCGCGCCATGGTCACCGCAGCCGGATGCCCGTAGGGGTTGCCCTCCCCGACGCTCGCGACCGTGGCTCGCGCGCCCGTGGCGGGCAGGAATGCGGCCTCCTGCTTGGCGGAGCCGTGGTGCGGCACCTTCACCACGTCGGCGGCGAGCTCGGCGACCACACCCGGGCGGCCGAGCAGGGCGGCCTGCTCCTCCGTCTCGACGTCCCCCGCGAGCAGCGCGGTGAGGCCGGGCAGCCGGACGAGCATCGCCAGGCTCGAGTTGTTGAGGTCCGAGTCGGTGCCGGTCAGCAGCCGGTCCGGGCCCACCACTGCTGCGCGGATCCCGCCGATCGACAGCTGGCTACCCAGGGCGATCGACTCCACCGGCACGCGTGCCAGCCGGGCCCAGCCGCGCACGCGACCGAGCTCGGCCGCCCCGGCCGGCGGCGTCGGACCCACCAGCACCCGACCGACCGGCAGCCGCCCGAGGACCGCCGGGAGGCCCTCGACGTGGTCGGCGTGGGCGTGGCTAAGGACCACCGCGTCCAGCCGGTGGATGCCCAACCGGGACAGGCACGCCGCCAGCGGGGCGGGGTCGGGTCCGCCGTCGACCAGGACCGCGTGGCCGGCGCGGTCGGCGAGCACCTCCGCGTCGCCCTGGCCCACGTCGCAGAAGGCCAGCACCCAGCCGGCGCCGGGCCACGGACCCCGGAGGCCCGGAACGACGAGCATCCCCGCCAGCACCGTGGCGGCAGCCGCGGCCGCCAGGACCCGGCGCCCGACCCGCCGCCACGCCAGCGCGACCAACAGCACGGACAGGCCCCCCAGCAGCACCGCCCCGACCAGTCCGACCGGCCAGGCGACGCCGCCGCCCGGCACCTGGGCCCCCCGTGTGGCGACGGTGACCAGCCAGCGGCACGGCAGACCCGCGAGCTGCGCCAGGCCGTGCGCCGCCGTCGGGGCGACGGGGGCGACGATCGCGGCCCCGACACCGAGCACCGTGGCCACCGGCACGACCGGCATCGCCAGCAGGTTGGCGGGGACGGCGACGAGACTCACGGTCCCCCAGAGCGCCGCGATCAGCGGCCCGCAGGCCAGCTGCGCGGCCGCGGGCACCGCGACGGCCTGCGCGAGTCGGCGGGGCAGCCGACGGCCGAGGGCGGCGGACCAGCCGGGCACGAGCGTCAGGATGCCCGCCGTGGCGACGGCCGACAGCGCGAAGCCGGGCGACGTCGCGAGCGGCGGGTCGAGCCACAGCAGGAGCGTCACGGTCGCCGCCAACCCGGCCAGCGGGCGGACCGGCCGCCCGTAGGCGAGCGCACCCAGCAGCAGGGCGCCGGCGCCCGCCGCCCGCAGCACGCTCGGCGACGGTCGGGCGAGCACGACGAACCCGGCCAGCGTCGACGCCCCGAGCACGGCCCGCGCCACGGGGGGCAGCCGGAGCGCCGCGGCGGCGCCCAGCGCGACCGCCAGCACCACCACGGTGTTCCCGCCGCTCACCGCGACGAGGTGCGTCATGCCCGTGCTGGTGAACGCCGCGCGGACGCCGGGGTCGAGCGCCGAGGTGTCCCCGACCACGAGCCCCGGCAGCAGGCCGGCCTCCGCCGGGGGCAGCCCGGCGCTGGCGCGACGCAGGCCCTCCCGCAGTGCCCCGGCGGCACGCTCCACCGCGCCCGGGCGGCCGACGGCCACCACCGGCCCGGCCAGCCGCACCACGGCGACGAGGTGCTGGCCCGGGCGGGCAGCCAGCAGGGTCCCGTCGCACGTGAGCAGCTGACCGGGCAACAGGTCGGTCGGGACGGCGCCCGCCGTGGCGAGCAGGAGCACGGGCTGTCGGGTGCGGACCACCTCGTCGGCCCGCCGGACCGTCCGCAGCGTGGCCGGGACGGTCACGAGGTCCCGGGACCGGTCCTGCCCCACGACCCGGCCGGGGTGCAGCACCGGGTCCCCGCTCACCGTGACGGAGGCGGACACGGAGGCACCCGCGCCGGCCCAGTGCGGGAGCGGGCCCGTGGCTACCGTCCACTGGGAGACGGCGAGGCAGGCGGCACCCGCGGCCGCGGTGACCAGGCAGAGGACTCCCGCCCGCGCGGTCGCGGTCTTCCTGCTCCGGGCGATCAGGGCCACCCCACCGGCCGACCCCACGAGGACGCCGGCGAGTAGCGCCGTGTGCGGCCACGCCGCCCGGCCCGCGGCGACCATGACGCCCCAACAGGCGACTGCGGGGAGCAGCAACCGCCCGTCGGGCGGCGGCCGCTCACCCGACTCCCCGTCGGCGGTCACGGCACGACGAGCGCGCGCAGCTCGGCCAGCTTGCGGTCCCCGATGCCGGGTACCTGCGCGAGCTGGTCGACGGAGGTGAAGCGGCCGTGCGCGGTGCGGTAGTCGACGATGCGTTGCGCCAGCGCGGGACCGAGACCCGGCAGGGTGTCGAGCTGGGAGACGCTCGCCAGCGACAGGCTCACCCGGCTCGCCGCCGGGGCCGCCCGCCCCGGCGCCGCGCCCGTTCCGGGGCCCGGCACGGCGGTCTCGAGCGGCAGCCCTACGCGCAGCTGCTCGCCGTCCACCAGCGGGCGGGCGAGGTTGAGGTCGTCGGTGGTCACGCCCGGTTTCGCGCCGCCGGCCGCAGCCAGCGCATCCGCCACCCGGGCGCCGGCGGGGAGCCGGACGAGCCCCGGTCGGGTCACCGCGCCCACGACGTCCACGAGCAGCCCCGGCGCCGGGCTGGCGGCGGGGGTGACGGCCTGCGGATCGCCGCCCCCCGTGACGGGTGCACCGGGTGGCGCGACCGCCGCAGCCGGCGCAGCGG
>JAOPWU010000259.1 GCA_025965515.1 Mycobacterium sp.
GCCGTCCGCCGCGGCGGCCCGGTGTCGTCCACCCTGGAAGGCGTGACGCTGCCCCCCGCCGACCCGGAGCCCGCGGCCGGACCTGTCCGCGCGGCCGCCGACGTGCCCCTGACCGGCTTCACCGTCGGGGTGACGGCCGCCCGCCGCTGCGAGGAGCTCACCGGCCTGCTCGAGCGCCGGGGTGCCCGCGTCGTCACCGGCCCGGCGATCCGCATCGTGCCGCTGCCGGACGACGAGGAGCTCCACGCCGCCACGCGGCAGTGCCTGCAGCGACCGCTCGACATCGTCGTCGGCACCACCGGCATCGGATGGCGCGGCTGGATGGAGGCCGCGGACGGCTGGGGCCTCGGCGACGCCCTGCGGGAACGGTTCGCCGCCACGCGGCTGCTGGCGCGCGGCCCGAAGGCCCGCGGCGCCATCCGCGCGTCCGGCCTCACGGACGAGTGGTCCCCCGCGTCGGAGTCGATGAGCGAGGTGCTGGAGCACCTGCTGGCCGAGGACATCGGCGGGCTGCGGATCGCGGTGCAGCTGCACGGGGAGCCGCTGCCGGACCTGGTGCAGAGCCTCGTCGAGGCCGGCGCGGAGGTCGTCACCATCCCCGTCTACCGGTGGGAGCTGCCGGCCGACACCGCGCCGCTACGCCGCCTCGTGGACGCGACGATCTCCCGGCAGCTGGACGCGGTGACCTTCACCAGCGCACCGGCGGTCAGCAGCATGCTGCGCATCGCCGCCGAGGGCGACCGCGAGCGCCAGCTGCTCGACGCGTTCCGCTCCGACGTCGTCCCGTTCTGCGTCGGCCCCGTCACGGCCCGCCCGCTGGAGGACCGGGACGTCGTCACGGTGCAGCCGGCCCGGGCGCGGCTCGGGGCGCTCGTCCGCGAGGTCGCCGCCCAGCTGCCGCAGCGCCGGGCCAAGCACCTGCGCGTCGCGGGCCACGAGGTGACGATCCGGGGGTACCAGGTGGTCGTGGACGACACGGCCATCACGCCCGCGCCGACGCCCATGGCGCTGCTGAAGGTGCTGGCCCGGCAGCCGGGGCGGGTGCTGTCCCGCGCGCAGCTGCTGCAGCAGATGCCGGGCCTCGAGGGCGACGAGCACGCGGTCGAGGTGGCGGTGGCGCGGCTCCGGACCTCGCTGGCGGACCCCCGGCTGGTGCAGACGGTGGTGAAGCGGGGCTACCGGCTGGCGTACGACCCGGAGGAGACCCCGGAGCCGGGCGCCCCGACGGACGTACGACACGCGTGACCGCGGGCCGGGTGGCGCCGGCCGGTCGGCCCGGCGTGACTCAGCGGAACGTCCGCGGCGGCGGTGCCCGGCGAGTGTTTCCGCGGCCGGGCGGGGCGGTCAAGGCGCCGGCCCCCGGGCGACGGAGGATGGGACCGTGCTCCCCCTCCCGACCGACCTGCAGCCCGTCCACGACCACGTCGCCGCGACGGCGGCCGAGGTGGACGCCGGCGTCCGCGACGTCCGCGACGGGCTGCGCTGGCTGGGGGCCCGGGGGCTGCTGCGGCCGCATCCCGACCGCGGCGAAAGGGTTGGCGACGTCCTGCGGCTGATCCGGGCGTTGGCGTCGGCGAGCCTGGCGGACGCGTTCGCCGTGTGGTCCCAGACGATGGTCATCGAGTACCTCCGCTGCTGCCCGCCGGCCCAGGAGCTGGCCGTGGTGCTGGAGGAGCTGACCGCGGGGACGGTGCCGGGCGCCACCGCGCTCGCCCCGGCGCTGGCCGACCTCTCCGGCGGACCGGCCGTCCCAGTCCTGGCGACACCGGTGCCCGACGGTTGGGCGCTCACCGGCCCCGTCCCGTGGGCCTCCAACCTGTTCGACGGGGCGGCGGTCGTCCTGCCCGCCCGGACCCCGGACGGCGGGCGGCTCGTGGCGCTGCTGCGGCTCGGCGACCCGGGCGTCGCCGTCCGGCCACCGACGCCGCTCCTCGCCCTGAACGCCACCGGCACCAGCCGGGTGGACCTGGCCGGCGCGGCCGTGCCCGCGGGTGCGGTGCTGAGCCGGGACCTGGGGAGCTTCCTGGGGCTGTGCCGGCCCACCATGCTGCTCACCCAGGCCGCGTTGGCCGTCGGCGTGGCGGACGCGGCGCTGGCGTCGGCGGCCGAGGCGCTGTCCGCGCCGGTGGCGGCGGAGCACGCCGCCCTCGTCACCCGCCGCGACGACGTCGCTGCCGAGCTGGCGGAGCTGGCCGCGGGGCGCGGTGCCCCGGGCGGTGTCCCGGGCGCGCGGCTCGCGGGGCTCGAGCTGGTCGCGCGCGCCGTCGAGCTGGAGGGGCTGGTCCGCGGTGGCTCCGGCTTCGCGGCCGCGAGCCCCACCAGCCGCCGGCGGCGGGAGGCCGCGTTCCTGCCGCTGCAGGCGCCGACCGCGCTCCAGCTGCGGGCTGCCGCCTGAGGGCGGGGCACTCAGCCCGGCAGGCGCCGCAGCACGGCCTCCTCGACCTGCTCCACCGGCGCCCGCCCCAGCTCCAGCACGGCCGCGGTGACCGCCCCGTAGGCCAGGTGCGGCACCAGGTCCGCGAGCCAGCTGGAGGCCGGCCAGGTCCGCGGGTCGGTGACCCCCAGTGCCGCCATGGACCCGTCGCTCGCCGCCATGGCCGCGGCCCCGAGGACCACGGCCGCCAGCGGCAGCGGCAGCCGCACCCGGCCGGCCAGCAGCCCGCCCGCGATGCCCACCCCGACCCCCGCCGCGATGCCGGTGAGCGGCCCCAGGCCGGCCACCCGGTTGCTGCGGGTGTCCGGGTCGCCGGGGATCTCGACCCCCAGCTCGTCCGCCAGGCGCTCGACGGTCCGCTCGGGGGTGTCGCTCGTCGGCCGGCCGCGCACGGCCATGTCGAGGTACGTCACCGCGTTCAACGCCGTCGTGCCTGCCGCCCCCGCCGCCGCACCCACGGCGAGCGCCCGTCCCAGGGATGCCATGCCGGCGAGCTACCCGGGACGGGCCCGCGATCACCGTCGTTCGGCCAACAGCCGCCGCGCCCCGGCCAGCAGGCCGCCGAGACCCAGCACGACCACGACCACGGCGGCGACGAGCGCGCCATTGACGCGGACGGCGGTCAGGTCGGGAACGAGGTACAGCAGGGCCACCGCCACGGCGACGAACCCCGCCGTGAGCGAGCGGACGTCGAGCGGATGCAGGGTGTCCGGAGTCCCGACCCGATCAGGGCGCACGGTCGGGAACGACTCGGTCGGGATCACGTCAGGGCTGGTCATGGAGAACCTCCAGCTGGCCGGCGCCGAGCTCGGCGGCGAGGTGGACGAGGGGGGCATCGGCGGGGCCGTACGTGCGCACCAGCCGCGCGCCGCCACCCGCGACGGGGACCGGCTCGCCGGGCAGGACCACCCGGCCCGCGGAGATCCGGGCGGTCAGCTCCACCCGCGCGTTGGACGGCAGTTGGATGCGCAGGTCGCCGGCACCCAGCTGCGCCCGCACGTACACGGGTCCGACCGGCGGCGCCGCACCCAGCGGGCGCAGGTCGACGGTGGCGTCCCCGATGCCCAGTCGGTACGACGACGTCCCGGACACCGACCACGTGCGGGTGCCGGCGGAGAGCCCGATGGGCGTCCGCGCGGCTGCCGTGACGCCCAGCGCGGCGGCCAGCAGCACGGCCAGGGCGATCAACCCCCGGGCGCGGCCCCAGAAGGCCCCGATCAGCAGCCCTGCCCCCACGACCGCGAGCACGGCGGCGATCAGCCGTCCTGCCGTGATGCCCGGCGCCCCTGCAGCGGCGAGCGCCAGCAGGACCCCGGCGACCAGCAGCGCGGCCCCCACGGTCAGCGGCCCGAGCGCCGAGCGGCGGCCCCGCGGGGCGGGCGGTACGGGCACCGCCGTGACGGGTCGTGGCTCCCACGAGGGCGGGGCGGGAGGAGCCGGCGCTCCCGCATCGCCGAGCCCCGGCAGCGGCTCCTCAGGCGCGCCGCCGGCGGCCGGACCGGCTGCCGGCACGGAGCCCGCGGGCGCGGCCGACCACGGTGCCCCCGGCGTCCCCTCGGCGGGACGCCGCAGCGCGACGTACGCCAGCAGGGCGACCGCGAGCAGCGGCGCGAGCCCGCCACCCCCGTGGCCCTCCAGCACCGCGAGCACGATCGCGAGCACCAGCACCACGGCGACGACGCCGCTGCGGGACAGGTTGTGGCGGCGGATCCACCGTTCGGCGAGGGACCCCTCGCTCCCCTCCTCGGGGATGAGCAGCCAGCCGGTCGCGTACAGCAGCAGGCCGCTGCCGCCGAAGATGGCGAGCACGACGAAGGCGACGCGCCACAGGACGGGGTCGGTGCCGGTGGCCCGGCCGATGGCTGCGCAGACGCCGCGGATGATCCGGTCGTCCTTGCGGCGGACCAGCGGAGGTGCAGCGGAATCGATCATGGAACGAAGTCTGGGCCGCCGCCGGGCCCCGGCCATCCGGGAACGACCCTGGACCTCCCCTGATCCCCGCCTGGGGCCCGGCCCGGGTGCGCCCCGGGGCGGGGCCGTGCAACGCTCGCCCCGTGACCCCGCACGGCCTCCCGGCTCACCGCCGCCTCCGGCGCCGCCGGACGGGCCGCGTGCTGGCCGGGGTGGCCACCGGGCTGGCCGAGCACCTGGGCGTGCCGGTGCTGTGGGTCCGTGTCGTGCTGGTCGCGCTGACCCTGGCCGGTGGCTCGGGGGTGGTCGCCTACGCGGCGTTCTGGCTGGTCCTTCCCCAGGCGCCCGACGAACCAGCCGGTCCCGGCCGGGTCGACCGCGTGCAGCTCCTGGTGTTCTCGGCGGTCGCCGCCGTCGTGCTGCTGGTCGCGGGGAGCTACGGCCTCGGCAGCTCGGCGATCCTGCCGCTCGTCGCCGCGGCGGCCGGCGTGGCCCTGATCTGGCGGCAGGCGGACGAGGCGCAACGCGCCCGCTGGTGGGCCAGCGCCTCCCGCGTGCCGGGGCGTCGCTGGCCCGCGGCCGTAGGGACGGGGCTGCTGGCCGTCGGCGTGATCGGCTTCCTGGCGTCCCGGGGCGCGCTGCGTGCCGCCCGCAGCGGCTTGCTGTCGACCGTGGTGGTGGTGATCGGGCTGGGCCTGCTGGCGCTGCCCTGGGCCGTGCGGACCGGCGGCGAGCTGCGGTCGGAGCGGCGGGAGCGGATCCGGTCGCAGGAGCGCGCGGAACTCGCCGCGCAGGTGCACGACTCCGTGCTGCAGACGCTGGCACTGATCCAGAAGGCCGCCGAGGACCCGCGGGAGGTCTCCCGGCTGGCCCGCAGCCAGGAGCGCGAGCTGCGCGGCTGGCTGTACCGACCGGCCGCGGACGCGCAGACGTTCGGCGGCGGGCTCGAGCAGGCCGCCGCGGAGGTCGAAGAGGCGCACGGGGTGCCGGTCGAGGTGGTGGTCGTGGGCGACGCCCCGCGGGACGAGCGGCTCGCCGCCCTGACCAGCGCGGCCCGGGAGGCCGTCGTCAACGCCGCGAAGCACGCGCAGGCGCCGGCCGTGCGGGTGTACGCAGAGGTCGAGCCGCACCAGGTCACGGTGTTCGTGCGCGACCGCGGCGTCGGCTTCGACCCGGACACCGTGCCGACCGACCGGTACGGGCTGGCGGAGTCCGTGATCGGCCGCGTCACCCGGGCCGGCGGCGAGGCGCGGGTGCGCAGCGTCCTCGGCGAGGGCACCGAGGTGCGGCTGCAGGTGCCCCGTGACTGACCCCGGGTCCCGGCCGCCGCGGGTCGTCATCGTGGACGACCACCGGCTGTTCCGGGCGGGCGTGCGGGCCGAGCTGGCGGCCGCCGCGGCAGGCACCTCCGCCGTCGAGGTCGCCGGCGAGGCCGGCACGGTCGGCGAGGCCATCGACGTGATCCGCCGGACCCTGCCCGACGTGGTGCTGCTGGACGTCCACATGCCCGACGGCGGCGGCCTCGCGGTCCTGCACGGCGTCGGCGCCGACCTGCCCGCCACCCGCTTCCTGGCGCTGTCGGTGTCCGACGCGGCGGAGGACGTCATCGCCGTCGTCCGCGCGGGCGCCCGGGGCTACGTCACGAAGACCGTCTCGGGCGAGGAGCTCGCCGCCGCCGTGCACCGCGTGGCGGGCGGGGACGCGGTGTTCAGCCCCCGGCTGGCCGGCTTCGTGCTGGACGCGTTCTCGGCCGCCGACGCGCCCGTGGCCGACGCGGAGCTCGATCTGCTCACCGCCCGGGAGCGCGACGTACTGCGGCTCATCGCGCGCGGCTACGCGTACCGGGAGGTGGGCACCGAGCTGTTCATCTCCGTGAAGACCGTGGAGACGCACGTGTCGTCGGTGCTGCGCAAGCTGCAGCTCTCCAACCGCCGGGAGCTGGCCCGCTGGGCGGCGGGGCGCCGGCTGGTCTGACCGGATGCAGGGGTCTCCCAGGTAGCCCGGCCCAGGAGCGGGCAGAGCGGACGGGTATGCCCCGACCGCGACCCGACGCCGCGTCGGACCACCGAGGAGCGCCATGACCGAGACGACCCGGACAGCCGACCCGGCCCCCACGGCGGCCATCGCGCCGGCAGCCCGCCCCGCGCGGAGCGTGCTGTTCAGCGTGCTCGTGGGGCTGTGCGCGCTGGCCGTCCTGCTGCAGGGTCTCTGGGCCGGGATCTTCCTCGAGCACGACGGGCAGCGGGACGCCGCGAGCAGCTGGATCGACGTGCACGCCCGCGGCGCGGACGTCGCCATCCTGCTGGCGATCGCCGCGACCGTCGTGGCCGTGGTGCGGCTGCGCCACCGCCGGGACCTGATGATCGGCAGCGCCGCGCTCACGGTGCTGCTGATCGGTGAGTCCTACCTCGGCGGCGTGATCCGCGACCAGGGCAAGGACGTCCTCACCGCCGTCCACGTGCCGCTGGCCATGGCGCTGATGGCCCTGGTCGGGTGGCTCCCGCTGCGGGCGCGGCGGGCCTGACCTGCCGCCCTAGCCGAGCAGCTTGCGCCCCATCACCAGGCGCTGGATCTGGTTGGTGCCCTCGTAGATCTGCGTGATCTTCGCGTCGCGCATGAAGCGCTCGACGGGGAAGTCGCGGACGTAGCCGGCGCCACCGAACAGCTGCACGGCGTTGGTGGTCACCTCCATCGCGACGTCGGAGGCGAAGCACTTGGCGGCCGAGCTGCGGAACGTGAGGTCCTTCTCGCCGCGCTCGGCCGCGGCGGCGGCCACGTAGACCAGCTGGCGCGCGGCCTCGATCTTCATGCCGGCGTCCGCGATGATGAACGAGACGCCCTGGAACTCGGCGATCGGGCGGCCGAACTGCCGCCGCTCCTTGACGTACGCGATGGTCGCGTCGAGGGCGCCCTGCGCGAGGCCGACGGCCTGCGCGCCGATCCCGAGCCGCGTGTGGTCCAGCGTCTTCAGGGCGGTCTTGAAGCCCGTGCCCTCCGGACCGATCATCCGGTCGGCGGGGATCCGGCAGTCGTTGAAGTAGATCTCGCAGGTCGGCGAGCCGTGCATGCCGAGCTTGCGCTCCTTGCTCCCCACCGAGAAGCCCGGGTCGTCGGCGTGCACGACGAAGGCGGAGATGCCGTTCGCGCCCTTGTCCGGGTCGGTCACGGCCATGACCGTGTAGTGGGTGGAGACGCCGGCGCCGGAGATCCACGCCTTGGTGCCGTTGAGGACGTAGCTGTCGCCGTCGCGGACCGCGCGGGTCTTCATCGAAGCGGCGTCGGACCCCGCCTCGCGCTCCGAGAGGGCGTAGGAGAACGTGGCCTCGCCGGACGCGACCAGCGGCAGGTACCGCTGCTTCAGCTCCTCCGAGCCGGAGAGGATCAGGCCGGTCGTGCCCAGCTTGTTGACCATCGCGATGAGGCTGCACGCCCCGTCGACGCGGGCCAGCTCCTCGATGACGATGCAGTGCGCGACCTTGTCCGCGCCCGCGCCGCCGTACTCGGTCGGCACGTGCACCGCGAGCAGGTCGTTGCGCTTGAGCGCCTCGTGGACGTCCCAGGGGTACTCGCCCGTCTCGTCGATGTCGGGCGCGCGGGGCGCGATCACGTCGAGGGCGAAGTCGCGGACGCTGGCCCGGAGGAGGTCGTGCTCCTCGCTGAGCCGGTAGAGGTCGAAGTCAGGGTTCACAGGTTCAGCGTACGAGCGCATGCCGGACCTTTCCGCCGGGAGGTGGGCGAAAGCGATGTCAGCCACGCGTCGCCGCATCTCCTCGCGATCACGGACAAGGGCCACGCCCGAGTTTTGCGGCAAACGTCCACCTGCCAGAGCCCCTGCGGGGGATGATCCGGGCGGCTGCGGTCGCGGCCACCGAAGTGGAGCGGGAGGGCCGATGAGCGGAGCGAGCCGCACCGTGCAGGCCGTGAGGCCCGCCGCCGCACCCGACGCCCTGCTGATCGCCGCCCTGCGGGGCGCCCCCCACGGCGTGGGCATCGTCGACCGTGACCTGCGCTGGACCGCCGTGAACGAGCGACTGGGCGACCTGCTCGGCCGCGGCGCCGACGACCTGCTGGGGACGGACGGCCGCGCGCAGGTCCACCCTGGCGACGCCGAGCGGGCCACGGCCGAGCTCACCCGGGCCCTGGCCGCGCGGGGCACGGGCCCGGACCCCGCCCCGAGCGCGACGCCGGCCACGCAGTGGGAGCAGCGGTTCCTCGATCCGCAGGGGCGGGCGCTGCCCTGCCGGGTGAGCGCCGCCCCGGCATGGGACGCCGACGGGCTGGTCACCGCCGTCGTGCTGCACGTCGAGGACCTCACGGAGCGGCACACGACGCAGGAGCGGCTGCGGCGGCTCGCCCTCACCGACCCGCTGACGGGGCTGCCGAACCGCCGCCTGCTCATCGACCGCCTGCACCGCGCGCTCTTCCCCGCCGACGAGGCGGAGCCGGGGCCGGTCCGGCAGCCGGTCGTGCTCTGCCTGGACCTCGACCGCTTCACGCTGGTGAACGACAGCCTCGGGCACGACCTCGGGGACCAGGTGCTCCTCACGACCGCGCAGCGCATCGCCGCCGAGATGCAGCCGGGGGACACGGTGGCCCGCGTGGCCGGCGACGAGTTCGTCGTGGTCGCCGCGTCGGTGTCCGACGCCGCCGGCGCGCAGGACCTCGCCCGCCGGATCGACGCCGCCGTGCGGCGGCCCCACCCGCTGCCGGGCGGCGACGAGCTGGTGGTCACCTGCACGGTCGGCATCCGCATGCCGCAGCCCGGGCGTACCGCCGAGGAGCTGCTGCGCGAGGCCCACGCGGCGATGTACCAGGCGAAGCGGCAGGGGCGCGAGCGGGCCGAGGTCTACTCGGCGGGGCTGCAGTCCCTCGCCGTCGACCGCATGCGGCGGGAGCAGCTGCTGCGCACCGCCGTCGCGGAGGACCGGCTGGTGGTGCACCTGCAGCCGATCGTGGAGCTGCCGGCCGGCCGGCTGGCGGGCTTCGAGGCGCTGCTGCGGATCCGGCAGCCGGACGGCACCCTGCTGGCCCCGGCGGACTTCCTCGCCGAGGCCGAGCAGACCGGCCTGGTCGTGCCCATCGGGCTGGCCGTCCTCGCGCGGGCGTGCGGGCAGCTCGCGGCCTGGCGCGCCGCCGGCCTCGTCGCGGACGACGTCTCCGTCGCGGTCAACATCAGCGCGCGGCAACTCGTCGAGGACGCCTCCGACGACGGCGCGGACATCGCGACCCGCATCCTGGGCCTGCTCCGCGAGGCCGGGCTGCCGCCCAGCCGCCTGGCCCTGGAGCTCACCGAGTCGGTGCTGCTCGACACCGGCGACGAGGTCCGGGCCCGCCTCGACACGCTGGCCGACGCCGGGGTCTCCATCGGCATCGACGACTTCGGGACCGGGTGGTCGTCGCTGTCCTACCTGACCCAGCTGCCCGTCAGCTTCCTGAAGGTGGACCGGTCGTTCGTGGCCGGGCTGGGCAGCGACAAGGAGCGCACCGCCATCGTCGTGGCGGTGCTGGGGCTGGGTACCGCGCTGGGCCTGTCGGTGGTCGCGGAGGGCATCGAGACCGCCGAGCAGGCGCAGGCGCTGGCCGGGCTCGGCTGTTCGCTCGGCCAGGGGTACCTCGTGGGGCGCCCGCAGGCCGTCCACGAGCTGGAGGCGGCCCTCGTCGCGGGAACGCCCTTCCTGCCGTAACCCTCACGGTCCGCTGTCCGTTGGTTACTCGAAGGTCATCGGCTGCACTACGGTGCGCGCTACACCCGACCGGACACAGCGATCGGGCAGCGGCGAACGAGGGGCACACGCGCGTGGCGGAGCAGACGACCGGGCCGCAGGCCCGCCCCACCGGGCGCCGGGTGACGGTGCTGGGGTGTGGGTACCTGGGGGCGACGCACGCGGTGTGCATGGCCGAGCTGGGCCACGAGGTGCTGGGGATGGACGTCGACGAGGAGAAGATCACCCGGCTCGCCGCCGGCGACGTCCCGTTCTACGAGCCCGGGCTGCCCGAGCTGCTGCGCACGCACGTCGCCTCCGGCCGGCTGCGGTTCACCACCAGCTACGGCGAGGTCGCCCGGTTCACCGCCGACGACCCGGCCGGCGGGGTGCACTTCCTGTGCGTCGGCACCCCCCAGAAGAAGGGCGAGTACGCCGCCGACCTGCGCCACGTCGACACCGTGTTCACCGAACTCGCCCGCCACCTCACCGGCCCCGCGACGCTGGTCGGCAAGTCCACCGTCCCCGCCGGCACCGCCGCCCGGCTCGCCGAGACCGTCGCCGCACTCAGCCCGGCCGGCGACGCGGTGGAGATCGTGTGGAACCCCGAGTTCCTGCGCGAAGGGTTCGCCGTCACCGACACCCTGCACCCCGACCGGCTGGTGTTCGGGCTGCGCGACGCCACCCGCGCCGGCGGTCCCGGCGAGACGGCGCTCCGCGACGTCTACGCCCCCCTGCTGGCCGCCGGCACCCCCCTGGTCGTCACCGACTACGCCACCGCCGAACTCGTCAAGGTCGCCGCGAACAGCTTCCTCGCCACCAAGATCAGCTTCATCAACGCCATGGCGGAAGTCTGCGAAGTCACCGGCGCCGACGTCACCCAACTGTCCAAAGCCCTGTCCTACGACACCCGCATCGGCGGGAAATTCCTCAACGCCGGCCTCGGCTTCGGTGGCGGCTGCCTGCCCAAGGACATCCGCGCGTTCATGGCCCGCGCCGGGGAACTCGGCGTCGACCAGGCCCTGGCGTTCCTGCAGGCCGTCGACGCCATCAACATGCGCCGCCGCGCCCGCATGGTCGACCTCGCCCGCGAAGAACTCGGCGGCAGCTTCGGCGGCACCCGCGTCGCCGTCCTCGGCGCCGCCTTCAAACCCGACAGCGACGACATCCGCGACTCACCCGCCCTCGACGTCGCGCTCGCCATGCAGAAACAAGGCGCCGCGGTCTGCGTCTACGACCCCCAGGCCATGGACAACGCCCGCAAGGCCTACCCCACGCTGGGCTACCGCGACAACACCCAAGAAGCCGTCCGCGGCGCCGACATCGTCCTGCACCTCACCGAATGGCAAGAATTCCGCGACATGGACCCCACCGAACTCGGCCAGCTCGTCGCCGCCCGCCGCATCGTCGACGGCCGCAACGTCCTCGACCCCCACCGCTGGCGCACCGCCGGCTGGACCTACCGCGCCCTCGGTCGGCCGTAGCGCCTCAACGCCCAGCCAGCGCCGCCGCCGTCAACACGGACAGCCGCGCGGCGGTCCGCCCGTCGGCGTCGAACCCGGCCGGGTCGAGCCAGGCCTCGAACGCCGGCCGCAACAGCGCCCAGTCGTCGTCGGTCATGGCGAACCAGGCGGTGTCGCGGCTGCGGCCCTTCACGACCCGGTGGTTGCGCCAGACGCCCTCGGGCGTGAAGCCGAGCCGCCGGGCCGCGGCGAGCGACGCGGCGTTGAGCGCGTTCGCCTTCCACTCGTAGCGCCGGTAGCCCAGCTCGAACGCCTGCCGCGCCAGCAGGTACTGCGCCTCGGTCGCGGCGGCGGACCGCCGCAGCCGCCGCGACAGCGTCACGTGCCCCACCTCGATCGTCCCGTGCGGCGGCTCGATGCGCAGGTAGCCCAGCAGCCCGGCGACGGCCCCGTGCGTGGGGCGGATCGCGTACGGCACCACGTCGGCGTCGGCCGCGAGGGTGGCGACGTGCGCCGCCAGCTCGTCCCGGGAGGCGAACGGGCCGTACGGGAGGTAGGTCCACAGCGCGTCGTCGCCGGCGGTCGCCGCCCACAGCTCGTCGGCGTGCGCGGCCGCGAGCGGCTCGAGCGTCACCCACCGGCCCGCGAGCACGGTGCCGCCCGGGACGGCGGGGGGCCGCCACCCGGGCAGCGGCGGCCCGAGGGGCTGGTCGACGGCGGGCGGCGAAGCGGTCACGGGAGGCGATGCTGCCATGGCCTGCCCGGTTGGTCCCTCCGGCCACGGGGCACCAGCCCTGCCATGGGTCAGGACCAACCGGGACGCCGGGCGGCGAGCGAGGAGTCGACGGGGACGGTCCTGCTGGCGCTCGCGGCGAACCTCATCATCGCGCTCGCGAAGCTCGGCGGGGGGCTGTTCAGCGGCTCCGCGTCGCTGCTGTCCGAGGCCGCCCACAGCTTCGCCGACACCTTCAACGAGGTGTTCCTGCTGCTCGCGCTGAAGCGGTCGCGGCGCCCCGCGGACGAGCGGCACCCGTTCGGCTACGGGAGCGAGCGCTACTTCTGGTCGCTGCTGGCCGCCGTCGGCATCTTCGTCACCGGTGCGGCGTTCTCCGCGTACCAGGGCATCCACACCGTCGCAGTCGGGGAGGCCGACGAGTCCGTGCGGGGCTACGTCGTCGGTTACGTGATCCTCGGCGTGTCGGCCCTGATGGAGACGACCTCGCTCCTGAAGGCGGTGCGGCAGCTCCGCGGCGAGGCCCGCGCGGCCGGGCGCACCCTGCTGGACCACTTCCGCCGCAGCCCCGACCCAACCGTGAAGACCGTCGCCAGCGAGGACGGCGCCGCGGTCATCGGCCTGTCGTTCGCGGCGATCGGCACGGGGCTGCACCAGGCGACGGGTGACGCCGTGTGGGACGGCCTGGCGTCGCTCGCCATCGCGGTGCTGCTCGCGGTCGTCGCGTTCATGCTCGGCGCGGACACCAAGTCGGCGCTCATCGGGGAGGCCGCGGACCCCGAGCTGCGGGACGACATCCGCCGCATCCTCGAGGAGCACCCGGGCGTGAACGCCCTCCTGCAGCTGCTGACGCTGCAGGTCGGGCCGCGCAGCATCGTCGTCGCGGCGCGGATCGACTTCGACGACCGGCTCGACTCCGACGGGATCGAGGACTTCTCCACGCGGCTCGACCGGGAGATCAGGGCCGCGCACCCCGAGGTGGAGGAGGTATTCCTGGACCCGACCCGCGGGCCGGGGGCGCGCCGACGGACCCGGAGCCCGGAGGCGCAGCGCCGCCTCGACGAGCTGCTGGCGGAACTACCGGAGGAGCTGCGGGACGTGGACCTGCGCGAGCCGCTGCGGCGTCAGACGACCTCCTCGAGCCCGCCCGTCTCGACGTCGTAGACGAAGCCCCGCACCCGGTCGCGGTGCGGCACGAACGGGTTGGTGGTGACCCGCAGGATCGACTGCCGCACGTTCTCGCGGACGTCGGTGAAGCTCTCCGGCGACCAGGCGGGGCGGATCCCGGTCTCGGCCTGCAACTCGTCCTTGAGGTCGTCGTCGCGGAAGGTCTGCATGCCGCAGCGCGTGTGGTGCACGAGCACCACCTCGCGGGTGCCGAGCTTGCGCTGGCTGATCACCAGGGAGCGGATGACGTCGTCGGTGACGATCCCGCCGGCGTTGCGAATGACGTGCGCCTCGCCGATCTCCAGCCCGAAGAGGGCGAAGACGTCGATGCGACTGTCCATGCAGACGACGAGCGTGACGTGTTTCTGGGGCGCGGTCGGCAGGTCCGCATGGGCGAAGTGCGTGCGGTGGGCGGCGGCGTTCGCCACCAGCTGGTCGGTCACCGTGGGTTCGGCGGAGTTCATGCTCTGGAACCTATCGAATCCGGCTGTTACCGGCCGAGCCGCTGCTGCAGCGCGGCGTCCTTCCCGCGGGCCGTCGCCGCGAGACCGTCCTGGAACGCCGCCACCCGGGCCAGCAGCCGGGGGTCCGCGGCCGCCAGGATGCGCACGGCCAGCAGCCCGGCGTTGCGCGCCGCGCCCACGCCGACCGTGGCCACCGGCACGCCCGCCGGCATCTGCACGATCGACAGCAGCGAGTCCATGCCGTCCAGGTGCTGCAGCGGCACCGGGACCCCGACCACCGGCAGGGGCGTGACGGCGGCCAGCATCCCCGGCAGGTGCGCCGCGCCGCCCGCGCCGGCGATCACCACCCGCAGCCCGCGGCCCGCGGCCTCCTGGCCGTACCGCAGCATGTCGGCGGGCGTCCGGTGCGCGCTCACGACGCGGACCTCGTGCGGCACGTCGAACTCGGCGAGCGCCGCGGCGGCCGCCGCCATCACGGACCAGTCGCTGTCGCTGCCCATCACCACGCCCACCAGGGGCGATCCGGTCCCGTCGGTCACGCCTGCTCCCCCGCCAGCTCCGCGACGGCGTTGGCGGCCCTGACCCGCGCCTGACCCGCGTCGTCCCCCGCCACCGTCACGTGCCCGATCTTGCGCCCGGGCCGGACGGTCTTGCCGTACAGGTGGATCTTCGCCGCCGGGTGGTGCACCAGCGCCAGGGGGATCCGCGACGCCAGGTCCGGGTCGTCGCCCCCCAGCAGGTTCGCCATCGCGACGGCCGGCGCGGTCGCGGCGGGCGACCCCAGTGGCCAGTCGAGCACCGCCCGCAGGTGCTGCTCGAACTGGCTGGTGACCGCGCCGTCGATCGTCCAGTGCCCCGAGTTGTGCGGCCGCATGGCCAGCTCGTTGACGAGCAGCCGCCCGTCGGGGGTGACGAACAGCTCGACGGCGAGCACCCCCGTGACGTCGAGCTCCGCGGCCACGGTGAGGGCGATGCGGGTGGCCTCGCCCGCGAGCTCCTCCGGGAGCCTCGGCGCGGGCGCGAGCACCTCCACGCAGATGCCGTCGCGCTGCACGGTCTCGACGACGGGCCATGCCACCGCCTGCCCGGACGGGCTGCGGGCGACCAGCGCGGCGACCTCGGAGGCCAGGTCGACCCGCTCCTCGGCGTACAGCTCCGTGCCGGTGGCGACCAGCTCCGCGGCGGCGGCCGGGTCGGCCAGCAGCCAGACCCCGCGGCCGTCGTAGCCACCGCGGACGGCCTTCGCCACCACCGGCCAGCCGACCTCGTCGCCGAACGCGACCAGCGCCTCGAGCGGGCCGTCCGCGGGCAGGGCCGCCCACCGGGGGGCCGGCAGCCCCAGCTCGGTGAGCCGGCGGCGCATGGCGAGCTTGTCCTGTGCGTACCGCAGCGCGCCCGGGCCGGGGTACACGCGGTGGCCGTCGGCGACCAGCCGCTCCAGCAGCTCCCCCGGGACGTGCTCGTGGTCGAACGTCAGGACGTCCACCCGGGCGGCGAAGGCGGCGAGCGCCGCGTAGTCGGTGTGGTGACCGATGCTGACGTCGGCGGCGACGAGCGCGGCGGATTCCGTGGGGTCGGTGGCGAGGACGGCCACGCTGATGCCGAGCGGGATCGCCGCCTGGTAGGTCATCCGCGCGAGCTGACCTCCGCCGACGATGCCGACGACGGGCAGGCCGGTCACGGGGTGGGGCACGCCCCGAGGCTACCGGGCGCGGCCCACGGGCCCGCCGGGCGCCGGGCATGCTGGGCCCATGCCGCGTATCGCCACCGCCGACGTCGTCCCCCGCGAGGACCTGCTCGCCTTCCTCCGGCCGCGCCACCGCGCGCTGCTGCTCACCCGGCGCCGGGACGACGGGCCGCAACTGTCGCCCGTCGCGGCCGGCATCGACGAACAGGGGCGGGTCGTCGTGGCGACGTACCCGCAGCGGGCCAAGGTCGCGAACGCGCGGCGCGACCCGCGGGTGGCGCTGCTGTTCCTGTCCGACGACTGGAACGACGCCTGGGTGCAGGTGGAGGGCACCGCCGAGGTGCTGGAGCTGCCGGACGCGCTGGACGACTTCGTCGGCTACTACCGGAGCATCGCCGGCGAGCACCCCGACTGGGAGGACTACCGCGCCGCCATGGTGCGGCAGGACAAGGTCCTGCTCCGGGTCACCCTCGACCGGTGGGGGCCAATCGCGACGGGCGGCTTCCCGCCCGAGCTCGCGGGGTGAGCAGTACGACACGCACGCCACATCTGCGCACGCCACCGTCCGCACCATGACCACGAGTGCGGCCCAGGCGGCCCTCGCCGACGTGCTGGCCGAGGCCGGCGGGCGCGGGCGCCGGCAGGACCCCGTCCTGCCCCGCACCGGCGGCCCGGCGGGCAACGCCCGGCTCACCGCGTGGACGGGGCTCGTGCTGCTGGTGCTCTCGCTCGCCGAGCTGGTCACGCTGCTCGACGTCACCGGGCTGATCAGCTGGCACGTGGTGATCGGGACCCTGCTGCTGCCGCCGGCCCTGCTGAAGACCGCGTCGACCGGCTGGCGCATCGCGGGCTACTACCGCGGCGCCGGCCCCTACCGGACGGCCGGCCCACCGCCGCTGGTACTGCGCCTGCTGGGCCCCGGGGTCGTGCTCGCGACGCTCGGGCTGCTCGGGTCGGGCCTGGCGCTGGTGTTCCTGGGCAGCACCGACAGCCGCTCGGTC
>JAOPWU010000077.1 GCA_025965515.1 Mycobacterium sp.
GTCTCCGCCGACGACCTGCGCGGCAGCGCGCATCACGCGGCTGTGGGTGTCGGTCTCGCCCTCGGCGTGCTCGAGGGGAACGGCGCATGAATCTCACCCTGACGCGGCCCAGCCTGCTGTCCCGGGGGACCGCGGCCGAGCCCGAGGCGCCGATCGACGCCGCCGACCTGCCGCCGCTGGTCGACCCTGACCGGGCGACGCGCCCCTTCGTCAACCTGCTGCCCCCCGAGGTCCTCGTGGAGCGCCGGGTCCGCGTCGTCCAGAAGGGCGTGGCCCTGGCGGTCGTCGCCTGCCTGGCGGCCGGGGGCGGCATGCAGCTGCTGGCCTCCCGCAGCCTGCACAAGCAGCAGGCCGCGCTCGCCAGCGCCCAGGCGTCGACGCAGTCGGTGTCCCGGCGCATCGCTGCCCTGCACGACGTCGCCTCGACGTACGCGCAGCTGACCACCGCCACGACGACCTACAAGAACCTCGTGGCGCGTGACATCAGCGCGGCCACCGTCCTCGACGACCTGGGGGTCGCGGTGTCGTCCCGCGTGTGGCTGACGCAGTTCAGCTTCAGCGAGAGCGCGCCCACCTCCGCCTCGGCGACCAGCACCACGCCCTTCACGACCCCCGGGGTCGCGACGCTGACGATCAGCGGCACCGCACTCAGCCGGGGCGACGTCTCAAACTGGCTGGAGTCGGTGGCCGGTCAGAAGGGCCGGGTCGACGTGACCTTCAGCAACGCGAGCGAGAGCACGGTGGGGAGCAACAAGGTGGTGACCTTCACGTCGACGGTGACCTTGACCGACGTGGTGTTCAGCGGTCGGGCTGCCCGTGAGCTGCCGGCGGTGACCCGATGAGCCGCCCCGTCCGCTGGATGGCCGGAGGCGCCGTCCTCTGCCTGGCCCTGCTCGCGGCCGCCTGGTTCGTCCTGGTCTCGCCGACCCGCGCCAAGGCGTCCCAGACCGCCACGCAGGCCAACGCCGCCCAGGCGAGCCTGGCCGTCAAGCAGGCCCAGCTGCAGACCCTGCTGCGGCAGCAGAAGAACCTGCCCGCGGCGACGGCGGAACTCGCTGCACTGAAGGCGCGGGTGCCGGCCGACCTGGCCCTGCCCGCCCTGCTGCGGGACATCAGCGCGACGGCGACCTCGACCCACGTCGACGTCACCACGATCTCGCCGGGCGCACCGACGCCCGTCACCGCCACCAGCGTCGCGGGCAAGGCCGTGCCGGGGGTCTACGCCTCCACGGTGTCGATGTCGGTCACCGGCAGCTACTTCGACCTGTCCTCGTTCCTCCACGCGCTGGAGCAGCTGCCGCGCACCTACTCGGTGACCAGCCTGCAGCTCGCCCCCGGCGGCGCGGCGGCGCCCGGCGCCACCGCCAACACCAACTCCCTGACCGCGGCCGTGACCGCCGTGATCTACACGGCGCCGCCGGCGAGCACCACCCCGGCCACCGCCACCGCCACGACGCCCGCGGGGAGCGCGTCGTGACCCTTCACGGGGACCCGCGCACCCCCCTCGGCACAGGAGCCGACATGACCCACGACGAGACCCAGCCGCAGCCGCTGAACCTGTCGAGCTCGTTCGCGCCGCTCGACCTGGAGCAGCTGCTCGGCTCCGTGATGCCCGCCGCGCCCGTCCCGACGCAGGACTCCTGGTCCGCCGGCCCGCCGGCGCCCTCCTACTCCTGGGCCGCCGTGCCGCCCACGGCCCCCGTGGCGGACGACGCGTGGGCCGCCGCCCCGACCTCCGCCCCGGCGCCGCAGGACTCCTGGGCCGCCGCGGCGAACTCCGCTCCCGCCCAGGTCGCCGCGTCGTCGGGCTGGTCGGACGCCGAGTGGGTCCCCGCCGTCGCGTGGGACACGGAGCCGGCCGTCGCGTCCGCCCCCCAGACGGTCCCGTCCTGGACGCCCGAACCCGAGACCGAGCCGTCGTGGACCGCGATGGCTGTCGACGGGGTGCCGCCGATGGCGGAGATCCCGGCCCACGTGCCGGCGCAGGCCGCCCCGGCGGACTCCGCCTGGTACGCCGAGGTTCCGGCGGAAGCCGCACCCGCCGACGCCGCCTGGTACGCGAATGTGCCGGCCCAGCCCGGTCCCGTCGACGCCGAGTGGGGCGCCGAGGCGCCCGCGCCGGCCGCCGAGACCGTCGTGCTGTCCTCGGACGAGTACGCCACGCTCGTCTGGCAGGCCCAGCAGTACGCCACCGCCGTCAGCGCCGAGGCCGCCCCGCCGCCCGCCGCTGTCCCGCCGGTCGCGGGAGAGCAGCCCTGGCTGGCCGGCGACGCGCAGTGGCTCGAGGAGTTCGCCGCGGACCCGGACCCCGCCGCTGCGGCCGCTCCTGCTACGACGGCCGTCGCCCCCGAGGGCCCCGCGGCCGAGGAGGGCTGGACGCCCGTCCCCGCCGGCAGCTGGTTCGAGGCGCCGGCCGATGCCGTGCCGGCGCAGCGGTCCGCGGCCCTCGGCCCGGACACCACGGTGCTGCCGGTCTACAGCGCGGTGCCCGCCGCGCCGCTGGACCCGGCCTTCGCCGGGACCGCCGACGAGGACACCGCGGCGCTGCCGGAGCGCAACGAATCGCGGGGGAAGCGCCACAGGCCGTCCGAGCCGAAGGAGGGCGGGAGCCGCATGCGGCTGCTGCTGCTCGTGCTCGTCGCGGTCCTCGCCGCCGTCGGCTGGTTCGTCGTGCGGCCGATGCTGCAGACCAGCTCCGCGGACACCACGCCGCTGCCCGTGCCGCACCGCGCCACGGTGGCCACGCCGGCGGCCACCCCGGCTGCGGCCGCCAAGGCGGTCGTCCCGGCGCCGGTTGCCACGGTGGTGGCCCCCCAGGCGACCGCGACCGTCGCGCCCAAGGCCACCACGACGCCGAAGGCCGTCGCCACGGTCGCGCCGAAGGCGGCGACCGTGGCCCCGGTGGCGCGGCCCGCCCGCGACCCGTTCCTGCCACTGGTCAACGCCCCGGCCGCGGGTGGCGCGACCACCGCGACCACGGGCTGACGGCGACGCGCGGCGCCGGCCTCGGGGCCACGATCACGGCTCGTGGGACCATCGCAGCATGCTGCGCTGGTTGACCGCGGGGGAGTCGCACGGCCCCGCTCTCGTCGCGACCCTGGAAGGGCTGCCCGCGGGCGTCGAGGTGACCACCGAGGCCATCGGTGACGCGCTCGCCCGGCGCCGCCTCGGCTACGGTCGCGGCGCGCGCATGAAGTTCGAGCGCGACGAGGTGCAGCTGCTCGGCGGTGTGCGGCACGGCCGGACGCTGGGCGGCCCGCTCGCCCTGGTCGTGCACAACACCGAGTGGCCGAAGTGGCAGACCGTCATGGCTGCCGACCCCGTGCCGGCCCAGGAGCTGGAGGGCGTCGCCCGCAACGCCCCGCTGACCCGGCCGCGGCCCGGGCACGCGGACCTCGCCGGCATGCAGAAGTACGGGTTCGACGACGCCCGCCCGGTGCTGGAACGCGCCAGCGCGCGGGAGACGGCAGCGCGGGTCGCGCTGGGCCGCGTCGCTGCGGACTTCCTGGCGCAGGTCGCCGGCGTACGGATCGTCAGTCACGTCGTGGAACTCGGCCCCGTGGCCGTGCCCGCCGGGTCGCCCGCCCCGGGGCCGGACGACACGGCCCGCATCGACGCGGACCCGCTGCGCTGCGCCGACCCGGCGACCTCCGCCCGGATGGTCGAGGAGGTCGATGCCTGCCGGAAGGACGGCGACACTCTGGGCGGCATCGTCGAGGTGCTCGCGTACGGACTGCCCCCGGGCCTGGGCTCGTTCGTGCAGGGCGACCGGAAGCTCGACGGCCGGCTCGCCGCCGCGCTGATGGGCATCCAGGCCATCAAGGGCGTGGAGGTCGGGGACGGCTTCGACCTGGCACGTCGCCGCGGTTCCGACGCGCAGGACGAGATCGTCGTCGTGGACGGCCGCATCGCCCGCGTGTCGGGCAAGGCGGGCGGCATCGAGGGCGGCATGACGACCGGCGAGCCCCTGCGGGTGCGGGCGGCCATGAAGCCGATCTCCACGATCCCGCGCGCGCTGCGCACGGTCGACATGGTCACGGGCGACGCGGCGGTGGCCATCAACCAGCGGTCCGACGTCTGCGCCGTTCCCGCCGCGGCGGTCGTGGCCGAGGCGATGGTCGCGCTGGTCCTGGCGCAGGCGCTGCTGGAGAAGTTCGGCGGCGACAGCCTGGCCGAGACGCGCCGCAACCTCGACAGCTACGTCGAGCACCTCACCGACCACCTGGCGCTGCGATGAGGACGCGCGGCTGATGGCGCCGACGGTGATCCTCGTGGGCGCGCCCGGCGCCGGCAAGACGACCGTGGGCCGGCTGCTCGCGGAGCGGCTCGGCTGCCCCTTCGCCGACACCGACCACCTCGTCGAGGAGGCGGCGGGCACGACGGTGCCCGACATCTTCGTAGTCGAAGGAGAGGCGGCCTTCCGGGCCCGGGAGACCGCCGCGCTGACCGCCGCGCTGCGCGACCACGACGGTGTCCTCGCCCTGGGCGGTGGGGCGGTGCTGGCCGAGCGGAACCGCGCGCTGCTGCGGGAGGCGGGTGCCCCCGTCGTGCTGCTGTCGGTGCCGCTCTCCGACGCCGTCACACGGGTCGGGCTGGCCCGCGACCGGCCGGTCCTGGCGCTGAACCCCCGCGCCATGCTGCGCCGACTGCTCGCCGAGCGCGCCCCGCTGTACGCCGAGGTGGCGACCCACGAGGTCGACACCGGCACCCGTGGCCCCGAGGATGTCGTCGCCGCCGTGCTGGCCCTGCTGGAGGATCCTTCCGTGACCACCCCCGACCGTGGAGCCGCACCGTGACCGACCCTGCTGTGTCCACAGCGCCGACGCGGATCGCCGTCCGCCCGCCCGGGTCGCCGGCGTACGACGTCGTCATCGGCGACGGCCTGCTGGGTGAGCTCGGCGGCCTGCTGCCGGGCGCCGACCGCATCGCCGTCGTGCACCCCCGCGCACTCGCCGCCACCGCCGAGGCGATGGTCGAGGACCTGCGCAGCGTGGCCGGCCGGGAGGCGCACGCCATCGAGGTCCCCGACGGCGAGGAGGCCAAGGACCTCGCCGTCGCGGGCTACGTGTGGGACGTGCTGGGCCAGATCGGCTTCACGCGCACCGACGCCGTGGTGGCGGTCGGCGGGGGAGCGGTCACCGACCTCGCGGGCTTCGTCGCCGCCACCTGGCTGCGCGGAGTGCGAGTGGTGCACGTGCCCACGACACTGCTGGGCATGGTCGACGCCGCGGTGGGCGGCAAGACGGCCGTCAACACGGAGGCGGGCAAGAACCTCGTCGGGGCCTTCCACCAGCCGGCGGGCGTGCTCTGCGAGCTGGGGGCACTCACCACCCTGCCGCGGCACGACTACACCGCAGGCCTCGCGGAGATCATCAAGGCGGGCTTCATCGCCGACCCACGCATCCTCGAGCTGATCGAGGCGGACCCGGCGGCGGCCACGTCGCCCGACGCGCCCTTCACCCGGGAACTGATCGAGCGCTCCGTCGCCGTGAAGGCCCGGGTGGTCTCCGAGGACCCGAAGGAGGCCGGCCTGCGGGAGGTGCTCAACTACGGGCACACGCTGGGCCACGCCATCGAGAAGGTGGAGAAGTACAGCTGGCGGCACGGCGCCGCCGTCTCGGTCGGGCTCGTCTATGCGGCAGGGCTCGCCCGCGTGGCGGGCCGGCTCGACGACGCCACCGCCGACCGCCACCGCGCCGTCCTCACCGCCGTCGGACTGCCCGTGACCTACCGCCACGACCGCTGGCCGCAGCTGCACGACGCGATGAAGGTCGACAAGAAGTCGCGTGGCTCGACGCTGCGGTTCGTGGTGCTGGACGGCCTCGCCCGGCCGTCGATCCTGACGGATCCCGACCCGCAGCTGCTGGTTGCCGCGTTCAGCGACGTGGCCGCGTGATCGGCCAGCCGCCGCGCGGCGGTGGCCGGGGGCGCCCCTGGCCGGTCGGCGCGTCGCCCGTCCGCGCCGTCCCGGACGCCGAGGCGCCGCACGTACTGGTGCTGAACGGGCCGAACCTCGGCCGGCTGGGCCGGCGCGAGCCCACGGTGTACGGCACCGCGACCTACGACGATCTCGTCACGGCCTGCGAGGAACAGGCAGCCGAGCTGGGGCTGCGGGTCCAGGTGCGGCAGTCGGACCACGAGGGCGACCTCGTGGCGTGGCTGGGTGAGGCCGCCGACGAGGACATCGCCGTGGTGCTCAACGCCGGCGCGCTCACCCACTACTCGTACGCCGTGCGCGACGCCGCCGCCCAGGTCGGGCAGGGCGTCGTCGAGGTGCACCTGTCGAACACCGCCGCGCGCGAGCAGTTCCGCGCCACGTCCGTGCTGACGCCGGTCTGCGCCGGGATCATCGCGGGGTTCGGGCTCGACTCCTACCGGCTGGCGCTGCGGGCCCTCGCCGCCCGCCGCCAGCCACCCGCCGCGGTGGCGTCGGTAGACTGAAGGCCGACCTCTTCCCGCCGGGACGCGCCGCCCGCGTCCGGCACCACGAGCACGTGCAGGAGACCTCCTTCGTGGCCAGCACCAACGACCTGAAGAACGGCATGACGCTCGACCTCGACGGCGAGCTCTGGAACGTCGTCGAGTTCCAGCACGTCAAGCCCGGCAAGGGCCCCGCGTTCGTCCGTACCAAGCTGAAGGCCGTGCTCAGCGGCAAGGTCGTCGACAGGACCTTCAACGCGGGCACGAAGGTCGAGACCGCCACCGTCGACAAGCGGGAGATGAGCTACCTCTACCGCGACGGCGACGACTACGTCTTCATGGACGCGGAGAGCTACGACCAGCTCCCGATCCCGGCGCAGACGGTCGGCGGCACCGCCGACTACCTGCTCGAGAACATGACCGCCACGGTGGCCATGCACGAGGGCGTCGCGCTCTACGTCGAGCTCCCGGCCTCGGTCGAGCTGATCGTGAGCCACACCGACCCCGGCCTGCAGGGCGACCGCAGCACGGGCGGAACCAAGCCTGCGACGCTCGAGACGGGCGCGCAGATCCAGGTGCCGCTCTTCCTCACGACCGGCGAGAAGGTCAAGGTGGACACCCGCGACGGGCGGTACCTCGGCCGCGTCAACAGCTGAGTCCGTGGCGGCCCGGAGCAAGGCCCGGAAGCGGGCACTGGATGTCCTGTTCGAGGCGGAGGCGCGTGGCGACAGCGCGCTCGCGACGCTGCAGCGGCGCCAGGCGCTCGCCGAGCCGCCCATCGCGCCTTACGCGGCCGAGCTCGTGGAGGGCGTCACCACCCATCGCGACGCGATCGACGACGTGATCGCGAACTTCGCCGAGGGCTGGACGCTGGAGCGCATGCCGGCGGTGGACCGGCAGGCGCTGCGGATCGCGGTCTACGAGCTGCTCTGGCGGGACGACATCCCGGATGCCGTCGCCATCGACGAGGCCGTCACGCTGGCCAAGGATCTCTCGACCGACGACTCGCCCCGGTTCGTCAACGGGCTGCTCGCCGCGGTGGCGCGGGACCGGCCGTCAGTCCGCGTCGATGACCCGACGGACCTCGGTGGACAGGACGCCCCAACTGATGAGCTGCTCGGCGAGTAGCCCCGGCGACGCGTCGTACAGCATCGACAGCGACCGCAGGTCGTCCTGCCGGATCGACAACACCTTGCCGTTGTAGTCGCCGCGGCGGCTCTGGATCATGGCCGCGTACCGCGCCACCGGGGCCGCCTGCTCGTCCGGCACGGCCGCCAGCTTCTCCAGGTCGATGACGACCCGGGGGGCCGCCTCCGTCCCCGGCGCACCGCCACCGCCCGGCAGCAGCTCGCTCACGGGGACGCCGTAGAAGTCCGCCAGCTCGGACAGCCGCTGCACGGTGACGGCGCGGTCCCCGCGCTCGTAGCTGCCGACGACGACGGCCTTCCAGCGGCCCTGGGACTTCTCCTCCACGCCGTGGAGCGAGAGGCCCTGCTGCGTCCGGATCGCGCGGAGGCGCTGCCCGAGGAGCAATGCGTATTCGCTGGTCTCCATGGACGCCCCCTGAGATGCACTGTGCGTGCTCTGTGTCTCTGCTGCGGCCGCCATGACGCGTGCTCCACCCGTAATTGATTACTCAGCGTCACGGTAGGGCCGTGGCGCGGACGCCGTCAACCACCGTGGGCGGATGGTTGCGGGACCTGGCCGCCCCACGGGTCGCGGCGGGCGTTTGCTAGCGTTGCCGGGCACCTACTCCTTTAACGACCCGTCCCGTGAGGCGGGGAAGGAGGCCCCGGGTGGAGACACCTGCGCCTGCACCGAACGACCGTCCCGTTACCGGCGACGTGTCCGCCGCCCGCGCCGTCCTCGGCCCGGACGACCTCACCCGCATCACCAGCCGCATGGCGCACCAGCTCCTGGAGAAGACCTCCGGCGCGCCGGACACCGTCCTGCTCGGCATCCCCACCCGCGGCATCGTGCTGGCCCACCGCATCGCGCAGCGCGTCGAGGACTTCGAGGGGCTGCGGCTCCCCGTCGGCCAGCTCGACCCCACCATGTACCGCGACGACCTGCGGCTGCGCAGCGTGCGCCCGCTGGCGGCCACGTCGCTGCCCGGCGACGGCAGCATCGACGGCCGCACCGTGGTGCTCGTCGACGACGTCCTCTTCTCCGGCCGCACGGTGCGGGCCGCCCTCGACGCCCTCTCCGACCTCGGCCGCCCCCGCGCGGTGCACCTGGCGGTGCTCGTGGACCGGGGCCACCGCGAGCTCCCGATCCGCGCCGACTACGTGGGGAAGAACCTGCCGACGTCCCGCAGCGAGACCGTCCACGTACTGCTGCGGGAGATCGACGGCCGCGACGAGGTGCTCCTCGGCCCGGCGCACCGGACCCGCCCGCAGGCCGCCGCCGAGCACGCGGGCGAGGACCGGTGAACCGGCACCTCCTCACGGCGGGCGACCTGAGCGCCGCAGACGCCCTCGGCATCCTCGATACGGCCGAGGCCATGGCCGCCGTCGGCGAGCGCTCGATCAAGAAGCTGCCGACGCTGCGCGGCCGGACCGTGGTCAACCTGTTCTTCGAGGACTCCACCCGCACCCGGACGTCGTTCGAGGTGGCCGCGAAGCGGCTCTCCGCCGACGTCATCAACTTCAGTGCGAAGGGCTCGAGCGTCTCCAAGGGTGAGTCGCTCAAGGACACCGCCCTCACCCTCGAGGCGATGGGCGCGGACGCGGTCGTCATCCGCCACGGCGCCTCCGGCGCGCCCGCCCGCCTCGCCGGTTGGGTCCGGGGAAGCGTCGTCAACGCCGGCGACGGCACGCACGAGCACCCGACGCAGGCGCTGCTGGACGCCTACACGATCCGGCAGCGGCTCGGCAGCGTGGCCGGCCTGAAGGTGGGGCTCGTCGGCGACATCCTGCACAGCCGCGTGGCCCGGTCGAACGTCAGCCTGCTCACGACGCTCGGCGCGCGCGTGACGCTGGTCGCGCCGCCCACGCTGCTGCCGTTCGGGGTGGGCGGGTGGCCGGTGGACGTCAGCTACGACCTCGACGCCACGCTGCCCGACCTCGACGTGGTGATGATGCTGCGGGTCCAGCGCGAGCGGATGAACGACGCGTTCTTCCCGACGCTGCGGGAGTACAGCCGCCGGTTCGGCCTCGACAGCGCCCGCGCAGCACGGCTCCCGGAGCACGCCATCGTCATGCACCCCGGGCCGATGGTCCGCGGCATGGAGATCGAGAGCGCTGTCGCGGACTCCGCCCGCTCCACCGTCGTCGACCAGGTCGCGAACGGCGTGAGCGTGCGCATGGCGGTGCTGTACCTGCTGCTGGCCGGGGCCCCGGCCGGGCCGGACGACGATGGTGCGGTGCTGGCGACCGTCGGCGCCGCACGGGACGAGGGAGTGGCGTGACCGACACCTGGCTGCTGCGCGGCGTCCGGCCCCTGGGGGGACCGGCGCGCGATATCCGGGTCGCCGACGGGCGCATCGCGGCGATCGACCCGGCAGGTGCCGGCGACGCGACCGGCGCCCAGGTGATCGACGGCAGCGGGCTCATCGCGCTCCCCGGGCTGGTCGACCTTCACACGCATCTGCGGGAGCCGGGCCGCGAGGACGCGGAGACGGTCGAGACCGGCACCCGCGCCGCCGCGCTCGGCGGCTACACCTGCGTGCACGCCATGGCCAACACGGACCCCGTGACCGACACGGCGGGCGTCGCCGAGCAGGTGTGGCACCTCGGCCGCGCGGCGGGCCGGTGCGACGTGGTGCCGGTCGGTGCCGTGACGGTCGGGCTCGGCGGGGAGCGGCTGGCCGAGCTCGGCGCCATGGCCGACAGCGCCGCCCGGGTCCGGGTGTTCAGCGACGACGGGTTCTGCGTCAGCGACGCGCTGCTGATGCGGCGGGCGCTGGAGTACGTGAAGGCCTTCGACGGCGTCGTCGCGCAGCACGCGCAGGAGCCCCGGCTGACCGAGGGCGCCCAGCTGAACGAGGGCGAGGTGGCCTCCCAACTCGGGCTGGCGGGCTGGCCGCGGGTCGCCGAGGAGGCGATCATCGCGCGCGACTGCCTGCTCGCTGCGCACGTCGGGTCGCGGCTGCACGTCTGCCACGTCTCCACCCGCGGGTCCGTCGAGATCCTCCGCTGGGCGAAGGCCCGCGGGGTGGACGTGACCGCGGAGGTCACGCCCCACCACCTGCTGCTGACCGACGACCTCGCCGCCAGCTACGACCCGGTGTTCAAGGTCAACCCGCCGCTGCGGACCGCCGACGACGTGCTGGCCCTGCGCGAGGGTCTCGCCGACGGCACCATCGACTGCGTCGCCACCGACCACGCGCCGCACGCCTCCGAGGACAAGGAGTGCGAGTGGGCCGCGGCCAAGCCCGGCATGCTCGGGCTCGAGACGGCGCTGGGCGTCGTCGCGGACACCATGGTCGCCGGCGGGCTGCTCGACTGGGCCGGCGTCGCCGAGCGCATGTCCGTCCGCCCGGCCGCCATCGGCCGGCTCGCGGACCACGGCCGTCCGATCGCCGTCGGGGAGCCCGCGAACCTCACGCTCGTCGATCCCGGCGAGTCGTGGGTCGTCCGGCCGGAGGGGCTCGCGTCGAAGTCCCGGAACACCCCCTACGCCGGCCGCACGATGCCGGTGCGGGTGCGCCACACCTTCCTGCGCGGCCGGGCCACCGTCCTCGACGGTGCCCTCGCCGGCGGCGAACGGCAGCCGGCGTGACCCCGGCCGCCCTGGGCCTGCTGCTGCTGGCCGCCTCGCCGGACGCGGTGGTCCACCGGGCCCCCACGCAGTGGGTCGCGCACGCCGTCTTCGCCGCCGTCGTCCTGCTGATCGTGCTGCTCGTCGGTGCGGGCATGGCCCGTGGCTGGCGCCGTCGGCTGCGGCGGCAGGGCGACATCCCGCCCCTGCCCTCGCCGCCCGCGGCCGTCGAGCGGTCCGCCGCCGGCCGCGGCACGGCGGGCGTCGTCCTCGGCACCACGAGCGCGGGCCAGTGGCTCGACCGCATCGCGGTGCACGGGCTCGGCCAGCGCGCCGCCGGCTCGGTCGCCGTCGACCCGGCCGGCGTGCTGCTCACCCGCCGCGGGGTCCCCGACATCTGGATCGAGCGGTCCGCGTTGCGCGGCGTCGTGGCCGACCGGGCCGCCGCCGGCCGCCTCATCGGCGGGACCGGGGTCCTGGTCGTCACCTGGCAGCACGGTCCCGCGCTCCTGGACACCGCCTTCCGCACGGCGGAGACGGAGGAGCAGGCAGCCCTGGGTGCGGCGATCGCCGCGCTCCTGCCCGACCCCGTCCCGCCGACCGCCCCACCCCCACCCGCACCCGCGGCCGCCGCACCGCCCGCGCCGCTCCCCGTACCGCCCCCGCAGGAGGTCCCCGCAGTGACAGCCGTCCCCACCGCCGCGTCGGCCCGTGCCGCCACCGTGCTGGCCCGCGTGGGCCGCCCGGCGCTCTACGTTCTCGAGGACGGCACGGTCTTCCGGGGCTACGGCTTCGGCGCCGACGGCGAGGCGTTCGGCGAGGCGGTGTTCTGCACCGCCATGACCGGCTACCAGGAGACGCTCACCGACCCGAGCTACCACCGGCAGGTCGTCGCCATGACCGCGCCGCACATCGGCAACACCGGGATGAACGACGAGGACCCCGAGTCCCGCCGCATCTGGGTCGCCGGCTTCGTCGTGCGCGACCCGAGCCCCCGGCCGTCGAACTGGCGCGCGCGCCGCAGCCTGCCGGACCAGCTGGTCGAGCAGGGCATCGTCGCCATCGCCGGCGTCGACACCCGGGCGCTCACCCGCCACCTGCGGGACCGCGGTCCCATGCGGGTCGGCATCAGCACCACCGAGACGGACCCGCAGGCGCTGCTGGCCAGGGTGCGGCAGCAGCCCGCCATGGACGGCTCCGACCTGGTCCGGGAGGTCACGACCGACCGCGTCTACGTCGTACCGCCGGTGGGGGAGAAGAAGTATTCGGTCGTCGCCGTCGACCTGGGCATCAAGAGCAACACCCCCCGGCTCATGGCCGAGCGGGGCATCGAGGTGCGGGTCGTTCCCGCGACCACCTCCGCCGCGGAGATCCGCGCGCTGCGTCCCGACGGCGTCTTCTTCTCCAACGGTCCCGGCGACCCGGCGGCCTGCGGGTACGTCGTCGACACGCTGCGGGACCTGCTCGGGAGCGTGCCGGTGTTCGGCATCTGCATGGGCAACCAGATGCTCGGCCGCGCCCTCGGGCTCGGCACGTACAAGCTGCCGTTCGGCCACCGCGGCGTGAACCAGCCCGTCGGGGACCTCGAGACCGGCAAGGTGGCCATCACGTCGCACAACCACGGGTACGCGGTCGACGCCCCCGAGGGGGTCTTCGACACCCCGTACGGCCGGGCGACCGCCAGCCACCGCGGCCTCAACGACGGCTGCGTCGAGGGGATCCGGCTGCTGGACCTCCCGGCGTTCAGTGTCCAGTACCACCCCGAGGCAGCGCCCGGCCCGCACGACGCCATCGGGCTGTTCGACACCTTTACGCAGCTGATGGACAGCCACGACCCCCTGGCCACCGCCCGGCGGGGTGGCGCGTGACCCGCCCCGCCCCGCTGCCCGCACGTCCCGTTACGAGCGCCCGAGGAGTGGCCTGATGCCGCGCCGGTCCGACCTTCGCAAGATCCTCGTCATCGGCTCCGGCCCCATCGTCATCGGGCAGGCCAGCGAGTTCGACTACTCCGGCACCCAGGCGTGCCGCGTGCTGCGCGCCGAGGGGTACGAGGTCGCGCTCGTGAACAGCAACCCAGCGACGATCATGACCGACCCGGAGTTCGCCGACGCGACCTACATCGAGCCGATCACCCCCGAGGTCGTCGAGGCGGTGATCGCGCAGGAGAAGCCGGACGCGCTCCTCGCCACCCTCGGCGGCCAGACCGCGCTCAACACCGCCGTGGCGCTGCACGAGAACGGGGTGCTGGAGAAGTACGGCGTTGAGCTGATCGGCGCGAACATCGACGCCATCCACAAGGGCGAGGACCGGCAGCTGTTCAAGGACATCGTCCGGGCCGCCGGCGGCGACGTCCCGCGCAGCGCCGTGGTGCACGAGGTGGCGGACGCCGTGGCGGCCGCCGCCGAGCTCGGCTACCCCATGGTCGTCCGCCCCAGCTTCACGATGGGCGGCGGCGGCTCGGGCATGGCCTACGACGAGCCGGGGCTGCGCGCCCAGGTCGCGAAGGGCCTGCAGATGAGCCCCGTCCACGAGGTGCTCGTCGAGGAGAGCGTGCTCGGCTGGAAGGAGTTCGAGCTGGAGCTGATGCGCGACAGGAAGGACAACGTCGTCGTCGTCTGCTCCATCGAGAACGTCGACCCCATGGGGGTGCACACCGGCGACAGCGTCACGGTCGCACCGGCCATGACCCTCACCGACCGCGAGTACCAGCTGATGCGCGACATGGGCATCGCGGTGATCCGCGGGGTCGGCGTCGACACCGGCGGCTCGAACGTCCAGTTCGCCATCGACCCGGCCACCGGCCGGATGGTCGTCATCGAGATGAACCCGCGGGTGAGCCGCTCGTCGGCGCTGGCGTCCAAGGCGACCGGCTTCCCGATCGCGAAGATCGCGGCGCGGCTCGCCGTCGGCTACACCCTCGACGAGATCGCCAACGACATCACGGTGAAGACCCCGGCGGCGTTCGAGCCCACGCTCGACTACGTCGTGGTGAAGGTCCCGCGGTTCGCGTTCGAGAAGTTCCCCGGCGTCGACACGGAGCTCACCACGACCATGAAGTCGGTCGGCGAGGCGATGGCCATGGGCCGCAGCTTCCCCGAGGCGCTGCAGAAGGCGCTGCGCAGCCTGGAGTCCACCCCGGCCGCCTTCTTCCTCACGCCGGAGACGGAGAGGTCCCCGGAGCCGCTGCTGGCCGCGGCGCGCGTTCCGCACGACGGCCGGCTGCACACCGTGCAGCGGGCGCTCGCGCTCGGCGCCACCGTCGAGGAGGCGCACGAGGCGACGCACATCGACCCCTGGTTCCTCGACCAGATCGCCGGGCTCAACGAGCTGGCGGACGCCATCCGGCACAGCAGCCTCGGCACGGCCCTCGCGGCGGCCGACGCGCCGGCGGACATGCCGGTCGGCGAGGGGGCGACGGCTGAGCTGCTCGTCCGGACCGCCAAGCAGCACGGCTTCGCCGACGCCCAGCTCGCCGCCCTGACGGGCCGCACCGAGGCGGAGGTCCGGGCCTGGCGCTGGGACAAGGGCATCCGTCCCGCGTACAAGACGGTCGACACCTGCGCCGCGGAGTTCGAGGCCGAGACGCCGTACCACTACAGCGCCTACGAGCTGGCCGACCAGCCCGAGAGCGAGATCCGCCCGCAGGGCGAGCGGGAGAAGGTGCTGATCCTGGGCAGCGGCCCCAACCGCATCGGGCAGGGCATCGAGTTCGACTACGCCTGCGTCCACGCGGCCTACGCGCTCTCGGCGGCGGGCTACGAGACCGTCATGGTCAACTGCAACCCCGAGACGGTGTCGACGGACTACGACACCTCCGACCGGCTCTACTTCGAGCCGCTCACCGTCGAGGACGTGCTCGAGGTCGTCCACGCGGAGCGCGGCTCCGGGACCGTTGCGGGCGTCATCGTGCAGCTCGGCGGCCAGACCCCGCTGAAGCTCGCCCAGCAGCTCAAGGACGCCGGCGTGCCCATCGTCGGGACGACGCCGGAGGCCATCGACCTCGCCGAGGAGCGCGGGGCGTTCGGGCAGGTCCTGGCCCGCGCGGGGCTGCCCTCGCCGAAGCACGGCACCGCCACCAGCTACCCCGAGGCCAAGGCGCTCGCGGACGACATCGGCTTCCCGGTGCTCGTGCGGCCGAGCTACGTCCTGGGTGGCCGCGGCATGGAGATCGTCTACGACGACAGCATGCTCGAGGGGTACATCGTGCGGGCCACGCAGGTCTCGCCCGAGCACCCGGTCCTCGTCGACCGCTTCCTCGACGACGCGGTGGAGATCGACGTCGACGCGCTCTGCGACGGGACCGACGTCTTCCTCGGCGGGATCATGGAGCACATCGAGGAGGCCGGGATCCACTCCGGCGACTCCGCCTGCGCCCTGCCGCCGATAACCCTGGGCGCCCGCGACATCGAGCGCATCCGCCGCTCCACCGAGGCGCTGGCGGAGGGGCTCGGAGTCCGGGGCCTCATGAACGTCCAGTACGCGCTCAAGGACGACACGCTGTACGTGCTCGAGGCGAACCCGCGGGCCAGCCGGACCGTCCCCTTCGTCTCCAAGGCGACGGCCACGCCGCTCGCGAAGGCCGCCGCCCGCGTCATGCTCGGCGCGACCATCGCCGAGCTCCGCGGCGAGGGCATGCTCCCCGCCGTCGGCGACGGCGCCGACCTGCCGTTCGACAGCCCGGTGTCCGTCAAGGAGGCCGTGCTGCCGTTCAACCGGTTCGCCGGGGTGGGCTCGAAGGTCGACACGCTGCTGGGCCCGGAGATGAAGTCCACCGGCGAGGTCATGGGGATCGACCGCGGCTTCGGCGTCGCGTTCGCCAAGTCGCAGGCCGCGGCGTACGGCCCACTGCCCACCACCGGGACGGTCTTCGTGAGCGTCGCGGACCGCGACAAGCGGGCCATCATCTTCCCGGTGAAGCGGCTCGCCGACCTGGGGTTCACCGTGCTCGCCACGGAGGGGACCGCCTCGGTGCTGCAGCGCAACGGTGTCGCGGTGCAGGTGCTGCCGAAGCACAGCGAGGACCCCGACGGCAGCGTCGTCAGCCGCATCCTCGCCGGTGACGTGGACCTGGTGGTGAACACGCCACGCGGCGTCGGGCCCCGGGTCGACGGCTACGAGATCCGCGGGGCCTGCATCACCCGCGGCGTCCCGTGCATCACGACGGTCCAGGCCCTGGGCGCGGTCGTGCAGGGCATCGAGGCGCTGCGGGAGGGCCCGCTGCGGGTCCGCTCGCTGCAGGACTGGCACGCGATCCTCGCGGCCGCCCGCGCGGGTGCGGCACCGAAGCCCGCTGGCGCGGTGGTGGCGACGCCGTGACCGCGGCGGCGGACACCGCCCGGGCGGTGCAGGTCCGGGCGGAGGTCCTGGCGAACCGGACCGTCGGCGCCTACCAGCACCTGACGGTCGTCGCGACCGACATCGCCCGGCACGCCCGCCCCGGCCAGTTCATCGCCGCCCGCATCGGCGACGGGGACGGCGCTCGGATCCTGCGCCGGGCCTTCGCGATCTACCAGGTGAGCCCCACCGGCGTGTACGGCGGGACCGTCGAGTTCATCGTCGGCGCCAAGGGTGAGGGCAGCCGCTGGGTGGCCGCGCGCCGGCCGCACGAGTCGATCGACCTCGTGGGGCCGCTCGGGCGGCCCTTCTCGCTGCCCCGGGAGCCCGCCGCCGCCGTGTTGGTCGGCGGCGGCTACGGGTCCGCCCCGCTGTTCCCGCTCGCCGCGGAGCTGCACGAGCGCGGCTGCCAGGTGGACATGGTGCTCGGGGCCGGCAGCGAGGACCGGCTGTTCGGCGCCCTCGAGGCCAAGCGGATCTCGACGCACGTCGCCTTCACCACGGACGACGGCTCGTACGGCGCGCGCGGCCGGGTCTCCGACGTGCTGCCCGCACTGATGGACCGCGCCGGCAGCCGGGCGGTCTACGCCTGCGGCCCCATGCCGATGCTGCGGGCGGTCGCCGAGATCGCCGCGGCGCGCGGCGTGCCCAGCCAGGTTGCCGTGGAGGAGTCCATGGCCTGCGGCATCGGCGTCTGCATGACCTGCGTGCTGCCGATCGTCGGGGACGACGGGGTGACGAGGATGGCGCGGTCGTGCGTCGAGGGGCCGGTGTTCCGGGGCGGCCGGGTGCGGTTCGACGCGCTCGGGACCGTGCCATCGGACGCGTTCGGCGCGCCGGGCGCGCCCCAGCCGGCGCCGGCAGCGGAAGGAGCCCCGGCATGACATTGGTCCGCAAGGCGGCGGAGCCCGCCCCCACCCCGGCGGCGGCGCCCGCCGTGGACATGACGACCACGCTCGCCGGCGTGCCGCTGCGCGCCCCCGTGCTCACGGCCAGCGGGTGCGCGGCCGCGGGGCAGGAGCTCGACCAGTTCTGCGACGTCACGCAGCTCGGCGCCGTCGTCACCAAGTCGATCATGCTGCGGCCCCGGTCGGGCCGGCCGACACCTCGCATGGCCGAGACACCGTCCGGGATGCTCAACAGCATCGGGCTGCAGGGCCCCGGCGTGGAGCAGTTCATCGAGCACGACCTCGCCTGGCTGGCCGAGCGCGGCGCGACCGCCGTGGTCTCCATCGCCGGCGGCTCGGTCGAGGAGTACGCGGCGCTGGCCCGCCGGCTGCGCGGCCTCGCCCCCATCGCGTTGCTGGAGGTGAACATCTCCTGCCCGAACGTCGAGTCCCGCGGCGAGGTGTTCGCGTGCGACCCCGAAGCCGCCTCGCGCGTCCTGGCCGCCGTCGCGGCCGAGGCGGACGTCCCGGTGCTGGCGAAGCTCAGCCCGGACGTGACGTCGATCGTGGACGTCGCCACGGCCGTGGTGGAGGCCGGCGCGGACGGCCTGTCCCTCATCAACACGACGCTCGGCATGGTCATCGACACCGACACGCTGCGTCCCGCGCTCGCGGGAGTCACCGGGGGGCTGTCCGGGCCGGCGATCCGGCCGATCGCCGTCCGCTGCGTCTACCAGGTCCACCAGGCCCTGCCGCACGTCCCGCTGCTCGGCATGGGCGGCATCCGGGACGGCCTGGACGCGCTGCAGTTCCTGCTGGCGGGTGCGAGCGCCGTCAGCGTCGGCACCACGGTGTTCGGGGATCCCGGGGCGCCGCTGCGGATCGCCGACGAACTGGCCGCGGCGCTGGCGGCCCGCGGGCTGGCCGGCGTAGCGGACGCCGTCGGCCTCGCGCACCGGCCGCCGCTAGTCACCGTGCCCGAGTCGCCCGACCCGCCGGGGGACCCCGTGCCGGCTGCGGCAGGGGCCCGGCGGCGATGAGCGGTCCCGACCGGGCGCCCGTGGCCGTCCCGCTGGACGTGCCCGACGCGGCGACCGCTGCGGCGCTGGCCGCCGCCGTCGCGCCGTACGTCTCGACCGTCAAGATCGGACTGGAGCTCTTCTGCGCGCTCGGCCCGGCCGGGACGGCGGCCGTCCACGAGGCCGCGGCGGGCACGGCGCTGTTCCTGGACCTCAAGCTGCACGACATTCCCGCCACGGTGGCGGGCGCCGTGCGGTCCGTGCTGCCGCTCGCCCCGCGGCTGCTCACGGTCCACGCGTCCGGGGGACCGGCCATGGTCGCCGCCGCGGCCGAGGCGGCCCAGGGCAGCGGCACCATCATCACGGCGGTGACCGTGCTGACGTCGCTCGACGGCGGCGCGCTCGAGGCCGTGGGCCTGCTGGGCCCCCCGGACGTCGCGGTCCTGCGGCTGGCGACGATGGCCGTCGCCGCGGGCGCCGGCGCGCTCGTCTGCTCGCCGCTGGAGGCCGCGCAGCTGCGCGCAGAGCTGGGCCCCGACGTGCTGCTGGTCACCCCGGGGGTCCGGCCCGCGGGCTCGGGCGACGACGACCAGGCGCGCGTGGCCACCCCCGAGCGGGCGCTGGCCGACGGCGCGGACCTCCTGGTCATCGGCCGCCCGATCACCCGTTCCCCCGATCCCGCGGCCGCCGCGCGCCACCTCGCGGCCCACCTCGCAGGGGTGCCGCGGCCCCCTCGGTGACCCTTCGGGCGGGGGTGGCTGGCGCCGCGCCCCGCCGACTCGCTAGGTTGCCGCACGAGGTGCTCCGGCGCCCGTCCCCCCATCCGTCTTCGTGTAGGAGGCTCTGGTGGCCTTGCCGCCCCTCACCCCCGAGCAGCGCGCCGCGGCGCTCGCCAAGGCCGCCGAGGCCCGACGGGCGCGCGCCGCGCTCAAGGAGAAGCTCAAGAGCGGTGAGGAGTGTCTGCCCTCGCTGCTGAAGGCGGCCGACTCGGACGAGATCGTCGGCAAGATGAAGGTGAGCGCCGTCCTCGAGTCGCTCCCGGGCGTCGGTCGCGTCCGCGCGCAGCGGATCATGGACAAGCTGGAGATCGCGACGAGCCGCCGGATGCGCGGCCTCGGGTCGAAGCAGCGGGCTGCGCTGGCCGCTGAGTTCACGCCCGACGGCGGTCAGTGACCGCGGAGATGACGGACAGCCCGGCGTGCGCGGGGCAACGGTCCGCCGCGCCCGGCGCCGCAGGGAAGGACGCCCCGGGGCACGGCCGGCTGGTCGTGCTGTCCGGGCCGTCCGGCGTGGGCAAGGGCTCGGTCGTCGCCGAGCTTCGCCGGCGCCACGCGGACGTCTGGGTCTCGGTCAGCTGGACCACGCGCCCGCCCCGCCCCGGCGAGACCGACGGCGTCGAGTACCACTTCGTCGACCGGGCGACCTTCGACGAGCACGCCGCAGCGGGGGAGTTCCTCGAGTACGCCACGTACGCGGAGCACTCCTACGGCACCCCGCGGGGGCCGGTGCTCGACCACGTGGCCACCGGCCGGTCCGCGCTGCTGGAGATCGACCTGCAGGGCGCCCGCATGGTCCGGGCCGCGATGCCGGAGGCGGTCCTCGTCTTCCTGGCGCCGCCGTCCTGGGACGAACTGGTGCGCCGGCTCACGGGCCGGGGCACCGACGATGCGGCGACCATCGAGCGCCGGCTCGCCGCGGCGCGCCAGGAACTGGCCGCACAGGCCGAGTTCGACGGCGTGATCGTCAACGACACGGTCGAACACGCAGCCGATGCGCTGGTAAACTCGTACCTGAACTGATCCGTCCCGACGCCGCTGTGCCCCGCAGCCGGGTCCGTGGACGGCCCGCTCTCCCTGGAAGAGGCCCTGTGTCCGGCACCGCACCGCACCCGATCGGCATCACCAACCCCCCGATCGACGACCTGCTGGACCGCACGGCGTCGAAGTACAGCCTCGTGATCTACGCGTCCAAGCGGGCCCGCCAGATCAACGCCTACTACAGCCAGCTCGGCGAGGGCCTCCTCGAGTACGTCGGCCCGCTCGTCGAGCCTGGCCACCAGGAGAAGCCGCTCTCGATCGCGCTGCGCGAGATCGACGCCGGCCTGCTGACCCACGAGGCGGGCGAGCCCCTCCAGGGCTGAGCCGCCCGGTGACCGAACCGGCCACGCAGGACCGCAGCGGCGCTCCGGCAGCCCCCCGCGTTGTTCTCGGCGTCACCGGGGGCATCGCCGCCTACAAGGCGTGCGAGGTGCTCCGCCGGCTCGCCGAGTCCGGCTGCGACGTCACGGTCGTCGCGACCCAGTCCGCGCTGCGGATGGTCGGGCGCCCCACCTGGGAGGCCCTGTCGGGCCACCCCGTCGCCACGGACGTCTGGACCGACGCGGCCGAGGTCCCGCACGTGCGGCTCGGCCGCGCCGCCGACCTCGTCGTCGTCGCGCCGGCCACGGCCGACACGCTCGCCCGCGCCGCCGCGGGCCGTGCCGACGACCTGCTCACGGCCACGCTGCTGACGGCCACCTGCCCGGTGCTGTTCTGCCCGGCCATGCACACGGAGATGTGGCAGCACCCGGCCACCGTCGACAACGTCGCCCTGCTGCGCCGTCGTGGCGCCGTCGTCCTGGACCCCGCCGTCGGGCGGCTCACCGGTGCCGACAGCGGCGCCGGCCGGCTGCCGGAGCCGGCGGAGATCGTCGCCGTGGCGCGCGCCCTGCTCGACCTCGGCGGGGTCCCGCGGGACCTGGCCGGCCGCCGCGTGCTGGTCACCGCCGGCGGGACGCGGGAGGCGCTCGACCCCGTGCGGTTCGTCGGCAACCGGTCCTCCGGCAAGCAGGGCCACGCGGTCGCCCGGGCCGCCGCGCTCCGGGGCGCCGAGGTCGTCCTCGTCACGGCGGCACCGGGCCCTTACCCGTCCGGCGTCGAGGTCGTCGGCGTGGGGGACGCCCGCGCGTTGGGGCAGGTCGTCGCCGAGCGCGCTCCCGCCTGCGACGCGGTCGTCATGGCCGCCGCGGTCGCGGACTTCCGCCCGGTCGCCGCCAGCGCCACCAAGCTCAAGAAGACGGCGGGGGTGCCGGTGCTCGAGCTCGTCGAGAACCCCGACATCCTCGCGGGCCTCGTGCGGGACCGCCGGCCAGGCCAGCTGGTCATCGGCTTCGCGGCCGAGACCGGCGACGCGGGTGGGTCCGTGCTCGACCACGCCCGGGCGAAGCTGGCCCGCAAGGGGTGCGACCTGCTGGTCGTCAACGAGGTCGGCGAGGGCCTCGGCTTCGAGACGGACACGAACGCCGTGTGGCTGCTCGCGGCCGACGGCAGCGTCACCACCGTGGCACGGGCGTCCAAGGACGTGATCGCGCACCGCCTCTGGGACGCGGTCGTTCCCCGCCTGCCCTGACCACCGGCTGATCGCCCACGGCGGGACCTGCGGGGGCGGCTCTCGCCGCGGCCGGTAGGCTCCGTGCGTTGCGTCCTGTTGCTTTCCAGCTGTCGAACGAGGAGAACCCCACGTGGCTCGCCGCCTGTTCACGTCCGAGTCGGTCACCGAGGGCCATCCCGACAAGATCGCCGACCAGATCAGCGACACGATCCTCGACGCGATGCTCAAAGACGACCCGCGCAGCCGGGTCGCCGTCGAGACGCTGATCACCACCGGCCAGGTCCACGTCGCCGGTGAGGTGACCACCTCGACCTACGTCGACATCGCCGCGGTCGTCCGCCAGGTCGTCCTCGGCATCGGCTACGACAGCTCCAAGAAGGGCTTCGACGGCGCCTCCTGCGGCGTGAGCGTGTCGCTCGGCGCGCAGTCGCCCGACATCGCCCAGGGCGTCGACGAGGCCTACGAGGAGCGCACCGGCCAGGCGGGCGAGGACGACCTCGACCGGCAGGGCGCGGGCGACCAGGGGCTCATGTTCGGCTTCGCCTGCGACGAGACGCCCGAGCTGATGCCGTTGCCCATCGCGCTGGCGCACCGGCTGTCCCGCCGTCTCGCTGCCGTCCGCAAGTCCGGCCAGGTCGGCTACCTGCGGCCGGACGGCAAGACGCAGGTCACCATCGAGTACGTCGACGGGCGCCCGGTGCGGCTCGACACCGTCGTGGTGTCCAGCCAGCACGCCGCGGACATCGACATCGACACGCTGCTCACCCCGGACATCGCCGAGTACGTGGTGGCGCCGGAGCTCGCGGAGCTCGGCCTCGACACGGGCGACTACCAGCTGCTGGTGAACCCGACCGGCCGCTTCGAGATCGGCGGCCCCATGGGCGACGCCGGCCTCACCGGCCGCAAGATCATCGTCGACACCTACGGCGGCATGGCCCGTCACGGCGGCGGCGCCTTCTCCGGCAAGGACCCGTCCAAGGTCGACCGCTCCGCCGCCTACGCCATGCGGTGGGTCGCCAAGAACGTCGTGGCCGCGGGCCTGGCCAGCCGCTGCGAGGTGCAGGTCGCCTACGCCATCGGCAAGGCGCACCCGGTCGGGCTGTTCGTCGAGACCTTCGGTACCGGCATCCTGCCGGACGAGAAGATCCAGGACGCGGTCCGCGAGATCTTCGACCTCCGCCCGGCGGCCATCATCCGGGACCTCGACCTGCTGCGGCCGATCTACGCCCAGACCGCGGCGTACGGCCACTTCGGCCGGCCGGAGCTCGACTTCACCTGGGAGTCGGTCGCCCGCGCCGACGCCCTGCGGGCCGCTGCCGGGGCGTGAGCCCCTGCCGGTCCGGGAGCGCGTGACCCGTCCCGCGCCGTCGCCCCGGGGCGCGGCCGCCGCCCGGCGGACGCGGCCTGCCCGCCGACCGGAAGCCCGGTCCGTGGCGCCTGCGGCCGCGCGGCCCGTGGCCCGGGTCGCGCTGGACGTGCCGCTGCCGCACCTGGACCGACCGTTCGACTACCTGGTCACCGAGACGCAGGACGAGGCCGCCGTGCCCGGCTGCCGGGTCCGGGTGCGCTTCGCCGGGGTGCTGCACGACGGGTTCCTGCTGGAGCGGCTCGACCGCTCGGAACACGAGGGGACCCTGTCCCCGCTGCACGCTGTGGTCTCCCCGGAGCCCGTGCTGCCGCCCGCAACGCTGCGGCTGTGCCGCGCGGTCGCCGATCACTGGGGCGGCACGCTCGCGGACGTGCTCCGGCTCGCGATCCCGCCGCGCCACGCCCGCGCCGAGCAGGCCGACCCCCCGGTGGGTGTGGCCCTGCCGCCGGCGGTCGAACCGCTCCGGCAGCTGCCCGAGTCGCTGGTCGCCGGCTGGGCGGCCGGGGCCGGCGGGCGCGCGGTCTGGCAGGCGCTGCCGGGTCGCGACTGGCAGCCGGAGCTGGCGCGCGTGGCCGCCCGCGTCGCTGCCACGGGCGGCGGGGTGCTGTTGATCGTGCCCGACGCGGAGCGGGCGGCCCGGCTGCACGCCCTGGTCGCCGCGGCGTGCGGCGGGGCGACGATGCTCACGGCCGCGGCCGGCCCCGCGGAGCGGTACCGCCGCTGGCTCGGCGTGCTGCGCGGCGCGGATCGGGTCGTCGTCGGCACGCGGGCGGCCTGCTTCGCCCCCGTGCAGGACCTGGCGCTCGCGATGGTGTGGGACGACGGGGACGACGCCCTCATCGAGCCGCGGGCGCCCTACCCGCACACCCGTGACGTGCTGGCGCTGCGCAGCTACCTCGAGGGCGCCGGGCTGCTCATCGGCTCGCTGGCGCCGTCCGTCGAGTCGCTGCAGCTGGTGGAGCGGGGCTGGGCCCGGCCGGTGCTGCCGGAGCGGTCCCGGGTGCGCGCCGCAGCGCCCCGGGTCGAGGCCAGCGGCACGGACCTGGCGCGGGAGCGTGACGCCGGCGCCGGGGCGCGCCTTCCCACCGTGGCCTGGCAGGCGCTGCGCGAGGGCCTGCGCCGCGGCCCCGTGCTGGTGCAGGTGCCGCGGCGCGGCTACCAGCCGTCGCTCGCCTGCGACAACTGCCGCACCCCGGCCCGCTGCCGGCGCTGCGCCGGGCCGCTGGGCCGGCCGGGCGCGGGGGCGTCCCTGCGCTGCACGTGGTGCGGCACCGAGCACACGGCCTGGGCCTGCCCCGGCTGCGGGAGCGACCGGCTGCGCACCCGCGTCACCGGGGGGGCGCGCACGTCCGAGGAGCTCGGTCGGGCCTTCCCCGCCATCCCGGTGGTGACCAGCAGCGCGGACACACCTGTGCGCACGGTCGACGCGACCCCGCGGATCGTCGTCGCGACGCCCGGCCTGGAGCCCGAACCGCCCGAGGCCGGCTACGCGGCGGTCGTGCTGGCCGACGCGGGGGTGGCGCTGGCCCGCCCCGACCTGCGCGCCGCCGAGGAGACGGTGCGCCGCTGGTGCACGGCCGCGTCGCTCTGCGCGCCGGCCGACCGCGGCGGGCGGGTCGTCGTCGTGGGGGAGTCGACGCTGCCGGCCGTGCAGGCGCTGGTCCGGTGGGACCCGGCCGGCTTCACCGCCCGGGAGGCGGAGGAGCGGTCCGCGCTGGGGTTCCCGCCGGCCACCCGGATGGCCTCCGTCGAGGGGGACGCCGCTGCCGTCACGGAGCTGCTGGGGCTGGCCCGCCTCCCTGCCGGCGGCACGGTGCTCGGCCCGGTCCCCGCCGCGGTCGGGCGCGGCGTCCCCGCGGACGGGGAGACGCCGCAGGTGCGCGCGCTGGTCCGGGTCCCACGGGCCGCCGGGGACGCGCTCGCCGAGGCGCTCAAGCAGGCGGCCGCGGTCCGCTCCGCCCGCAAGGCGTCGGGCTCGGTCCGGGTCCGGCTGGACCCACCCGACATCGGCTGACGGCCGGCTGCCGCTTCAGGCCGCGATGCCCCGCCCGGTGCGACACTGTCCCGGCCGGGTCGGCGGGGAGGCCCGGGCGGGGACGGAGGGCTCGTGCGACGGCTGCGACGCGGCGCGCCGGGGACCCCGTCCCGGGCTGCGACGGTGCTGCTGTTCCTGACACTGCTGTGCGCGGCCTGCGGCACCGGGACCGCGGGGCCGGGGGCCGGGAACCACTTCACCCCGGCCACCCTGCAGGCGGCCGATGCCGTCTGCGCCCCCCTCGTCCGGTGGTACGCCGGCCACCCGTTCCCGGTGACCGGCTTCGACGCCGGGAACCCCGATGCCGCGCAGCTCCCCGCCGTGGCCGACTACTACGCCGCCGTCCCGCTCGAGGCGACCGCTGCGGCGCTCGGCGCCCTCGCCGTGCCGGCCCAGGACACGACCCGCTGGCACGCCCTGACGACGGCGGTCGGCCGTTACCGGGCCAACGCGGCGGCGCAGGTGACGGCTGCCCGGCGGGGTGACGCCGCGGCGTTCGCCCGGACCGCGCGGACGGCGGCGACCCTCTACCAGAAGGTCGCGCGGCAGGTCGCCGACGGCGGCTTCACCGATCCGGCGGGGTGCGCGGGCGCGTTCGGCTGATCCGCGGGGGGTGCGGCGGGGCGGCCCCCTAGACTCGGGTCGTGGCCGTGCGACCGATCCGACTCCTGGGTGACCCCATCCTGCGGACCCCCGCCGAGCCCGTCGCGACCTTCGACAAGGAACTGCGGCGGCTGTGCAAGGACCTGCTCGACACCATGCACGACGCCCCGGGCGTCGGTCTCGCCGCGCCGCAGATCGGTGTCGGACTGCGGGTCTTCACCTACAGCGTCGGCGACGTGGAGGGGGAGCTCATCAACCCCGTCGTCGGCCGGCTCAGCGAGGAGGAGCTCGACGGCGACGAGGGGTGCCTGTCCCTGCCGGGCCTCGCGTTCCGGCTGAAGCGGCCACGCGACGTCGTCGCCCGCGGCTTCAACCGGTACGGCGACCCCGTCGCCATCGAGGGCAGCGACACCCTGGCGCGGTGCCTGCAGCACGAGACCGACCACCTGGACGGCGTGCTGTTCGTGGACCGGCTCGACCCGGAGACCCGGCGCGAGGCGATGCGCGCGATCCGGGAGGCCGCCTGGGCCGGGGAGCCCGCCCCACAGGTCGCGGTGAGCCCGCACCCGGTGTTCGGGCGGGCGCTGTGACGCCGGGGGCCCGGCGGTGAGGCTGCTGTTCGCCGGCACGCCGCAGGTGGCCCTGCCCTCGCTGGAGCGGCTCCTCGCCAGCGAGCGCCACGACGTCGTCGCCGTGGTCACGCGCCCGGACGCGCCCGCCGGCCGCGGCAAGCGGCTGGCGGCGTCGCCCGTCGCGGAGCTGGCCCGCGCGGCCGGCATCGAGACACTCACCCCGCGCCGCCCCGGGGACCCGGAGTTCGTCGAGCGACTCACGGAGCTCGCGCCGGACTGCTGCCCGATCGTGGCCTACGGGGCGCTGGTCCCCGCCGCGCTGCTGACGGTGCCGCGGTACGGCTGGGTGAACCTCCACTTCTCGCTGCTCCCGGCCTGGCGGGGGGCCGCGCCCGTGCAGCACGCAGTGCTGCACGGGGACGACGTGACGGGCGCCAGCACTTTCCAGCTGGAGGCCGGCATGGACACCGGGCCGGTCTTCGGCACGGTCACCGAGCCGGTCAGCGCAACCGACACGTCCGGGGACCTGCTGCAACGGCTCGCGGTCTCCGGGGCCGAGCTGCTCGAGGCGACGCTCGACGGCATCGAGGACGGCACGCTGGCGCCGGTCCCGCAGCCGCCGGACGGCGTGAGCCTCGCCCCGAAGCTGGCCGTCGAGGACGTCCGCGTGGACTGGACGCAGCCCGCCGTGGGGGTGGACCGCCTGGTGCGCGCCGCGACGCCGGCGCCCGGGGCCTGGACGACGTTCCGGGGGGAGCGGCTCAAGCTCGGGCCCGTGCGCCGCCCGGTCGCCGAGCCGCTGCCGCCGGGCGCGGTCCGCCTGGTGGACCGCACCACGGTGCTGGTCGGCACCGCGACCGGCCCGGTCGCCCTGGGCGAGGTGCAGCCGGCCGGCAAGCGCGCGATGCCGGCGGCCGACTGGGCGCGCGGGGTGCGGCTCGACGCCGAGGAAGTTCTGACATGACCCGGCCGCCCGGCCGCCCCCGCCGCGCGACGCCGTCCGGCGGGGCCGGCCGAGGACGGCCCGGAGG
>JAOPWU010000277.1 GCA_025965515.1 Mycobacterium sp.
AAGGAGAACGAGGCCCGCGCCGCCGCCGAGTCGGCGACCCTGCTCGCCGTCGCGCAGGCCGTGGAGGCGGACGCCGGTGCCGGGGTCGCCGACCTCGTCGCCGACGCCACGCTCGACCCGTCGGCCGCGTCCGACGCCGCGCGCTCCTAGCGCCCCACCCGCACGAGCCGTCCCAGGAGGACCGCATGACCGTCACCGAAGACCTCAAGAAGTACACCGACCTCGTCGTCAGCCAGGTCGAGGCCGCCCTCTCCGGGGCGCGCAAGCCGTTCTACGCCACTGTCGGCGCCGGCGCCGCGGCCTACGACTACGCGACCGGGCAGGCCCGCAGCGGCCGGCTGCACGAGCAGGCCAAGGCGCTGCCGACCCAGCTGCAGGACGAGATCGCCAAGATCCGCGAGGAGCTGCAGGGGAAGTCGGGCCACGAGCTCACCGCCGAGCTGCAGACCCGGCTGACCACGCTCCAGGCCCGCGCCCAGGCCGAGGCCGGCCGGCTGTCCGAGCGGGCCAACGCCCTCTACGTCGACCTGACCGCCCGCGGTGAGCAGGTCGTCTCAGCCGCCCGCACGAGCGAGCAGGCCGCCCAGGCGGAGGAGGCGGTCAGCGAGGCCGCCACCAAGGCCGCCGCCACCGTCGCCGAGGCAGCGGACAACGCCGCCACCACGGTCGACAAGGCCGCGCCGAAGGTCGAGAGCAAGGCCGACAAGACGGTCACCAAGACCGCCACGACCGTCGAGAAGGCCGCCACGAAGGCCGCCGACAAGGCCGCCACCGCGACGGACCAGGCGGCCCGCGCCGCGGAGAGCGTCGCCGACAAGAGCGTCACCAGGACGGCCGGCGCTGCCGACAAGGCGGCGGCCGCCACGGCGACCAAGGCCGACGACGCCGCGGCCACCGTCCGCAAGGCCGCGGACGAGGCCACCGGGCCCGGCTCGGCCAGCTGACACAGCGCACCCTCCGACGGCCCGTCCCGCACCTGCGGGGCGGTTCGTCGGCGTTCTCACGGCCGCAGGACGTGAGGCATGGGGCCGGACCGGGGAGGATCGGGGCATGACTGACGTGACCTACCGCCCGCTCGGCAACTCCGGCCTGGTCGTCTCGACCATCGGCCTGGGCTGCAACAACTTCGGCATGAAGCTCGACCACGCCGGCACCAAGGCCGTCGTCGACGCTGCCCTCGACGCCGGCATCACCCTCTTCGACACCGCGGACGTCTACGGTGGCCAGGCCGGCCACGGCGCCAGCGAGACCCTGCTCGGTCAGGCGCTGGGCTCGCGGCGCGACGAGATCGTGCTGGCCACCAAGTTCGGGATGGACATGCAGGGCGCCAACGGGCCCGACTGGGGCGCGCGGGGGTCCCGCCGGTACATCCGCAGGGCCGTCGAGGCGAGCCTGCGGCGGCTGCAGACCGACCACATCGACCTCTACCAGTACCACCGCCCCGACGGCGTCACCCCGCTGGAGGAGACGCTCGCGGCGCTGCACGAGCTGGTCGTGGAGGGCAAGGTCGTCGCCATCGGCTCGTCGAACTTCGCGGGCTGGCAGATCGCCGACGCCGCGTGGATCGCCTCGACGAGCCACAGCACGCCGTTCATCTCCGCGCAGAACCACTACTCACTGCTGGAGCGGGGGATCGAGGCCGAGGTGCGCCCCTCGGCCGTCGCCCACGGCGTCGGGATCCTGCCGTTCTTCCCGCTCGCCAACGGTCTGCTGACCGGCAAGTACCGGAAGGGCCACCCCGTCCCCGCGGGTACCCGGCTGGCGGGCGGCCGGTTCTCCGCGTGGCTGACCGACGACCGGCTCGAGTCGGTGGAGCGGATCGCCGCCTACGCCGAGGAGCGGGGCATCTCGATCCTCGACGTCGGCATCGGCGGGCTCGCCGCGCAGCCGGGTGTCGCCTCGGTGATCGCCGGCGCGACCAAGCCGGAACAGGTCACGGCGAACGTCGCGGCGGCCGCCTGGCACCCGACGGCGGACGACCTGGCGGCGCTGGACGCGATCCTGCCGCCCGCCCCGGCCCAGCAGTAGCCGGCACGCGGCGGCCCGGCTACTGCCGGGCCGCCGCGGGTCCCGCCGTGGCGCTCAGCTCCTTCTCCACCAGCCAGCTCAGGATGCGGTCGGCGACCTGCCGCCAGCCGCTGTCGATGGTCAGCGAGTGGCCGAGGCCGGGGAACGTGTGCAGATCGGTCACCGCGCCCGCAGCGGCGGACCCGCGGTAGAGGCGCTGCGTCGCCCGGACGACGGACGGCGGCACCGTGTGGTCGGCGCCGCCGGCGATCAGCAGGAGCGGTCCCCGCTCGGGGTTCGCCGTGTCGACGGCCGCCGGCGAGTGCGGCTGGAACGACGCGAGGGCGGCCTCGAACAGCGGCCTGCCGGGTGCCGGGATGGTCCACCGGTCGTAGAGCTCACTGGCCTCCACCTCCGGGACCGCGTTGGCGAAGCCGTAGCGGAACTGGTCGAAGGTCAGCGACACGGCGCGGGTGCGGTTGAGCGGATTCCGCAACGCGACCGAGGCCACCCGCAGCGCCGAGCCGGGGAGGACCCGCACCCCCTTGATCGGCGCGGGGTCGATCGCCACCCCTGCCGCGCCCAGCCCCTGCCCCAGCAGCTTCTGCGTGACGAGGCCGCCGAACGAGTGGCCGATGATCACCGGCCGGGCCGGCAGCGCCCGGATCAGCCCGGCGTAGTGGGCCACGACCTCGTCGATGCCGCGGTTGCCGATCGGCCCCGGGTCGGCGCGGCACGCCGCGACGGTGGGGGCGTCCCCCGGCCAGGGCGGAGCGACCGGCGCGAAGCCCGCCCTCGTGAACACCTCCTGCCACGGGTCCCAGGACGAGGCGTGCAGCCACAGCCCATGGATGAAGACGACGGGTGTCGGGGTCTCCGGCATGACGGCCCCCCAGGGCGCCGGGAAGTGGGACCGTCCCGACGCTAGGGAGGGCCGCGGTCGGCCACAAGCACGGTGGTGCAGTCGGCGCCGGCGTGATCCCTTGCACGTTCCGGCCCGCCGCCCGCCCCCGCTGGGGAGGATGAGGCGGTGCAGACGGGGCGAAAGCGGGCGGCGGCGCGGGCGACCCGGATGGCGCGGCTGCTGCTCGCGGGGCTGGCGCGCTGGGTGCTGCGGATCGGCCTCCCGCTGGGGTGCGCGGCCGCGGTGGTGCAGGCCTTCCCCTACCGCGCGACGGTGGAGGGCGTCCCGTTCGAGGTGCAGGGCACGTTGCTGCACCGGACCGGGCTCTCCGCCGACACCACGCTCGGCAGCTGGGAGTTCCCCGACGTCAACCTGCTGCCGTTCGGCGTCCACATCACGCCCCGCAACGTCGACGTCCTCCAGCTCGTCCGGGCCGCGAACGGCGACACGGCGGGGTACGCCCGGCGGCTGCAGGCCGGGTTCGTCGACCAGCTGCCGCAGATCCTGACCTGGCTCGCCGCCGAGGTGCTCATCGGCGTGCTGCTGGGGCTCGTGGCGGCGGCGGCGATCAACATGGCGCTGCGGTACCTGCGGGGTCGGCCCCGCCGCGAGCACGAGCTGCGGATCCGGCTGCAGCAGCTCGGCGCCGCCGTCGTCGTGCTGGCCATCGTGGCCGGCGTCGGAGCCGCCACGTACAACCCGCGGTGGCTCCGGCAGTCCCGGCTGACCGGCACCCTGGCCGCCGCGCAGCTCTTCCCGGACCAGCTGAGCGCCTTCTACAGCCGGCAGTCGAAGGTCTTCAACGTGCTGGACTCCGTCGTGGGGCTGCAGGCCGCGCTGCAGTCGCGCCTCGACGCCCAGGCCGCCCCGCAGACGGCGCTGCGCATCATGTTCATCTCTGACATGCACCTCGCCGCCAACTACCCGCTCGTGGCCCGGTACGCAGCGAGCTACGGGGTCAACCTCATCATCAACACGGGCGACGAGGCGGAGTTCGGTACGACCCTCGAGCTGACGCCGGCCTACCTCGACGCGCTGCGGGCGGTCACCGCGGTCACGCCCATGCTCTGGCTGGCCGGCAACCACGACGCGCCGGACGTCGTCACGACGCTGCGGACGATCCCGGGGGTGACCGTCCTCGGCAGCAAGACCGCCACCCCGGACGGGTACGCGGTCACCGGGGACGTGGTCCACGCGTTCGGCCTCACCGTGGCGGGGCTGGCCGACCCCCGGGTGTACGGCGGCAGCGGCGCCTACGGCTCGGACACCCCCTCGGTCACCGATCCGCTGGAGCGGCGGGCCGTCGCCGCGGCAGTGGCGGGCCTCACCGCGCGGGCGGCGAGCCCCACCCCGACCGGCAGCGCCACCCCCGCCACCCCGACCGCCGGCGGCTCCCCGGGCAGCGCCGGCCACACCACGTTCGACATCTTCGCCACGCACGAGCCGCCGGCCGCCGCCGAGCTGCGGGCCCAGCTGGCGGGGCAGATCCGGCAGACCAACGCCGGCCACACCCACGCCCAGAACAAGCCCGGCGACCTCCAGCAGGGCACCACGATCACCCTGGTCGAGGGGTCCACCGGGGCCGGCGGGCTGGACAACCTGTCCCACGGCAGCGCCCGGCCGCCGATCGAGTTCAGCATCGAGTCGGTCGCCCCGGACTGCGAGTTCACCCGCATCGTCCGGTTCCAGATCGCCGCCACCCCGGGGTCAGCCGCCGGCGGCACGGTGGCCGCGGACCCCGCCCTGGCGCAGGCGTACGGCGACGACGTGACCGCCTCGACGATCTACTTCCGGCCGCAGGGCGTCGCGCCGGGCCGGACCTGCGGCGTGGACCTCGGCATCGGCGCCGTGACGCCGCTGCCGGCCGCCCCGTCGGCGGCTACGGCACCTTCGGCGTCGCCCGCTCGATGATCGCGGCGGTGTCGACGCCCCTGGGCAGGGTGCCGAAGACGCTGCCGTGGTCGCCCGCGAGCCGGCTGGCGCAGAACGCGTCCGCCACCGCCGGGTGGCCGAGGCGCACCAGCAGCGAGCCCTGCAGCACCAGCGCCATGTCCTCGACGACGCGGCGCGCGCGGTGCTCCAGGTCGCCGAGGTCGGACAGCTCGTCCCGCAGCCGGACCGCGGCCGCGTCCAGCCGGGCGTCGGCGCCCGCCGCCAGCCCGATCTCGTCGAGCAGCACCTGCACGCTCTCCGGCTCCCGGGCCATGGCCCGCAGCGTGTCGAGCGCCGCGACGTTGCCGGAGCCCTCCCAGATCGAGAGCAGCGGCGCCTCCCGGTACAGCCGGGGCATGCCGGAGTCCTCGACGTAGCCGTTGCCGCCGAAGCACTCCAGCGCCTCGGCCGCGTGGATCGGCCCGCGCTTGCAGACGAAGTACTTCCCGGCGGCGAGCCCGATCCGGCGCAGCAGCGCCTCCCGCTCGTCGCCCCGCGCGCCGCGGTCGGTCGCGCCCGCGAGCCGCATCGCCAGCATGACGGCGGCCTCCGCCTCGACGGCCAGGTCAGCCAGCACGTTGCGCATGAGCGGCTGGTCGACGAGCTGCTTGCCGAACGCCGCGCGGTGCGTCGCCTGGTGCACGGCGCGGGTGGTGCCGAGCCGCATGAGCCCGGCGCTCGCCAGCGTGCAGTCGAGCCGGGTCATCGTGACCATCTCGATGATGGTCCGGACGCCGCGGCCCTCGTCGCCCACGCGCCACGCGACGGCGTCGTCGTACTCGACCTCGGAGCTCGCGTTGCTCTTGTTGCCGAGCTTGTCCTTGAGCCGCTGCAGCCGCATCGGGTTGCGGCTGCCGTCCGGCAGGATCCGCGGCAGCAGGAAGCAGCTCAGCCCGCCCGGGGCCTGCGCGAGCACGAGGAACAGGTCGCTCATCGGCGCCGAGGTGAACCACTTGTGCCCGACGAGGCGGTAGCTGCCGTCCGGCTGCGGGTGGGCCTGCGTCGTCCCGGCGCGGACGTCGGAGCCGCCCTGCTTCTCCGTCATCGACATGCCGGCGATGAGGCCGGCCTTCTCCGACGGGAGCCGCAGCGCGGGGTCGTAGACACGGGAGGTGAGGCCCGGCTCGAACCGCGCGGCCAGCTCCGGCTGCGCCCGCAGCGCGGGGACGACCGCGTAGGTCATCGAGATGGGGCAGGCGTGGCCGGCGTCCACCTCGCCCATGATCATCATCTTGGCGGCGCGGGCGACGTGCGCGCCCGGCCGCTCGTCGGCCCACGGGAAGCCCGCCAGGCCGGAGCGGACCGAGATGTCCATCAGCTGGTGGTAGGACGGGTCGTAGCGCACCTCATCGATGCGGTGGCCGTACCGGTCGTGCGTCAGCAGCTCCGGCGGGTGCGCCTCGGCGAGGCGGCCCAGCTCCTGCGTCGGCTCCTCACCCACGAGGCGGCCGAGGTCGTGCAGCTCCTCCTCCGCCCAGCCGGCGCCCTCGCGGACGAGCGCCTCCAGCAACGCGGGGTACTCGGCGGCATCGTGGCCGACGAGCGGTGGGACCTGGTTGAACACGTCGTGCGTCGCGGGCATGGGCCGAGTACAGCGCCCGCCGGGGACAAGGTCAACGCGCCGGCTGGGAGCGGCCGGTTCGGGACCCATCCGCCCGGGCCGGGCCGCTGGACTGAGGCGTACCCCACGGCTTGTTGACAACGATTACCATTACAGCCTTGACTGAACAGGTGCCCGCAGCCCTCGCCCCGGCCGTGGCCGTCCTCGCCATCGCCGCCCTGCTGGCCGGGTGCGCCGTGGCGCCGCCCGGCACCACCGGCACCGGCCGCCTCGAGGTGGCGGCGTCGATCAACGCCTGGGGCAGCATCCTCGCCCAGCTCGGCGGCGTGCGCGTCCACGAGACGTCGATCATCAGCAACCCGAACACCGACCCGCACGACTACGAACCGACGCCGGCCGACGCGCGCGTGATCGCCCAGTCCCGCGTGTTCACGCAGAACGGCATCGGCTACGACGCGTGGGCCGCCCGGGCGCTCGCCGCCAGCCCCGACAGCAGCCGCCAGGTCGTCACGGTGGGGGCCGTGACCGGCGTCCCCGCCGGCGGCAACCCGCACCGCTGGTACTCCCCCACGGACGTCGAGCGGGTCGCCGACGCCATGACCGCAGCGCTGACGAAGGTCGACCCGCACGACGCCGGCTACTTCGCGGACCGGCGGCGGGCGTTCGACACCACCGACCTCGCCCGCTACCACCAGCTGATCGCCGACATCCGGGCCCGCTACGCCGGCACGCCGATCGGCGCCAGCGAGAGCATCGTGACGCCGCTCGCCGACGCCCTGGGGCTGCACCTGGTCACACCGGCCGCGTTCCTCCAGGCGATCAGCGAGGGATCGGACCCGTCGGCCGCGGACAAGGCGACCATCGACCGGCAGATCGCCACGCACGCCATCGCCGTCTACGTGTTCAACAGCCAGAACGGCACGCCCGATGTCTCCGCGCAGGTCGCCGCCGCACGCGCGGCGGGCATCCCCGTGGTCGCGGTGACCGAGACGCTCATCCCCGCCACCGCCACGTTCCAGGACTGGCAGGTCGCCCAGCTCACGGCCCTGCAGGCCGCGCTCCAGCAGGCGACCGGGCGATGACCGACACCGCAGCGGCCGACCGGCTGCCGGGCGCCCCGTCCGAGCAGGCCCCCGTCGTGAGCCTGCACCGGGCCCGCGCGCAGGTCGGCGGCCGCACCATCTGGTCGGACGTGACGCTGCAGGTGGCGCCCGGCGAGTTCGTCGCCGTCCTGGGGCCGAACGGCGCCGGCAAGTCCACCCTGCTCAAGCTGCTGCTCGGCCTGCTGCCGAGCGGCCCCGGCGACGTCACCGTGCTGGGGGCACCCGCGGGGCGGCACAACCGCGACGTCGGCTACCTGCCGCAGCGGCGGGCCTTCGACCCCGGCACCCGGGTGCGCGGCGTCGACGTCGTCCGGCTGGGCCTCGACGGCGACCGCTGGGGCGTGCCGCTGCCCTTCGCCGGTCGGGCCCGCGCCCGCGCCGCACGGGAACGCGTCGCCCAGGTGATCGAGCTCGTCGGGGCCACGGGGTACGCGCACCGCCCCATCGGACAGTGCTCGGGCGGCGAGCAGCAGCGGCTCCTGATCGCCCAGGCGCTGGTCCGGCGGCCCCGGCTGCTGCTGCTGGACGAGCCGCTGGACAGCCTGGACGTCACCAACCAGGCGGGGGTCAGCGCGCTGATCCAGCGGGTCTGCCGGTCGCTCGGCGTCGCGGTGCTCATGGTGGCGCACGACGTCAACCCGATCCTCCCGTACCTGGACCAGGTCATCTACCTCGCGCGCGGCGGCGCGGTCATGGGACCGCCGGAGCAGGTGGTCACCGCCGACACCCTGACCATGCTGTACGGCACGCCCGTCGACGTGCTGCGGGACCGGTCCGGCCGGCTGGTCGTCGTCGGGCAGCCGGACATCGCGTCCTCGCACCTGCACGCGCCGTGACGCACCTGACCTGGAACCTGCTGGACGACTACCGGCAGCTCATGAGCTACCCGTTCATGGTCAACGCGCTGCGCGCCGGGACCATCGTGGCGGTCGTGGCCGGCGCGATCGGCTACCTCATGGTGCTGCGGCGGCAGAGCTTCGCCGGGCACACACTCGCGCTCATCGGCTTCCCCGGCGCCGCCGGGGCCACCCTGCTGGGGCTCGCCCCCACCGCCGGGTTCTTCGGGTTCTGCATCGCCGGGGCGCTGGTCATCGCGGCGCTGCCCGGCGGGCGGGGTAGCGGCAGCTACACCGAGGAGGGCGCCGCCATCGGCACCGTCCAGGCCTTCGCGCTGGCGTGCGGGTTCCTCTTCGTCGGGCTCTACAAGGGATTCCTGTCCGGCCTCAACAACCTGCTGTTCGGCAGCATCGTGGGGGTCAGCAACCAGCAGGTCCTCGTCCTGCTGATCGCCGGCGCCGGCTGCCTCGCCGTGCTGGCCGCGCTCGGCCGGCCCTTGCTGTTCGCCACGATCGACCCGGCCGTCGCGGCCGCCCGCGGCGTCCCGGTGCGCGCCGTCGGCGCCGCCTTCCTGGTGCTGCTCGGCGTCGCCGCAGCCGGCACCAGCCAGGTGACGGGCAGCCTGCTCGTCTTCGCGCTGCTCGTCGCGCCGGCCGCGACGGCCACCCGACTGACCGCCCGCCCCCTGGCGGGGCTCGTGCTCTCGGTCTGCCTCGCGCTGCTGGTCACCTGGCTGGGTGAGGCAGCTGCGTACTTCTCCGTCTACCCGATCGGCTTCTGGGTCACGTCGTTCGCGTTCGCGCTGTACCTCGCCGCGACCGGGTACCGCGCCCTGGCCGACCGCCGCGGACCGCGCCCGGCACGGGCGGCGGCGGTGGCCGCGTGAACCCGTTCGCCGGCCTGGGGCTCCCGTTCGTCCAGCACGCCCTCCTGGCCGGGACCTCGATCGCGGTCCTGGCGGGGCTCGTCGGGTACTTCCTGGTGCTCCGCAGCCAGGTGTTCGCGGGCGACGCGCTGTCCCACGTGGCGTACGCCGGGGCGCTCGCCGCGCTGGCCGCCGGGCTGGACCTGCGGTTCGGGCTGTTCGCCGCCACCATCGGCGTCGGGCTGGTGCTCGGTGCGCTCGGGGGGCGGGGCGGTGCCGACGACGTCGTCATCGGGACCGCGTTCGCCTGGGTCCTGGGGCTGGGCGTGTTCTTCCTGGCGCTGTACACGACCAGCGGCGGCAGCGCCTCGAACTCCACCGCGAGCGTCTCCGTGCTGTTCGGCAGCATCTTCGGGATCAGCGGGCACGACGCGGTCGTCGCTGCGCTGGTCGCGGCCGGCCTGGTCGCCGTACTGCTGGCCATCGGGCGGCCGCTGCTGTTCGCGACGCTCGATCCGTCCGTCGCCGCGGCGCGCGGCGTGCCGGTCCGGCTGCTCGGCATCCTGTTCCTCGGGGTCGTGGGGGCGACCACCGCCGAGGCCAGCCAGGTGGTCGGGGCGCTGCTGCTCTTCGGGCTGGTGGCGGCGCCGGCGGCGGCCGCCCAACGGCTGACCGACCGGCCGTGGCGGGCGCTGTGGCTCTCCGCCGCCCTGGCCGTGCTGTCGGTGTGGGCCGGACTGGCGCTGGCCTACGCGGTGCCGGCGGTCCCGCCGAGCTTCGGCGTGGTCGCCGTGGCCTCCGCCGCCTACGCCGGGTCGGTGCTGCTGGACCTGACCCGGCGCCGCGCCAGCTCCACCACCCCGGCCACGTCGGCGGCGGCCAGTCCCCCCTCGATCGCCCGCCGGTAGCCGTCCCGCGCCGCGGTCACCACCGGCACGTCCGTCCCCGCCTCGCGGGCGACGGCGACGAACAGGTCGAGGTCCTTCGCGCCGAGCGGCATGGCGAACCAGCCGTGGGTGTGGTCGCCCTCGAGCACATCGTCGAGCCGGTTCGCGAGGCCCGGGGCCACCAGGGCGCTGGAGGTGAACAGCTGCCGCACCAGCCCCTCGTCCAGTCCTGCGGCCTGCGCCGTCGCGACGGCCTCGGCAACCACCTCCAGGCCGGCGAGCAGCAGCGCGTTCGACACCAGCTTCGCGACCATGGCCGCCGCCGGATCGGGCCCGCAACGCAGCCGGGCGCTGCTGAGCGCCCGCCATACCGCCTCGAGCCGGTCGACCACCTCGTCCGGGCCGCCCAGCAGATACGTGGCCGAGCCGCCCGCCACCGCCGCCGGCGCCCCCAGGATCGGGGCGGCCACGAACCTGCCGGCGTAGGCGGCGGCCAGCTCGCGCGTCAGGTCCAGGGACGAGGTCGTCAGGTTCACGACCGCCGCGGCCGCCAGCGGCCGCCCCTCGGGCAGCAGGACCGCCCGCACGGCCGCGTCGTCGGCCAGCGACACCAGCACGGCGTCCGCGCCGGCAGCCGCCTCGGCGGGGGAACCCGCCTCCGTCACGCCGGGCAGGTCCGCCGCCCGTCCCGGCGAGCGGTTCCAGACCGTCAGCTCGTGGCCCGCCGCGAGCAACCGCCCGGCCACCGCGTGCCCCATGTTGCCCAGCCCCAGCACCGTCAGCCTCACGGGCGGCATCGTGCCCGCGCGGACGGGGGGCCGAACGTCGGCCTCAGCGGGCGACGGCCTGCTGGAGGGTCAGGGCTCCCGACGGGGCGGTGATCGGGTCGGCGGCGGCGTAGTCGAAGGTGATGACGCCGGTCGGGGTGGTCGTCGCGTCGGTACCGCGCACCGGCAACGGCGTCCCGGTGCCCGCGACCTCCACGGTGGATCCGTCGGTGTCGGTGACCACGACCACCGGTCCCCCGCCGCGCTGCACGGTCGTCACCTCCGGCTTCAGCGGGGTGTCGGTCTGCGCCAGGCTGTCGGCGAGCGTCGGCAGGCTGAGGTCGGCGAGCCCCGCCGGGTTCCCGATGATCCACCGGTTCGCCAGCCTGGCCGCGACCGCGGCCGACGCCTTCTCGGCTGTGGTCCAGTAGGCCACGGGCGCCTTGATGTAGGCCTTGCCGCCCACGGCGATGACGGAGACCGTCATACCGTTCTGGGTGACCATGATCGACGAGTTCCCGCCGCTGTAGGTCTCGTCGAGCGTCATGGCGCCGCCGCCGCTGTCCTTCGTCGTCCCCTGGACGTGCACGGTGGGCGCCGCCTTCAGTGCCGCCACAGCGTCCGCCACCACCTGCGAGGCCGGTTTCACCTCCTCGCCGTTGGTCGCCACGGCGGAGGACGCGGTCGGCTGGGCCGCCGCGCTGCCGGCCGAACTGCTGCCGCAGCCCGCCAGGCCGAGCGCCGCAAGTACCAGGAGGGGGCCGGCCAGTCTCTGCATCGTCGCGTGTCCCGTCGTCGCCCCGGATAGTTGGGGTGACCACTTGTAGCGCAGTCGGACGGCCGCTGTTCAGGTTTCCCGCAGGGTTCGCCCGGTCAGGGCCGCTGCGTCCCCAGCGTGTCCCGCAGCGCCTCCAGCCCCGTGTACCGGGGCTCCCACCCGAGCTCCTTCTTCGCCTTGTCGGTGTCCATGATCGCCGGGTGGCTGAACGCCTCGACCCACTCCGCGACGGTCGGCAGGCCGGGCAGCCGCGCCAGGACGCGCGCCGCCGTGTGCGCCGGACCCGCCGGTAGCGGGATCGGGAGGAAGCCCAGCTCCCGTGCCACCTGGACGAGGCTCAGCACGCCGTCGCCCGCAATGTTGTAGGCACCGGGCGGGCCCGCCGCCACGATGCACTGCAGCAGCGCGGTGCCCACGTCGTCCTCGTGCACGAACTGGATCGGCAGGTCGGGCACCGGAGCCGGGACGGGCACCGGCAGCCGCCGCAGCCCCAGCCGCCGCCCCAGCGGCGCGAGCGGGCCGGGCAGCACGTCCTTGCCGCCGACGGTGTGCGGCCCGAGCACCACGTGCGGCCGCAGCAGATACAGCTGCAGCTCGGGGTGCTGCTCGGCCTCCTCCTGCAGCAGCTGCTCCAGCTCCGCCTTCTCCTGGGCGTAGAACAGCCGGCCGGCGGGGCGGGTCGGCCAGTCCTCCGTCATGCCGACCGGGTTGTCGCTGTGGAAGCCGTACGCCGCGACCGACGAGGCGTAGACGAAGCGCCTGACCCCCGCTGCGGCGGCGGCCCGGAACGCGTTGAGCGTGCCTTCCACGTTGACGGCCCGGGTCGTGGCGCGGCCCCCGCCGCCCACGATCAGGAACGCGAGGTGGACCACCACGTCCGCGCCGGCGAAGGCCTCCCGGAGCGCGTCCGGGTCGCGCACGTCGCCGCGCCGGTACTGCAGCTTCGACCAGCCCTGCGCGCCCGGGTCGAACGGCCGGCGGGCGATGCCCACGACCTTCGTGACCCGGGGGTCGGCCTCCAGCAGGGGCAGCAACCCGAAGCCGAACGTGCCGGTCGGGCCGGTGACGGCGACGGTGAGACCGCTCTCCGCTGTGCTCATGGCGGACCGCTACCCGGTGGCCGGGCGATCGACGCGGAACCGCTGCGAACGCCGCTCAGCCACCGGGCTCGTCCCGCCCCGCGGGTGTGCAGACGCAGAGCCGGTTGCCGTCCCCGTCGGCCATGACCCACCAGGACGGGGCGTGGCTGCCGTCGAGCAGCCGGCCCCCGGTGCCGGCCACCTCGTCGAGGACCACCGGGGCCTCGTCGCCCACCACGTGCACGTCGAGGTGCAGCCGGGAGTCCGCAGGTGTCGCGGTCTTCTGGAACCAGACGGTGGGGCTGCGCGACCAGGGGTCGACGAGCTCCCCGTCGCGCCCGGGGCGGTAACCCAGCGCGGCCTGCCAGGTTGCCTGCAGCGCGTCGGGGTGGGCGGTGTCGATGCCGATCTCCACGGTGCGGGACAGCTGCGGCACGGCCGTCAGCCCGGCCGCCGCGGCCAGGGCGCTGACCGCGGTGGCCAGGTCGAGGTCGCGGCCGGTGACGCGGCCGCCGGCCTGGTGCGTGGTGGAGCGCAGGAAGACGTGCCGGTAGCGCCAGTCGAGGTCTGGGTGGTGGTCGCGGGCCTCGGCTGCCTCCCCGACCGCGGCGACGAAGCCCAGCGCCGCGGCCGCGGACGGGGCGGCGTAGGCGGTGTGGAGGGCGCCGAGCCGCAGCCGCCAGTCCGGCAGGTGCGCCAGGGCGGAGCGGATCTCGTCGATGGGGAGCACCAGGGGCATCGGCGGGGGCATGGCGGGAGTCTGGCGCGGCGGGGGCGGCAGCACCACTGCCCAGCGGCCAGCGGGCCCACCGCGGGGGCAACAGGGCCGGTTGACGGGCGGCATGAGGCTGCCCAACCTGGCTCGGCCTCCCACGGGGCAGCGTTACGCCGCCCAGGAGCGGCCTGAGGCCGCCCACCGGGGCACGGCCGACGATCCGGGCAGGGTCATGCCGCCGCTGACCGGCATGACGCTGCCCAGTCCCGCCGCGGCGGCGCGTGGGTAGCGTCAGACCGCCACCACCCGTCCCGCCAGGTGGGTGCCCACCGACCGGCTGCACCAGGCCGCCCAGGACCGGCACCACGTCTCCCGCCGACGGCCGACGGCGGCCGGGACGCGACGCCCCGCTACACCACCGAGGGCACAACCGCCTCGATCAGGTGCGGCCCCGGCTCCGCCAGCGCCGTCTGCAGCTGCTCGACGAACTCCTCGACCGTGGTGGCCCGGGTCGACGGCACGCCCATGCCGGTGCCCAGCGAGACGAAGTCCAGGTCCGGCCCGGACAGGTCGAGCAGCGCCCGCGCCTTCACCCCGTCCGTCGCAGCGCCGACCCGCTGCAGCTCCATCGCGAGGATCGCGTACGACCGGTTGTTGTAGACGATCGTCGTCACGTCGAGCTGCTCCCGGGCCATCGTCCACAGCGCCGAGATGGTGTACATCGCGCTGCCATCGGCCTGCAGCGCCAGCACGGGCCGGTCGGGGCAGGCCACCGCAGCGCCGACCGCGACCGGCAGCCCCTGCCCGATCGCCCCGCCGGTGAGCGTCAGCACGTCGTGGGCCGGTGCCCCGCCGGTCGCGCCGGGCAGCCACAGCCCCGAGGTCTGCGCCTCGTCGCTGATGATCGCGCCCTCGGGCAGCAGCGCGCCGACCGCATCCGCCACGGCCGCAGCGGTCAGCGGGCCGGTCGGCAGCTCGGGCCGGGCCGCCGGTGCCACCGCCACGTCGGCGGGGGCGCCGAGCGCGTCCGCCAGCCGCTCGAGCGCGTCCGCCACGTCGTCGGTCGCGGCGGCCAGCGGATGCACGGTGGCGCCGCCGGGGACCAGGTCGCTCGGCCGGTTCGGGTACGCGAAGAAGCTGGCCGGCGACGCGGCACCCACCAGCACGAGGTGCTGGGTCCCGGCCAGCTGCGCCTCGGCGAACTCCGCCAGGTAGGCCAGCCGATCGACGGCGGGCAGCCCCGCGCCGCGCTGCAACCGGGCGGGGAAGGTCTCGACCAGCAGCCGGGCGCCGGTCGCGGCGGCGATCCGCGCGGCCGCCCGCAGCCCCCGCTCCTGGCAGGCCGACCCGCCCAGCAGCAGCAGCGCCGCCTCGTCGCTCCGCAGCGCCTCGGCCACGGTCCGGACGGCCTCGTCCGCGACCTGCGCCGCGGGAACCACTACGGGCGCCTCCGCCGGCTTGCCACCCTCGCCCCACGACACGTCCGCCGGCAGCACCAGTGTCGCGACCTGCCCGGCGCGGGCGGCGACGACCGCCTCGACCGCGTCGTCGCCGAGCTGCTCCGTGCCGGCGCTGTGCCGGATCCAGCCGCTGACGTTGCGGGCCACGCTGTCGATGTCGCTGGTCAGCGGCGCGTCGTACTGCAGGTGGTGCGTGGCGTGGTCACCGACCACGTTGACGATGCCGGTGTGCGCGCGGCGAGCGTTGTGCAGGTTCGCGATGCCGTTGCCGAGTCCCGGACCCAGGTGCAGCAGGGTGGCCGCCGGGTCGTCGGCCATCCGCCCGTACCCGTCCGCGGCGCCGGTGACGACGCCCTCGAAGAGGCACAGCACGCCGCGCATCTCCGGCACCTCGTCCAGCG
>JAOPWU010000280.1 GCA_025965515.1 Mycobacterium sp.
CGCTGGACCTCGGCGCGCTCGTGGCTGGTTCCCGCTACCGCGGTGACTTCGAGGAGCGCCTGAAGAAGGTCCTCAAGGAGATCCGCACCCGCGGCGACATCATCCTGTTCATCGACGAGATCCACACCCTCGTCGGTGCCGGGGCGGCCGAGGGCGCGATCGACGCCGCCAGCATCCTCAAGCCGATGCTGGCCCGTGGCGAGCTGCAGACCATCGGTGCGACGACGATCGACGAGTACCGCAAGCACCTCGAGAAGGACGCCGCGCTGGAGCGCCGCTTCCAGCCGGTCAAGGTGGGTGAGCCGTCCCTGGCCCACACCATCGAGATCCTCAAGGGCCTGCGCGACCGCTACGAGGCGCACCACCGGGTGTCCATCACCGACGGTGCCCTGGTGGCCGCTGCGACGCTCGCCGACCGCTACATCTCCGACCGGTTCCTGCCGGACAAGGCGATCGACCTCATCGACGAGGCCGGCTCGCGCATGCGCATCCGCCGCATGACTGCGCCGCCGGACCTGCGGGAGTTCGACGACCGCATCGCCGAGGTGCGCCGCGAGAAGGAGAGCGCGATCGACGCGCAGGACTTCGAGAAGGCCGCCTCCCTGCGCGACCGGGAGAAGAACCTCCTGGCCGAGAAGGCGCAGCGCGAGAAGGAGTGGAAGGCCGGCGACATGGACGTCGTCGCCGAGGTCACCGACGAGGAGATCGCCGAGGTCCTGGAGATCTGGACGGGCATTCCCGCCGTCCGGCTCACCGAGCAGGAGACCGCGCGTCTGCTGCGCATGGAGTCCGAACTGCACCGCCGGGTGATCGGCCAGGAGCAGGCCATCAAGGCCGTCTCCCAGGCGATCCGGCGCACGCGGGCGGGCCTCAAGGACCCCAAGCGGCCCAGCGGCTCGTTCATCTTCGCGGGCCCGTCCGGTGTCGGTAAGACCGAGCTCTCCAAGACGCTGGCGGAATTCCTGTTCGGCGACGAGGACTCCCTGATCGCGCTCGACATGAGCGAGTTCATGGAGAAGCACACCGTGTCGCGGCTCGTCGGCTCGCCTCCCGGCTACGTCGGGTACGAGGAGGGCGGTCAGCTCACCGAGCGGGTGCGCCGCAAGCCGTTCTCGGTCGTGCTGTTCGACGAGGTCGAGAAGGCTCACCCGGACGTGTTCAACACCCTCCTGCAGATCCTGGAGGACGGTCGCCTGACCGACTCCCAGGGGCGCCAGGTGGACTTCAAGAACACGGTCCTGATCATGACGTCGAACCTGGGCACCCGAGACATCTCCAAGGGCTTCGGGCTCGGCTTCAACACGGGCACCTCGAAGGCTGTCGACTACGACCGCATGAAGGCGAAGGTGCAGGACGAGCTCAAGCAGCACTTCCGGCCCGAGTTCCTCAACCGCATCGATGACATCATCGTCTTCCACCAGCTCTCGCAGGACGAGATCGTCGAGATCGTCGACCTGATGCTGAACCGCGTGGACACGCAGTTGAAGAACAAGGACATGGGGCTGGAGCTCACCAAGGCCGCCAAGCAACTGCTGGCCGAGCGCGGGTACGACCCGGTGCTCGGGGCGCGGCCGCTGCGCCGCACCATCCAGCGGGAGATCGAGGACATCCTGTCCGAGAAGATCCTGTTCGGTAACCTCGAGCCGGGTCAGATCGTCGTCGTGGACGTCGAGGGCGAGGGCGCCGAGCGTGCCTTCACCTTCCGCGGCGAGGCAAAGCCGTCGGTCGTCCCGGACGTCCCGCCGGTCGACCTCGCCAAGGGCGGCACCGCCAGCGAGTAGCACCACCCGCACGGCCGGAGGGCCGGATCCCCGCGAGGGGTCCGGCCCTCCGTCGTGTCCGGGGCAGCTCAGGCCGGCAGCTGGTAGCCGGCCGAGGTGCGCTGCGCCAGGCCGTCCGCGACGAGTCCCGCCAGGGCGCGGTCCCGCTGCACCGCGTCGTCCCACACGGCCGCCAGCGCGTCCGCCGCGACGGGGGCGTCGGCCCCGCGCAGCACCGCCAGCAGCCGGCCGCGCACCTGCCGGTCCGTGCCCGCGTACGGCTGCGCCACCCGCGGCGGCCCGTCGTGGGGCGGGCGACCGGCCGCGACCCAGGCGCAGGCGTCCACGAGCGGGCAGGCTGCGCACCGCGGCCGGGTCGCGGTGCAGACCAGCGCGCCCAGCTCCATCAGCGCGACGGAGACGGTCGCCGCCTCCTCCGGCTCCTCGGGCAGCAGCGTCTCCACCAGCCGCAGGTCGGCGGCCGACACCGCCGCCGGCCCGAGCGCCCGGCCCTCGACGGCGCGGGCCACGACGCGGCGCACGTTCACGTCCACCACGGGCACCCGTTGCCGGAACGCGAAGGCCAGCAGCGCACGGGCCGTGTAGGCGCCGATCCCGGGCAGCGCCAGGAGCTCGGCGAGGGTGTCGGGCACCCGGCCGCCGTGCCGTTCCGTGATCGCGGCGGCGGCCGCGTGCAGCCGCAGCGCGCGGCGGGGGTACCCCAGCCGGTCCCAGGCCCGCACGGCCTCCCCGGCGGGCTCCCGCGCCAGGTCGGCGGGGGTCGGCCACCGCTCCAGCCACGCCGAGAAGGCCGGCAGGACCCGCCGCACGGGGGTCTGCTGCAGCATCACCTCGCTGACGAGGACGGGCCACGGGGCAGTGCCCGGGCGGCGCCACGGCAGGTCGCGCTGCTCGGCGTCGTACCACCCGAGCAGGTCGGACCGCAGCCGGGGGACGAGGTCGGCCGTGGCGGTCATCGCCCCGCAGTCTCGCACGCACCCCGCGCCGGGGACCGGGCTCAGGCGCGCCGAGAGGCGGCCGCCCCCGCGCCTCCCCTAGGCTGCACCGGTGGTCTGGGACTCGCTGCGACACCCCCGGGGCCGGCAGGCCGCCGCGGTGTACTGGCGGCGGCGCCTCGGGGTGCTCGTCGTGGCCGTGGTGCTGCTGGTGCTCGTCGTGTCCCTGCTGTCCGGGCTGCTCGGGGGCGGGCGGAGCAACCCGGCGACGGTCGCCGTCGGGGGCAGCCCCAGTCCCACCCCGTCGCTGCAGGCGCCGACAGTGCCGGCGGCCGCCTCCGCCGGCGTCTCGCCGAGCCCCACCGGCCCGCCGGCCGCCTGCCGGGCGGCGGACCTGACCGTGGCCGTCGCGACCGACGCGCGCTCCTACGACAGCAGCAGCGTGCCGCGCTTCACGATCACCGTGACGAACCGCGGCGCGCAGCCGTGCCTCGTCGACCTGGGTAGTCCCGGCCGCGCGGTGGTGGTCACGAGCGGCAAGGACCGGATCTGGGGGTCGATCGACTGCATCGCGCCGAACCCGGCCGCCACGCAGGTCGCCCCGGGCCAGACCGTCACGTCGACGACCGTCTGGTCCCGTCGGCGGTCGTCGGGCGCCGACTGCGCGGGCACCGGTGCGCCGGTCCCGTCGGGCACCTTCACCGCCGTGGCCAGCGCCGGGGGCGTGACGTCCGCGCCGGCCAGTTTCACGCTGCTCTGACCCGCCCGGTGTGACGGGCGGCACGCCCGGGACTCAAGCCGTCGCCGGCCGGTGCCGATCTCAGCGGGATGACCGTGCCGGTGCCCCCGTTCTGCCTCCCGCCGTCCGTGCTGGCGAGCTTCCGGCGTGCCTTCGACCGGCAGGTCAGTGAGCTCGTTCCCGGGATGACCCGCCTCACCGAGCGGCTCGAGGCCGGCTGCCCGCCGGTGGAGGCCGCCGCGCTCGCCGCCGGCTGCCTGCCGCACGTCGAGGCGGGGGCGTCCCTCGCCGAGGCCGCGGGGGAGCCCACGCTGGGCCGTCGGCTCACCGGGCTCGACGACCAGCTCTCGGCGCTGGTCCGGATCCCGACGCAGCGACGGGCCGCCGAGACCCTGGAGCCCGCGCTCAGCGCCCTGGCGCTGCTGCGCTCCCGGACCCGCTGACCCGTGTCCGCCGACGGGTCCGCGGGGACCGTCGTCGTGGTGGCGGCCGGCCGGTCGCCGACGGCGCGGGGTCGCGCCCGTACCGCGCTGCGTGCGCCGGCGGTCGCGGCCCAGGACGTGGGCGTGCGCTCGGTCGCGGGGCTGACCCCTGCGTTGCTGGACGATGACCAGGAGCTCCCCGACCTCGTGGTGCTGGTCTCCGACGACCCCGACTGCGAGGCTGCGTCCGGTGGCTGCGCCGCCGGCTGCGCGGCGGCCTGCCCGCTGGGCGCGCTGCTCGCCACCGCGCGCGCCGTGGTCACTGCCGGGGTGCCCGCGGTCGTGCTCTGGCCCGGGGTGACCACGCAGACCGCGGCCGCCCTGCTGCTCGCCGGGGCCAGCCGCGTGGTCGACGTCCCCCTGGCGGCGCCGGCGCTCGGCCGGCTCCTGCGGACCGCTGCCGCGCGGGGCGTGCCGCCCGGGGCGGCGCCACCCGCCGTGCCGGC
>JAOPWU010000028.1 GCA_025965515.1 Mycobacterium sp.
GCTACGTTCTCCGCATGGACTCCGCCGCCGACGGCACCGCGCCCGGGCCCGCCCTGACCTACGAGCAGGCCCGCGCGGGGCTCGAGGAGGTCGTCCGCACGCTGGAGGCCGGCGGGACGTCGCTGGAGGAGTCGCTCGAGCTGTGGCAGCGCGGGGAGGCCCTCGCCGCCGCGTGCCAGCACTTCCTGGACGGCGCCCGGGCGAGGCTCGAGGCCGCCCGCTCCGGGGCGCCGGGCGCCGCGTCCGAGGATTGAGGACCCGCCGCTCGGCCGGTCAGCGACCGACCGTCAGCGCGCCCGCCAGCGCCGCGAGGTCCGCCCCCGTGGCCCCGCCGTTCAGCACGACCGTGCGGTTGCCCACCGTGGAGACCAGCGCGGGGGCGCCGTGGGCGTCGCGCCACTGCTCCCAGGAGACCCCGCCGATCTGCTCCGCGCCGCCGGCCGACCGGCCCTGCGGCAGCTGCTGTGCCAGCCAGGCGGTCCGGTCGCCGCCGGTCTCCTCCAGCGCCGCGTAGGTCCGGTGCGCCGTGACCCAGCCAATGTGCAGCGTCGGGTTGGCCGGGTCCGCCGGCTGGCCCCGGCGGACGCTCGTGGCCGTCCAGCCCCGCGGCGCCGCCGCGGGGACGAGCGGCGGGTAGCTCGCCGCGGCCACGAAGTCCTGGACCGGCACGGAGATGTCCACGGCCTGCGGCGCGGGCTTCGGGTGCCGGTCGGCGATCGCCGCGACGGCCCAGATGCCCAGCCCCAGGATCAGCGCGGACAGGGCGATGTCGCGGAACCCCTGCCGCTCCCGCTTCTGCCGGTGGGTCAGCTGCCCCGCCGGCGCTGCGGGGACGGCGGGGACGCTCTCGCCTGCGGCGCCCTCGGGGTCGGTGGCGGAGGGGGCGGAAGGACCGGTCACGCCCTCCAGTGTGCGCCCCCTCAGGACGCCCCGGGCGGGGCGATCTCCGCGTAGGGGATCCGCCGCAGCTCGAAAACGTCGCCGATCGCCCCCCACTCGTTGCCGCCCAGCCGGCTCACCGGGTCCAGCTTGCGGATGTCGGCGAACTTCCCGTTCATCACCCGCTCGTCGATCGCGATGGCGACGATCTCGCCGAACAGCACCACCGAGGACGAGGGCTTGTCGCCGAAGGCGCGCTCCCCCACCAGGCGGCACTCGAGCGCCACGGGGCTCTCCGCCACCCGGGGCGGCCGCACCACCCGCGACGGCTCGCGGTGCAGTCCCGCCTCGTCGAACTCGCTCATGTGCGGCGGGTAGTCGGTGCCGCCGATGTTCGCCGCGTCCGCCAGGGCGCGCGTCACGATCGAGACGACGAACTCGCCGGTCGCCCGGGCGTTGCGGACCGTGTCCTTGGTCCCGATGGACGTCACCGACAGCACCGGCGGCGCGATCGAGGCGACGGTGAAGTAGCTGTGCGGCGCCAGGTTGTGCGTGCCGTCCGCCGCGACGGTGGAGACCCAGGCGATCGGCCGCGGCACCACCACGCTGTTGAGCAGGGGATAGAGGGCACTGCCCAGCTCCGCCGGGTCGTGCTCCGTCCGTGCCATGCCCTGCTCCTCGCTCGTCGTGATGCGCCCGCGGCGGCCACATCGGGGGTTCCCCGGCCCGGGGAACCCCCGATCTTCGATATCTGGGAGCATGCACCCGTGACCGAGAGCAGCTCCCTGCCCCCTTCCCTTGCCGTCCGGGGCGAAGCGCCCGACCGGAACCTCGCGCTCGAGCTCGTGCGCGTGACGGAGGCCGCCGCCATGGCCGCCGCCCGTCACGTCGGCAACGGGGAGAAGAACACCGCCGACGGCGCGGCGGTCGACGCCATGCGCCAGCTCATCGCGTCGGTCTCCATGCGCGGCGTCGTGGTCATCGGCGAGGGCGAGAAGGACGAAGCGCCGATGCTCTACAACGGCGAGGAGGTGGGCGACGGCACCGGCCCCGAGGTCGATGTCGCCGTGGACCCGATCGACGGCACCACGCTGACCGCGAAGGGCATGCCCAACGCGATCAGCGTCATGGCCGTGAGCGAGCGCCACAGCATGTACGACGCGAGCGCCTGCTTCTACATGCAGAAGCTCGTCGTGGGCCCGGCCGCCGCGGACGTCGTGGACATCAGCGCGCCGGTGGCCGACAACATCGCCGCCGTGGCCAAGGCGAAGGGCGGCTCGGCGCAGGACGTCACCGTCTGCGTGCTCGACCGGCCCCGGCACGCCGACCTCGTCCGGGAGATCCGGGCCGCGGGGGCGCGCATCAAGTTCATCTCCGACGGTGACGTGGCCGGCGGGGTCATGGCGGCCAGCGAGAACGCGGGCGTCGACCTGCTGCTCGGCATCGGTGGCACCCCGGAGGGCATCATCACCGCCGTCGCCATCAAGTGCCTGGGTGGTGTCATCCAGGGGCGGCTCTGGCCCAAGGACGACGCCGAGCGGCAGAAGTGCCTCGCCGCGGGGCACGACCTCGACCGCCTGCTCACCACGGACGACCTCGTCGCCGGCGACAACTGCTTCTTCGTGTGCACCGGCATCACCGACGGGGAGCTCGTCTCCGGTGTCCGCTACGAGGGCGGCTCCGTCCGGACCGAGTCCCTGGTGATGCGCAGCAAGAGCGGCACCATCCGGCGCGTCAACTCGCGCCACCGCCTCAGCAAGCTCGCCGCGTACTCGGCCGTGCGCTTCTAGCGTCCGCCGTCCGGGCCGCCGGCCGCTCACGGGAGCGGGCCGGCGGCCGATAGGCGGCCGTGGCGACCGACAGCACACCGACCCGACGGACCCCCATCGACGGTGGGCCGCCGCTGCGCGTCGGCTTCCTGCAGTCCAAGGCGCAGGGCGTGGCGTACTACCGCATCCAGGTGCCCGCCGCCGCCGCGAGCCTGGCCGGCATCGAGGTCACCGTCTCGGACTCCCTGCCGCTGCTGAACGACGCCTCCGGCACGCCGGTCGCGGCGCCGCCCATGGACGTCGACGTCCTCGTCTACAACCTGCCGCTCTCCCGCATCGGCGCCGACAGCGTCCCGATGCTCCAGGCGCAGGGCGTCGCCGTCGTCGTCGAGATCGACGACGACTACGAGCACGTCCAGTCGTCGCACATCTCGGCGCACGCCTTCGACCCGGAGAAGTCCCCCGAGACGAACTGGCAGCACCTGCGGCGCGCCGTCGAGCGGGCCGACCTGCTGACCTGCACGACACCGGCCATCGCCCGCCTGTACTCCGACACCGGCACCCCGACCCGCATCGTTGCGAACTACACGCCCGGCTTCTGGCTGGACCACGCCAGCGTCCACCAGCGCCCCCGCACCACGCCGGGCAGCGGCCGCGGCGTGCTGATGGGGTGGACCGGCTACGTCGGCATCCACCCCGTCGACCTGCAGGAGACGGGTGGCGCCGTGGCGCACGTGGCCGCCGAGACGGGCGCCGCATTCGGCCTCGTCGGACACCCCGAGGGCGTCGCGGAGGCGCTGAAGTTGCCCGCCGGCTCCGTGGAGGGCACGGGTTGGCTGTCCCTCAAGGACTACCCGCGGGCCGTCGGCCTGATCGACGTCGGCATCGTTCCCCTGGCGACCTCGATGTTCAGCGAGTCGAAGTCGTGGCTCAAGGGCCTCGAGTACGCCACCCTCGGCGTCCCGTTCGTGGCGAGCCCCACCCCCGCCTACGTGCAGCTCCACGAGGAGTACGGGCTCGGGATCCTCGCCCGCACGCCGAAGGACTGGCGCCGCGCCCTCACCCGCCTGGTGACCGACCCCGACCTCCGCCTGGAGATCGCGGCCAGGCAGCAGCAGGTCGTCCGCGAGAAGCTCACGATCGAGGCGAACGTGGGGCGCTGGATCGAGGCCTGGCGCGCCGCACAGGCGCTGCGTGCCACCGCGGCCGGCTCCCCGCAGCCGTCCGCGATCCCCGCCCAGCAGCGCGCCGCCGCGGCCGTGTAAAAGCGCGCGACAGAACGACGCGTGGCGTTAGCCACCCTGTTTCCCCTCTGACGGCGGCCCGCCACGTCCGTTCCGGACGCTTGCAGACATCGAACCGACGTCTGCAAGGGGGATCTCTGGTGCGTCCCGATCTATCGGCCATGGACCTACGGCGCGGAAAGGCCCGCAGCCTCGCCGCCGCCCGGTGGGTCGCCCTCTTCGTCGGGTGCGACCTGCTGGGTGACCTCGCCCGGTCGATCGGCGTGCCGGCCGCGCCGCTGCTCATGTCCCTGCTCGTGGGCGTGGCCCTGGCTCTGGCGTCCCGGACACCTGCCCCCTTCCCGCGGCGCGCCCACCGCGGCTCGCAGGCCGTCGTCGGTGTTCTCATGGGCAGCTACCTCGACCCGGCAGCCGTGCGGTTGGTCGCCGGCTCGGTGCTGCCGCTGCTGGGCGTGACGCTCGCGACGGTGGGGCTGTGCGTCGTGGTGGCCCTGGGGCTGTGCCGCTGGACCGCCGTCGGCCGCTCGGAGGCCGTGCTGGGCATGGTCCCAGGAGGCTCGGCGGCCATCATCGCCTGCGCCGACGACCTCTCCGCGGACAGCCGGACCGTGGCCTTCATGCAGTACCTCCGGGTGGGGCTGGTGGCCGCCACGGCCCCCGCCGTCGTCCTGATCGTGCACGCCGCCCTGCACACGCCGTCCTCGGGCGGCGGTGACACCGGCGGCTGGGACCTGCTGCCGGAGACCACGCAGCTGGTGTCCTCGCCGCGGCAGGTCGCGGGGGTGTTCGTCCTCACGGCGCTGTGCCTGCTGGGCATGCGGCTGGGGGCCCGCCTGGGGCTGCCCGCACCGGCGCTGCTGGGCCCCATGCTCCTGACCGCCGTCGGCGTCTTCAGCGGCGCCGCGCAGGGGTTCACGCCCTCGGGGCTGCTGCAGGACATCGTCTTCATCGCCGTCGGCCTGGAAGTGGGTCTGCGCTTCACCCGGGCCGCCGTGCGCCACGTCGGCCGCCTGGCGCCCGGGGTGCTGGCCGCCACCGTCGTCGTGTGCGGCGGCTGCGCGCTGTTCGCCGGGGGACTCGCCGCGCTGCTCGGCATCCCCTATTTGGACGCCTACCTCGCGACCACACCGGGGGGCATCAACGCGGTGCTGGCGACGTCGGCGTCACTGCACTCCTCCATCGCCCTCATCTCGACGACGCAGAGCATCCGGCTGTTCGCCGTCGTCCTGCTGGCGCCGCCGCTCATCCGTCGGCTCACGGCGCCGCCGAGGCAGCCGGAGCCGACCGTCGCCACGCTCGACCTGCGGGTGCTGGAACCGCCCGAGTTGCCGCCGGTCTCACTCGTGGCCGCCGGCGGCGGCGTCCTCCTCGAGCCTCGATAGTCTCGGGGCACCGCTCCCGGCGGCCGATGCCGGAGCCGTCGACGAGGGACCCATGGCCGACTTCGCGTACTCCGACCTGCTGCCCACCGGCCCCGCGGAGACGCCGTACCGGCTGCTCACCGCCGACGGCGTCAGCGTCGTCGAGGCGGCGGGCCGGCGGTTCCTGCAGGTCGAGCCGGAGGCCCTCACGCTGCTGGCGCGCACGGCCATGCGCGACATCGCCCACCTGCTGCGACCGGGGCACCTGCAGCAGGTCCGGAACATCCTCGACGACCCCGAGGCCTCTCCCAACGACCGCTTCGTGGCACTCGACCTGCTGAAGAACGCGGCCATCGCGGCCGGCGGCGTCCTGCCGATGTGCCAGGACACGGGCACCGCGATCGTGATGGGCAAGCGCGGCCAGAACGTCCTCACGGCCGGGTCGGACGAGGCGCACCTGTCACGCGGTGTCTACGAGGCCTACCGCGACCTCAACCTGCGGTACTCCCAGATGGCGCCCGTGACCATGTGGGACGAGAAGAACACCGGCACGAACCTGCCGGCGCAGGTGGAGCTCTACGCCACCGACGGCGACGCCTACAGCTTCCTGTTCATGGCCAAGGGCGGCGGCTCGGCGAACAAGAGCTACCTCTACCAGGAGACGAAGGCGGTCCTGAACCCGACGCGGATGCTCCAGTTCCTGGAGGAGAAGATCCGCAGCCTCGGCACGGCGGCCTGCCCGCCGTACCACCTGGCGATCGTCGTCGGCGGCACCAGCGCCGAGTTCGCGCTGAAGACCGCCAAGTACGCCTCCGCCCGCTACCTCGACACCCTCCCCTTCGCGGGCGACGCGGCCACCGGGCACGGCTTCCGCGACCTGGAGCTCGAGGCGCAGGTCCTCGACATCACCCGCCGGATCGGGATCGGCGCGCAGTTCGGCGGCAAGTACTTCTGCCACGACGTCCGCGTGGTGCGGCTGCCCCGCCACGGCGCCTCCCTCCCCATCGCGATCGCCGTCAGCTGCTCGGCCGACCGGCAGGCCGTCGCCAAGATCAACGCCGAGGGCGTGTGGCTCGAGGCGCTGGAGACCGAGCCGGCCCACTTCCTGCCCGACACCACGGCCGACGACCTCGGCGGGGACGTCGTCCACATCGACCTGAACCGCCCGATGGCCGAGATCCGGCAGGCGCTGTCCGCCCTCCCGGTGAAGACCCGGCTCTCGCTGTCGGGCCCGCTGGTGGTGGCCCGGGACATCGCCCACGCCAAGATCCAGGAGCGGCTGGCGGCAGGCGAGCCCATGCCGCAGTACCTGCGCGACCACGCCGTCTACTACGCGGGCCCCGCCAAGACGCCCGCGGGGTACGCCTCCGGCAGCTTCGGCCCCACGACGGCCGGCCGGATGGACAGCTACGTCGACCAGTTCCAGGCCGCCGGCGGCTCCCTCGTGATGCTGGCGAAGGGCAACCGGAGCCAGCAGGTCACGGACGCGTGCAAGGCCCACGGCGGCTTCTACCTCGGGTCGATCGGCGGCCCGGCGGCCCGGCTCGCGCAGGACTGCATCCGCTCGGTCGAGGTGCTCGAGTACCCCGAGCTCGGCATGGAGGCGGTCTGGAAGATCCAGGTCGAGGACTTCCCCGCCTTCGTGGTGGTCGACGACAAGGGGAACGACTTCTTCGCCGACGTCTCCGGGCCGCTGCTCACCATCGGGAAGCGCTGACCGGGCCGCCCCTGCTTGAGCGACCTGCGGGGCGGACAGGATCTCCCGGGGCGCCCGGTCGGCGCCCGCGAGCGAAGGAGATCCCGTGACCGAGACGCAGCAGTTCCGGACCGAGCACGACTCCATGGGGGACGTGGCTGTCCCCGCGGCGGCCAAGTACCAGGCGCAGACGCAGCGCGCGGTCGACAACTTCCCCGTCTCGGGGCAGCGGCTGTCGCGGCGGCACATCCGGGCGCTGGGGCTGGTGAAGGCCGCGGCGGCGACCGTGAACGGCCGGCTGGGTGTCATCAAGCCCGACGAGGCGGAGGCCGTCCGGACGGTGGCGCTCGAGGTGGCGGACGGTCGCTGGGACGACGAGTTCCCGGTCGACGTGTTCCAGACCGGCTCCGGCACCAGCTCGAACATGAACACCAACGAGGTGCTGGCGACGCTCGCCGCCGAGCGGCTGGGGCGCCCCGTGCACCCCAACGACGTCGTGAACGCGAGCCAGTCGTCCAACGACACCTTCCCCACCTCCGTGCACCTGGCCGCGGCGGACGCGGTCACCGCCGACCTGCTGCCCGCGCTGGCGCACCTGCAGGAGGTACTCGAGGCCAAGGCGGCCGAGTTCGCCGAGGTCGTGAAGGCGGGCCGGACGCACCTCATGGACGCCACGCCCGTGACGCTGGGGCAGGAGTTCGGCGGCTACGCGGCCGCGGTGGCGTACGGCCAGGAGCGGCTGCGGGACACGCTGCCGCGGCTCGGCGAGGTACCGCTGGGCGGGACCGCCGTCGGGACCGGCATCAACACCCCGGCCGGGTTCGCCGCGGCGGTCATCGAGGAGCTGCGCTCGCTGACGGGCCTGGAACTGCGGGAGGCGCGCAACCACTTCGAGGCGCAGGGCGCCCGGGACTCCCTCGTCGAGCTGTCCGGCCAGCTCCGGGTCATCGCGATGAGCCTCTACAAGACCGCCAACGACCTGCGGTGGATGTCCTCCGGCCCCCTGACGGGGCTCGCGGAGATCCACCTGCCCGACCTGCAGCCCGGCAGCTCGATCATGCCGGGCAAGGTCAACCCGGTGATCCCCGAGGCGGTCTGCCAGGTGGTCGCGCAGGTCGTGGGCAACGATGCGGCGGTCGCGTTCGGCGGCTCCGCGGGCACCCTCGAACTCAACGTGATGATGCCGGTGATGGCCAGGAACCTGCTCGAGTCGGTGGCGCTGCTGGCGTCGGTGAGCCGGCTACTGGCGGACCGGTGCATCGCGGGGATCACGGCCGACGTGGAGCGCTGCCGGCGGTACGCCGAGAGCTCGCCCAGCATCGTGACCCCGCTCAACCGCTTCCTGGGGTACGAGGCGGCCTCGAAGATCGCCAAGGCGGCGGTGGCGGAAGGGAAGACCATCCGCGAGGTGGTGCTCCAGCAGGGCTACGTCGACCGCGGCGACATCAGCCTCGAACAGCTGGACACCGCCCTGGACGTGCTCGCGATGACCCGGGCGCCCGTGGCCTGACGGCCCCGACGCGGATCCGGCCAGGACGTGAGCGGGCCCGGTGACGACGCGGACTCCCCAGCCGAGCCGCATCGCCACCGGGCCACAGGGCCCGTTCCCCCAGCCGGAGCGGACACCTGCCCCCTCAACGGCCATCCGGCAAAAACCTCGCGCACGTGGCCGAGCGGTTCAAAACGGCAGCTATCCGCCCGCCAGTCCGGTTCTAGGGCAGCTCCCCGGTGACGGCCAGGTGCTCGGCCACGGCGTGGAGCTTGCGGTTGGCCCGCTGCGACGCCCGCACGAGCAGCGTGAAGGCGGCGTCCGGCGTGATCTTGTGACGCTCCATCAGGATTCCCTTGGCCTGGCCGATCACGTCGCGCTGGACCAGGGCCTGCGTGAGCCCCTCCCCCCGCTCCGCCCCGGCGAGCGCTACGGCCGCCTGGGCGGCGAAGAGCATCCCCAGGTTGCGCGACTCCTCGTCCACGAAGGCGCCCGGCCGCGCCGCGAAGAGGTTCAGTGCCCCGAGCACGCCGTCGTCGACGAACAGCTGGAACGACAGCATGGACAGCACGCCCAGCTCCACCGCGCGCGGGGAGAAGTTCGGGTAGCGGTCCTCGATCCGGTGGTCCTCGACGAGGACCGTCTCCTGCGTCCACAGCGACTGCAGGCACGGGCCCTGGCCCGTCGCGTTCTGCACGCCGTCGAGCTGCGCGACCAGCTCGTGCGTCCAGGCGGCGCTCTCGATGCGCCGCCGGTTGTGCACCAGCAGCAGGCCGGCCATCTCGACCGCCGGGATGATCGCCACGGCGGACGCGACGATCTCGTCCAGGGTGGGCTGCACGGCGGCCTCGGCCTGCAGGTCCCGGGCGACCTGGCTGAAGGCCTCCGCGACGTCCCGGCTCACCCTGGGGCCGCCGGCGGACGGGACGTCCGAGGGGTCCACACGCTCTGCCACGATCACCTCGCGTTCTCGGCCCGCGACCGACCGCGGGGTGCCCCGCGGCCCCGGGGCGGCGGCTTCCTACCGAGTGGTCCACCCTGTCACGCGGCGACCCCCCGGGTACCCCCGATGGCCCGCGGCCACACCGAGGGCCGGCCCGCGGTTACGGGCCGGCCGTCGGCGTGCGGGCTAGCGCGGCGGCCTGGTCCGGCCGCAGCGGCGGCTCACCGGTCGGCGCGGGTGCGGTCCCCGGCGGGCCGGGGACCACCGCACGATGCGGATCACGCGGTGCCCCGGACCGGTCGGGCGGCGACCGGCAGCGGACCGGCGGTAGCGCGGGCGTCCCTCACAGCGGCAGATCCTCCAGCATCTCCGTGACCAACGCGGCGATCGCCGACCGCTCGCTCCTGGTCAGGGTGACATGTGCGAACAACGGGTGCCCGCTGAGGGCCTCCACGACGGCCGTGATGCCGTCGTGTCGCCCCACCCGCAGGTTGTCCCGCTGCGCCACGTCGTGCGTCAGCACCACGCGGGAGCCCTGGCCGAGGCGCGACAGCACGGTGAGCAGCACGCCCCGCTCCAGCGACTGCGCCTCGTCGACGATCACGAAGCTGTCGTGCAGCGAACGGCCGCGGATGTGTGTCAGCGGCAGCACCTCGAGCATCCCGCGGTCGACCACTTCGTCGATGACGTGCGGGCTCACGACGGCCGAGAGCGTGTCGAAGACGGCCTGGGACCACGGGGCCATCTTGTCCTCGCCCGACCCCGGGAGGTAGCCGAGGTCCTGGCCGCCGACGGCGTACAGCGGTCGGAACACCACGATCTTCTTGTGCTGCCGACGCTCCAGCACGGCTTCCAGCCCGGCGCAGAGCGCCAGCGCCGACTTCCCGGTGCCGGCCCGGCCACCCAGGCTGACGATCCCCACGTCCGGGTCGAGCAGGAGGTCGAGCGCCACCCGCTGCTCCGCCGAGCGGCCGTGCAGCCCGAAGGCCTGCGGCCCCGCCCCGCCGCCGCGCAGCAGGCGCAACGTCTTGTCGGGGTGCACGCGGGCGAGCGCGGACTGCCCCTCGCCCAGCAGGACGACGCCGGTGTGGACGGGCAGCTCGGCCGCCGGGACGGCGGGCCGGCCGGCCGGCGCGGCGCCCGCTACGTCCCCCAGGTCCTCGAGCAGGTCGAGCATCCCGTCCGCGTAGAGCCGGTCGATGAGCTCGCCCGCCACCTCCAGCTCCGCCATGCCCGTCGCGGTGCCCTCCGCGGCGAGTTCCGCGCGGTACTCCTGCGCCACCAGCCCGAGCGCGGAGGCCTTCACCCGCAGCGGCAGGTCCTTGCTGACCAGGACGACGTCGCAGCCCTCCGCCGCCAGGTTGAACGCGACCGTGAGGATGCGGGAGTCCGCGTCCACGGGGCCACCCTCGCTGCGGAACCCCGCCGGGAGCCGCCCCGGGTCCACATGGTTCAGCTCCACCCGCAGCGTCCCGCCGGCCGCACCGCCGCCCGTCAGCGGGCCCAGCGGGATCGGCTGGTCCAGCCTGCCGTGGCGGATCCGCAGCTCGTCCAGCATCCGCAGCGCCTGCCGGGCGAACCAGCCGAGCTCCGGGTGGTCCCGCTTGCCCTCGAGCTCCGACACCACGACGAGCGGCAGGACCACCGCGTGCTCGGCGAAGCGGAGGAGGGCGCCCGGGTCGGACAGCAGGACGCTGGTGTCGAGCACGTACGTGCGCCGACCGGTGGGGGACGGCGCCCCCGCGGGGGACGCGGTGGGGGCCGCCGAGGTGGCCTGGAACGGGACGGAACTAGCAGACATGGGTGACCGCCGGCTTCTCGTCAGGGGTCGGGACGGAACACCGGTGGTCTTCGGCACGACCGGGGCGACCCGGCACGTCCCTGGGACCCGGCAGGAGGGCGGCGACCCGACACCGGTACGGGGCGAGGCGGCCCCTCACCGAATGAGGGGCGGCTGCTCAGCTGCACCGGCGGCCTCCCGGGCGGGACTGGATGCCCCGCTCAACGCCAGCGTACGACCCCGGACCCCCCGATGCCCGTAAACAAAACGGACGGCCGGGAAACGTCGCGGTAACGCCAGCGGGCGAACCGCCCGGGTCAGGAGCCGAAACGCCGGTTGCGTTCCCCGAACGAGCGCAGCGCCCGCAGGAAGTCGACCCGGCGGAAGTCCGGCCAGTAGGCCTCGCAGAAGTAGAACTCGCTGTGCGCGCTCTGCCACAGCAGGAAGCCGGAGAGCCGCTGCTCCCCCGAGGTGCGGATGACGAGGTCCGGGTCGGGCTGGCCGCGGGTGTACAGGTGCTCGGCGATGGCGTCGGTGTCCAGCGCCCCGGCGGCCTCCTCGAGGCTCGCCCCCTGCTTCGCCAGGTCCAGGAGCAGGGAACGCACCGCGTCGGCGATCTCCTGCCGCCCGCCGTACCCGACGGCCACGTTGACGTGCAGCCCTGTCTTGCCGGCCGTCGTGGCCGCCGCCTCCCGCAGCACCTGGGCGGTGCGCTCCGGCAGCACCTCCAGCGCGCCCACCGGGTGCACGGGCCACGGCCGGTCCGGGGCCGCCAGGTCGCGCACGGCCTGCTCGATCACGGCCAGCAGGGGCTCGAGCTCGGCCGCGGGGCGCGACAGGTTGTCCGTCGACAGCAGCCACAGCGTCGCCCGGTCGATGCCGAGCTCCTCGCACCAGCCGAGGAACTCCTGGATCTTGTCCGCGCCGCGGCGGTGGCCGTGCGCCACGGTCCGCGCGCCGGAGGCCCGCGCCCAGCGGCGGTTCCCGTCGAGGATGACGCCCACGTGCGACGGCAGCGGCCGCGCGGCCACCTGGCGGGCTAGGCGGCGCTCGTAGAGCCCGTAAAACGCCTGCCGCAGACCCACGCGCGAACCTTACGCGACCCGGGTGCGGCCGCCCCGGCAGCACAGCACGACGGGCCGCCACCGCTGCGCGGTGTCGGCCCGTCGTGAGGAACAGCGCGGGATCCGTGCGGGGCGATCAGCCCTGCAGGCGGCCCTTGAGCGCGTCGAGCTCCTGCCACAGCTCCTGCGGCAGGTGGTCACCGAAGGTCTCGAAGTGGGACGGGATGAGGTCCGCCTCCTGCTTCCAGGCCTCGGCGTCCACGCTGAGCAGCAGGTCGAGGTCGGCGTCGGAGACGTCGAGCCCGGCCGTGTCGAGCGCCGCGCGCGTCGGGAGCACGCCGAGCGGCGTCTCGGTGCCCTCGGCGCGGCCCTCGAGCCGCTCCACGATCCACTTCAGCACCCGGCTGTTCTCGCCGAAGCCCGGCCAGACGAACTTGCCCTGGTCGTTCTTGCGGAACCAGTTCACGAAGTAGATCTTCGGCAGCTTCTCGGCGTCCGTCGCGGCACCGACCTTCAGCCAGTGGCTGAAGTAGTCGCCCATGTTGTAGCCGCAGAACGGCAGCATCGCGAACGGGTCGCGACGCAGCTGGCCGATGGCGCCGGTGGCGGCCGCGGTGGTCTCCGAGCTGACCGTCGAGGCCAGGAAGACGCCGTGCTGCCAGTCGAACGACTCGGTGACGAGCGGCACCGAGGTGGCCCGACGACCACCGAAGAGGATGGCGGAGATCGGGACGCCGGCCGGGTCCTGCCACTCGGGGGCGATGATCGGGCACTGCGCCGCCGGGGTGGTGAACCGGGAGTTGGGGTGCGCCGCCGGGGTCTCCGCGTCAGGCGTCCAGTCCTGACCCTTCCAGTCGGTGAGGTGGGCGGGCTTCTCGGGGGTCAGCCCCTCCCACCACACGTCGCCGTCGTCGGTGCGGGCGACGTTGGTGAAGATGCTGTTGCCCCAGAGGCTCTTCACCGCGTTGAGGTTGGTCTCCGTGCCCGTGCCCGGCGCGACGCCGAAGAACCCGGCCTCCGGGTTGATGGCGTAGAGCCGACCGTCATCGCCGTACCGCATCCAACAGATGTCGTCGCCGACGGTCTCGACCTTCCAGCCGGCCACGGTCGGCTCGAGCATCGCCAGGTTCGTCTTGCCGCAGGCGCTGGGGAACGCGGCCGCGATGTAGCGGACGTCGCCCTCCGGGGAGGTGAGCTTGAGGATCAGCATGTGCTCGGCGAGCCAGCCGTTGTCCCGGGCCATGACCGAGGCGATGCGCAGCGCGAAGCACTTCTTGCCGAGCAGCGCGTTGCCGCCGTAGCCGGAGCCGTAGCTCCAGATCTCCCGGGTCTCCGGGAAGTGGGTGATGTACTTCGTCGTGTTGCAGGGCCACGCCACGTCGGCCTGCCCCGGCGCCAGCGGCGCGCCCACGGAGTGGACGGCCGGGACGAAGAAGCCGTCCGTGCCGATCTGCTCCAGGGCGGCGGTACCCATGCGCGTCATGATCCGCATGGAGACGACGACGTACGGGGAGTCGGTGATCTCGACGCCGTACTGCGAGATGGCGCCGCCGAGCGGGCCCATGCAGAACGGGACGACGTACATGGTGCGGCCGCGCATGGAACCCGCGAAGAGCTCCTTGAGCGTCCCTCGCATCTCCTGCGGGTCGGTCCAGTTGTTCGTGGGGCCGGCGTCCTCCTGCTTCTCCGAGCAGATGAACGTGCGGTCCTCGACCCGGGCGACGTCCGACGGGTCGGACGCGGCGTAGAAGCTGTTCGGCCGCTTGGCCTCGTTCAGCCGGACGAACGTGCCCGCGGCGACGAGTTCCGACGTCAGGCGCTCCCATTCCTCCTGGGATCCGTCCGCCCAGACGACGCGGTCGGGCTGCGTCAGCTCGGCGATCTCGCGAACCCAGGAGATCAGTTTCGCGTGCTTGGTCGGGGCCGTATCAAGGCCCGCGATGGTCGACGCCGTTGTCATCGCACAACTCCCTCTTCGTCGACGCCCCCCGCCCTGGACGGCCGGGGAAACGACTTCACAGCGGTAGGTAAACGTTCTTCCCCAGCGCAGCCGACCTCACCGTGCGGTGTTAACCGGTGGTACGACCACGAGTGACGGGGAGTGGGGAGGGTCACTCCCCCCTAGTCCTTCGAGTCTGACTTTGGGGTGCCGAACAGGCTACGGGACATCGCCCCCCGGTAACACGGGCGAGTGGGCGACATCACCGGTGCATCACCAAGAGGTGAAGACCACGGGCCGGCCCGTGAGCCCCCGGCGACCGCAGCGCTACGGTGGCCGCGACGACACGGAGAGGCGGTGGCGCCGGTGCCCGTCCACCCGGCCGGAAGCCCCACGTCCGAGCCGCTGAGCACGGTGAGCGTGCGCAGCGGGCGCGGCAGCGTGGTCAGCATGCCCCAGTTCCGCCGCGCGGCGGACCCCGCGCGGCCCGGCTGGCGCGGTTGGCTCCATGCCGCCGCGGTGCCCGTGGCGCTCGTCCTCGCGACGGTGCTGATCACGCTCGCCCCGGCGGGTGCACCGACCGTCGGGTGCGTCGTCTACGGCGTCGCGCTGGTGATGCTCTTCGGGATCTCGGCGCTGTACCACCGGGTCGCCTGGGGCCCCCGGGGGCGGGCGGTCCTGCGGCGCATGGACCACTCGATGATCTTCGCGTTCATCGCGGGGAGCTACACCCCGTTCGCGCTCACGCTCCTGCACGGCGCCTCACGCTGGGCCGTGCTCGCCGTGGTCTGGGGCGGTGCGGTGGTCGGCATCGGGCTGCGCATGGTGTTCTCGGGCGCGCCGCGCTGGGCGTACGTCCCCGTGTACGTGGGGCTCGGTTGGGTGGCCGTGTTCGTGCTCGACCCGATCCGGGACGGCGGCGGCATCGCGGCCCTCGCGCTGCTCCTCATCGGCGGGGTCGTGTACTCGGCCGGCGGGGTGGTCTACGCCCTCAAGCGGCCCGACCCGCTGCCCCGGTCGTTCGGCTACCACGAGGTCTTCCACGCCGCGACCCTCGTGGCGGCGGCCTGCCACTACATCGCCGTGATGTTCGCGATCCAGGCCGTCACCTGACGCTCCGCCCTGCCCGGCGGGCATGTGACACGGCGCGGCGGTCGTGCCACAGCACCTGCGCCAACTCGGTTGCGCGCCGCGGACTTCCGTAACCTCCCGCCGGGAGGTGATCCGTGTCGGACGACAACGGAGCGGCGGGGCCCTCGGCGGCCACTGTCGCGGAGCGACTCGCCGGTCGCACCCTGCTGCTCACGGGGGTCACCGGCTTCGTCGGCGAGGCGCTGCTGGAGCGGATCCTGTCCGACCTCCCCGACACCTGCGTCCTCGCCGTCATCCGCCCCGGCGGCGGGCGGTCCGGGGCCGAGCGCCTCGCCGACCTGGTGCGCAAGCCCGCGTTCAGGCCGCTGCGCGAGCGGCTGGGCGGCCAGGCGCCACTGGACGCCCTGGTCGCCGAGCGGGTCCGGTGCCTGGAGGGCGACCTCGCGGCGATGCCGGCCGTGCCGGCCGAGACGGACGTGGTGATCCACTGCGCCGGGGCCGTCTCGTTCGACCCACCGCTGCACGAGGGGTTCGCCACGAACGTGCTCGGGACGCAGGAGCTGCTGCGGGCGGTCCACGCGAGCGGCGCCCGGCCCCACCTCGTGCACGTCTCCACCGCGTACGTCGCCGGCCTGCGGACCGGCGTGACCAGCGAGGGGTCGCTGGAGCACGCCGTCGACTGGCGCGCCGAGGTCGCCGCGGCGGAGCGGATCGCCGCCCGCCTCGAGGACGACTCCCGCACCCCCGAGCACCTCGACGGCTTCCTGGACCGGGCGCGCCGGGAGCACAGCGGCGAGGGCCCGCTCGCGGTCGCCCGCGACGCGGAGCGCCGCCGCGCCGAGGACGTCCGCCGCCGCCTCGTCGAGGCCGGCCGCACCCGCGCGCAGGGACTGGGCTGGACGGACTGCTACACGTTCACGAAGGCGCTCGGCGAGCGCCTGGTCGAGAGCAGCCGGGACGGGCTGCCCCTGTCGGTCGTCCGGCCGTCGATCATCGAGAGTGCCCTGGCGCGCCCCTACCCCGGGTGGATCGAGGGCTTCAAGATGGCGGAGCCGCTGCTCCTGGCCTACGGGCGCGGCGTCCTGCCCGAGTTCCCGTCCGTGCCCGACGGCGCCATCGACATCATCCCGGTGGACCTCGTGGTGAACGCGATCCTCGCGGTCGCGGCCACGCCGCCCCCGCCGGCGACCCCCGCCTACTACCACGTGGGATCGAGCTTCCGGAACCCGCTGCGGTTCCGCGAGCTCTACCGCATCGCGCACGACTACTTCGCCGCGAACCCCCTGCCGCAGCGCTTCAGCGGCGCGGACTACGGCACGTTCGCCGTGCCGACCTGGGAGTTCCCCGGGGCCGCAGCCGTCGAGCGCCGGTTGCGGCTCGGCGAGCGGGCGGTGGACTGGGCGGACCGCGCCGTCGGACTGCTGCCGCAGTCGGCGCGCGCCCGCACGTGGGCGGGGAAGGTGGACCGGCAGCGGGACGGGCTGCGCTTCCTGCGCCGCTACGGCGACCTCTACCGGCCGTACACGTCCGCCACGCTCGTCTTCGCCGACGACGCCGTGCAGGCGCTGACCGCTGGGCTGGCGCCGGCGGACCGGGAGCGCTGGGGCGTCGACCCCGGGGTCATCGACTGGCAGAACTACCTCGGCGACGTCCACATCCCGACGGTCACCGGGCTGCTGCGGGGCCCGCGGGAGCGCAAGCGGCCCGCCGCCATGACCACCCTCCCCCGCGGCGCCGACGCCCCGGCGGGGGCGCCGACCGTGCTCGCCGTGTTCGACCTGGACGGCACCGTCCTCGACAGCACCGTGGTCGAGGCCTACCTCTGGCTGCGGCTCGGCGGCGAGCCCGACGCGCTCACGCGCGGCCGACAGGTCGCGGACACCGTACGGCGGCTGCCCGGGTACCTGCGGGCGGACGCGGGTGACCGCGGCGTGCTGCTGCGCTCGGTGTACCGGCGGTACGCGGGCCTGGCCTTCGCGGACCTCGAAGCGGCGATGGCCGCGGCGGTCACGTCGGTCGTGCTGGAGCGGGTGAACGCCGCCGCGCTGCGGCGGGTGCGGGAGCACCGCGCCGCCGGGCACCGGACCGTGCTGGTCACGGGCGCGGTCGAGCTGCTCACCCGACCGCTGGCGCCGCTGTTCGACGAGATCGTGGCCGCCCGGCTCGAGGTGGACGCCGCCGGCCGCTGCACGGGTCAGCTGGCCGAGCCGCCGGTGATCGCGGAGGCCCGCGCCGCGTGGCTGCGCCGGTACGCCCGCGACCACGACGCCGCCCTGGCGGACGCGTTCGGCTACGCCGACAGCGTCTCGGACCTGCCGATGCTGGAGGCCGTCGGGCACCCCGTCGCCGTCAGCCCGGACGTGCCGCTGCTGCGCGAGGCGCGGAGCCGCCGCTGGCCCGTCGTGGAGTGGAGCCGCACCCCCGGCACGCCGGGGCTGCACCTGCCCGCCCCGCTGGAGCCGGCCCGATGACGCCCGACACGGCGGCCGCGCCCGTCGTTCCGCCCGCGCCCCCCGCCCGGCCCGCCCGCGGCCGCGCGCTGGAGGTCCACCGATCCCTGCCGCGGTACCTCGCGACCCGCACGGCCACCCGGCTGGGCGGGGCGCTGCTCGGCGGGTCCGGCGCGCTGGCGGTCGCTCCACTGCGGCTGGTGGACGCGCGGACCCCGCAGCCGCCCCGGCCCGACTGGGTCCGCGTCGGCGTGCACCTGTCCGGCATCTGCGGCTCCGACCTCGCCACCGTCACGGGGCAGTCGAGCCTCTACTTCTCGCCGCTGGTGAGCATGCCGTTCGTGCCCGGCCACGAGGTGGTCGGCGAGCTGCTCGACGCGACCGACACGCTGCCCGCCGGCACCCGCGTGGTGCTGGACCCCGTCCTGGGGTGCGCCGCGCGGGGCGAGAGCCCGTGCCCCGCCTGCCGTGCCGGGCAGGGGAACCGCTGCGAGCGGGTCGCGACGGGCCACCTGGCCCCCGGCCTGCAGACCGGCTACTGCCGCGACACCGGCGGGGGCTGGGGCTCGGTCCTCGTGGCCCACCCCAGCCAGCTGCACCCCGTACCCGACGCGCTGCCCGACGAGATCGCCGTCCTGGTCGAGCCGCTCGCCTGCGCCGTGCACACGGCCCGCCGCGCGCAGGCCGGCGAGGACGACCACGTGCTGGTGCTCGGCGCCGGCGCGGTGGGGCTGTTCACGACCCTCGCGCTGCGCCGGCTGGCGCCCGCCGCCCGGCTGAGCGTCGTGGCCAAGCACCCGCGGCAGAAGGCGCTGGCCACGCTGTTCGGCGCCGACGACGTCTGGGAGCCCGGCGCGGCGACGGCGCTCGCCCGCCGGGCCACGGGCGCGGTCCGGCTCTCCCCCGAGCGCGGGCCCGACTTCCTGCTGGGCGGCGTCTCCGTCGCGATCGAGGCCACGGGCAGCCCCGACGGCCTCGCCACCGCGCTGCGGGTCACGCGGGCCGGCGGCCGGGTCGTGCTCTCCGGGTTGCCGACCGGCGGCGTCGACCTGACCCCCGCGTGGTTCCGGGAGCTCGACGTCGTCGGCACCTACGCCACCGGCGGTGACGACTTCGCCGTCGCGCTGGAGCTCGCCACCGACGCGGCCGCCGAGGGGCTGCTGGAGGGGGCGGTCGGCGGGGTCTATCCGCTGGCGCGCTACGCCGACGCGATCGACCACGCCCGCAACGCGGGCCGCCTCGGCACGCTCAAGGTCGCGTTCGACCCCCGGTCGCCCTAGCCCGCGCCACCCCCGTCCCCCCCGCACTCACCCCCAGGAGATCGACCAGGTGGCACGTCCCGGTTTCGTCCTCGAGGTCGACGAGCGCACGCCTCCGCTGCTGGTGCACAACGGCGAGGGGATGCGGCTCGAGACCTTCCCGCTCGGCACGCGGGTCATCTACCCGCCGGAGTCGCTGCCCGGGCTGCCCGACGTCGGCGCGGCCATCGACGAGGCGCTGGAGCACCCGCAGGGCAGCGAGCCGCTGCGCGCCCTGCTCTTCGCCGGCATGAAGCTGACGATCGCGTTCGACGACCTGTCGCTGCCGCTGCCGCAGATGCGCACCCCGGACGTGCGGCAGCAGGTCATCGAGAAGGTGCTGACGCTCGCGGCCGCGGCGGGCGTGGACGACGTCGAACTGGTGGTCGCCACCGCGCTGCACCGGCGGATGACCGGCCCGGAGATCCGCCGCGCGGTCGGCGAACGCGTGTTCCGCTCGTTCTTCCCCGAGCACCTGAAGAACTTCGACGCCGAGGACCCCGACGGGCTCGCCCACCTGGGGATGACCGACCACGGCGAGGACGTCGAGATCAGCAAGCGGGCGGCCGAGTCGGACCTGGTCGTCTACGTGAACGTGAACCTGGTGGCGATGGACGGCGGCCACAAGTCGGTCGCGATCGGCCTGGCCAGCTACAAGTCGCTGCGCCACCACCACAACACCCACACCATGGTCCACTCGCGGTCCTTCATGGACCACACGCGCTCCGCGCTGCACTCCTCCGCCTGGCGGATGGGCCGGATCGTGAACAGCCAGGTGAAGGTCTTCACGGTCGAGACGACGCTGAACAACGCGGCGTTCCCGTCGAGCTACGCGTTCATGACCAAGCGGGAGTGGGAGTGGTCCGCCAAGGACCAGGCCACGATGCTGGGGGTCACGAAGGGGCTCGCCGTCGCGCCGGCGAAGCTGCGCCGGAAGATCTTCCGCGACCTCGTGGCCGACTACGAGGTCACCGGCGTGCAGGCCGGGGAGACCGAGGCCGTGCACGAGCTGACCGTGGCGAACGTGCACCGCCAGCAGCTGGTCGAGGTGCAGGGGCAGACCGACGTCCTCGTGTTCGGGCTCCCGTACCTCGGCCCGTACAACGTCAATTCGGTGATGAACCCGATCCTCGCGATGTGCCTGGGGCTCGGCTACTTCTTCAATATGTACCGCAACAAGCCGCTGGTCCGGCAGGGCGGCGCGCTGATCCTCTTCCACCCGGTGCCGTACGAGTTCTCCCAGCTGCACCACCCCTCGTACGTCGACTTCTTCGAGGAGGTCCTCGCGACCTCCACCGACCCGAAGGTCATCGAGAAGCAGTTCGAGGAGTCCTACGCGACGGACCCCTGGTACCGGCACCTCTACCGCACCAGCCACGCGTACCACGGCGTCCACCCCTTCTACATGTGGTACTGGGGCGCGCACGCCATGGACCACCTGGGAGACGTGATCTGGGTCGGCGGCGACAGGAAGGCCGTGGCGAGGATGGGGTTCCGGTCGGCGTCGACGCTGGCCGACGCGCTCGAGATGGCGAAGGACACCGTCGGCGGCTCGCCCAGCATCAGCTACCTCCACTCGCCGCCGCACGCGATCGCGGACGTCCGATGAGCCGGGGCCCGAGCACCCGGACGCTGGTCCGGCAGGTCGCCCGCGGCTGGCGCTGGGGCTCGCGCCCGCCGCTACCCGCGGGTGCCGAGCCGCACCGGCTGCCCGCGCCGAACCGCGAGTTCCCGACGGCCTGGGCCCGGACCGCCCCCGCGCGGGCCGTCCGCGCCGGGCTGCTGCAGGGGGTCATGCGGCCGCTCGTCTGGCACGAGACCGCGCCCGGGGTACACGGCCGGGACGCGCTGGACGGGCTCGACGGCCCGGTGATCTTCGTGGCGAACCACAGCTCGCACCTGGACACCCCGCTGGTGCTCTGCAGCCTGCCGCCGGAGCGACGGGAGACGACCGTGGTGGCGGCCGCCGCGGACTACTTCTTCGACAGCGCCTGGCGCGCCGCCGGCACGGCCCTGCTGTTCGGGACGGTGCCCATCGACCGGCGCGGCGGGGCCCGCACGCCGACGGCCACCCCGGGCGAGCTGCTCGCGGACGGGTGGAGCCTGGTGATCTTCCCGGAGGGGACGCGCACCCCCGACGGCACGCTGCAGGACCTGCGACCGGGCGCCGCCTACCTGGCGGTCCAGGCGGGGGTGCCGGTGGTCCCCGTCGCGATCCGTGGGTCCTACACCGCGATGCCCCGGGGCCGCAGCTGGCCGCAGCGGGGGCGCACCCCCGTCTCGGTCCGGTACGGCACGCCGCTGTCCCCCGCCGCCGACGAGCCGCCCCGCGCGTTCACCGAGCGGATCACCGGTGCGCTGCGGCAGCTGCTCGACGAGGACCGGACCACCTGGTGGGAGGCGGCCCGCCGGGCGGCGACGCCCGCCGGGACGGCCGGGGCGGCGGCCGCGCCGAAGGCCCGGTGGCGGACGGTGTGGGAGGCGACCGAGCCGCTCAGCGAAGGCCGCCGGAGCTAGCTGTCCCGGCCCGGGGCAGGTCCGGCCGTTGTCGCGGTCCAGCCGTCACGGGAGACTGGCCCACGGTCGGGGCGCACCTCTACCGGGCCTTCCCCAACTCGGGGTCACCGGCCGGGCAGCGTTGCGCGACGCGCTCACCGCCGGCTCCCCCGGCGGCACGTGAGGGACAGGCGCCGTCGTCGCCGGGCGAGGCGGCTCAGCCGGCCAGGAAGGCGAGGAGGTCGGCGTTGAACTCCTCCTCGTGGGCACCGGTGAGACCGTGCGGGGCGCCCGGGTAGATCTTGAGCGTCGCGTTCTTCACGAGCTCGACCGACTTGCGGGCCGACGCGACGATGGGCACGATCTGGTCGTCGTCGCCGTGCAAGATCAGCGTCGGCACGTCGATGGCCTTGAGGTCCTCGGTCAGATCGGTCTCCGAGAACGCCGTGATGCACTCCAGCGCGCCCCGGATCCCGACCGACATCGACTGCAGCCAGAACTCGTCCCGCTTGCCCTGGGAGACGCTGGCGCCGGGCCGGTTCGCGCCGTAGAACGGCGCGGAGACGTCCTTGTAGAACTGCGAGCGGTCGCGCAGCACGCCCTCCCGGAGCTCGTCGAACACCGAGCGGGGCAGCCCCTCGGGGTTGGCGTCGGTGCGCAGCATGAGGGGCGGGATGGCGCTGAGCAGCACCGCCCTGGCGACCCGGGCGGTGCCGTGCCGGCCCATGTAGCGGGTGACCTCGCCGCCGCCGGTCGAGTGGCCGACCAGGACGACGTCGTGCAGGTCCAGGTGCTCGATGAGGCCGGCCAGGTCGGCTGCGTAGGTGGAGAGGTC